>NZ_JARUWZ010000029.1:0-55800 GCF_030433775.1 Erwinia sp. PsM31
GCGCAACTGGTTTGGGACCAGTGGGTCGGAGGTTCGAATCCTCTCTCGCCGACCATATTCCTGAAACCTTGCCGAGGCAGGGTTTTCGCTTAAAGCGATTTAAGCCGCAGTAAAAGCAGTATTCGGCGAGTAGCGCAGCTTGGTAGCGCAACTGGTTTGGGACCAGTGGGTCGGAGGTTCGAATCCTCTCTCGCCGACCACTTTAAGAAAAGGCCAGCTCTCGAGCTGGCTTTTTTGTCTCTGTAGCTTCCAGAGGATGAGAAGCTCCGAAGGAGGTTTGCGCCGAGCGCAGCGAGACAACGTTGCTACAGCAACGGCCCGCAGGGGAATAATCCTCTCTCGCCGACCACTTTAAGAAAAAGCCAGCTCTCGAGCTGGCTTTTTTGTCTCTGTAGCTTCCAGAGGATGAGAACCTCCGAAGGAGGTTTGCGCCGAGCGCAGCGAGACAACGTTGCTTCCCGCCTTCATAACGTCCCGGCTTTCGTGCGTTTTACAGTAAACAGCGCTTCCGGCGAGGGCTTCTCTGCTTTGTCTCTGAAAGACGACATTCATCTCATTGTTATTTAAAAGGTTTACCCGCCTGTACATAAGCTGTCGCTGACTGACGACGCTGTAAACGGCCTCTGTTGTTTTTTAGCGACGGCCCCTGAAAAGTAATATAAGAATATTTTCAGGATAACAGGCTGAATTTAATAGAAATAAGCATTGTTCACAGGCGTAGCTGAAGACCTGGCACGGTATATGCTACAATCCCCCTGTAGAATGCTCATTCCATCTCTTATGTTCGCGTAAGCTTCATAAACCCGGGAATGATGCAGAGCCATTAGGGTACCTGTTGTCCATCTGCCGCTATCGCCGTCAGGCCTTAACGGAGGTTCAGGGCAAAACGTTGAGTCAGGTACCAGCCGGTCTTTCGGCCTGTTTATTTACACCCGCCAAATCGGCGGGTGTTTTTTTATCGGGCTACAGGTAAAAAAAAGCCGGGCAGGGCGCCCGGCTCGTTAATCCAGCCTGGATCAGGGATTGTTTTTCAGCGTTAGCAGCAAACCGTCGCGACGCATTTGCGCGGCTTCTTCCGGCTTGTGCTGACGATCCAGCGTGTCGGCCAGCCAGGCGTAGTCAAACGCGTCAGGACGCTGCTTCAGCGCCTCACGGAAAGCTTCGCTCGCCTGCTCCCACTCGCCGTGCTTCATCAACAGCTGACCCAGCGTACTGTGCAGCAGCGGCGTAGCGCCGTGCTGCTTGATCTGCTGGCGGAGCGCTTTTTCAAGCTGTTCAGGATTGCCGGTTTTCAGGCGCGGCATCAGCAGCACCAGTCGCTCATCGTAACCGCGCTTCAGGCCGTCCAGCACGATGGTCTGCGCGCTGTCATGATCGTCACAAACGATCAGATGATCCGCCATCGCCACCTGCAATGCCGTTTCCTGACGCGTTTTACGACTCTGGTCATGCCACCAGCGCTTCAGGCCTTCGCTGCCCTGATCGGCCATCGCCTGATTCATCAGGCCCAGCCAGGCCTGCTGCTGTAGCGCCAGACGGTGCGTTTCATCGGCAACGTGCGCTTTTTCCATAGCGGGCAGGATATCCAGCAAGGCGCTCCATGCGCCGGTGCGAACGTAGGCCTGCTCGGCCAGACGCAGCACTTCCGGATGGCGAGGCGCGACCTCCAGCAGGCGATCAACGCCGTTACGCGCGGCATGATCTTCATTACGCGCCAGCTGTAAACGCACGCGCGTAATTTCCACCGGCAGCTGATCGTTGCCGGCCAGCTCGGTAGCGCGTTCCAGATGCTGATTAGCGCGCGCCTCATCGTTACGCTGCTGAGCGGCTTCCGCCGCCAGCAAATAGTTAACCATCGGCTGTTCAGCGTGATCCGCATTGCGCGACAGCAGCTTTTCAACCTGACGATGATCGCCTTCCGCCAGTTTGATCAGCGCGGCGTTAGTCTGCTTACGCGCCCGGCTGCGCTTGCGTCCCTTAAACCAGCCGCGGGTTTTGGCGCCGGTGCGGAATAAACGGCGCAGGATCCACTCGACGAACAGGATCACCAGCAGCGAAAGGATCAGCACGATCGCCAGCCCTGTGACGCTGGTTTCAATATTCCAGTTGTCGGTCTGGATCAGCACGTAACCCTGATGGCCCGCCAGCATCGGGCCAAGCACGACGCCGACCATCAGCAAGACAAAAATAATCAGTACTTTAAGCATGCTCATTCTCCCTGCTGCTGTTGGACACCCGGCTGGGCCAGCAGGTTGCGCACGCGCGTTTGCATCAGCTTATCCAGCATCGGCTGGCTTTGCAGCGTATCCGGCACGTCCATCGACACGCTCTGCTGGCTCAGCTCGTCCAGCTGGCTCAGGAAGGCTTTGGTGGCCGCATCGTTAGTGTCGAACCAGGCGCGTACCCAGGCAGAGACCGTATCAATAGACTGCTTATAAACCTGATCCTGATGACGCGGTACGGCCTGAGCGGCAATCAGCAGGCGCGAACGGATGTTTTCCCGCAGGTAAATATCCTGATTAGGGGCCAGCAGCGGCTCAGCGGTGGTGTCGCGGCGGCGGATGGTGATGAAATCATCCATAAAGTTATGCCAGCTTTTCACCAGGTTCTGTCGCCACTCGCGCAGCGAAGAGGAAAGCTCACCGCTGTCGGCGTCCATCGGCGCGTCGTCGCTGTCGTTATCGGCCAGGCGCAGATTATCCACGCCGTTGGAGAGCTGGTTCAGCTTGAGGATAATGCCGTCGTAGTCGACCTGACTGACGGCGGAGAGCGAACTGATATCCTGGGTTAACGCGCGACGCGCGTCGATCAGGCTGGGATCGTTCATATCGGCCAGGCTGGCATCGGCGCTTTTCAGCAGCGCGGCGGCCGTGGTCACATCCTGATCGCTCCACAGTTTGCGCCCGGCCAGCTTGACCAGGTAATCCGCCTGCGCCAGCAGCCAGGTGTGTGCGTCATTGCCGGAGATAGTCGCCACTTTCTCTTTCAGCTCTTCCAGCTGCTTGCTCGTGGCCGCCTGCTGAGCGCGTGCGGTATCCAGCGCGCTGCTCTGCGTGGCCAGCTGACGCACCAGATTCTGTTTTTCGCCAGCGGCGTCCTGCTGCAAACTGGCAAGCTGGTCAGCCAGCGCCTGGTTGGTCGCGGCCTGCTGCTGAGCCTGAGTGCGGGCGTGGAAATAGAGGCCTGCGCCCGTAGCCAGCGCAATCGCAATCGCCAGCACGGCCAGCGCCGTAGCGGCATTGCGTGGCTTACGGTCGGGCTGTTGCTTTGGCGTTAAGGTCGCTTCCTCCGGGGTGGTTGCTTCAACCATGGCAGAGGACTCTTTTTGTTCCGTCATTGTGGCACATCCCATATTTAAGTTTATTGTAACGCGCGCAGTAAGGCGTCGTTATCGGCACCCTCGGCCACCCTGATATCGCGCCAGCCCAGTTCTGCGGCACGGGTAGCCAGGCGTTCACTGACGACAATCAGCCGACAGTGCAGAAGCCATTCCTCGCGATCGATCTCCGGGAACAGCGAATAAAGCTGCTGTAGCATTTCGCCGCTGGTAACCACCAGCGTATCCACCTGCCGGTCACGCCAGCGGCGGCCTTCAATGGCGCCCTGATAAATTTTCGCACAGCGTTGATAGCATTCAACAAACTGTACATCAGCGCCGCGCTGTTGCAAGGTTTCCGCCAGTAATTCCCGCCCGCCGTTGCCGCGCAGGATCAGCGCGCGTTTGCCGGCTACCTGCTGTAAGGCAGGAAGCTGGATTAAGATCTCACTGGTTTCGCGCTCGTGCGGCCAGACGACATCGTGTCCGCTGACGGTATGCAAGGCGAGCGCGGTAGTGCGGCCTATAGCATAGTAGTGCAGTGAAGCGGGCCACGACACGCCGGCTCGCACTAAGGCGGGATGAGCGTAATGGATCGCATGCTGCGACAGAAGAAAAACCAGATCGCCGCTTTGCAACGACGTCAGCTGGTTCGGGAGATCGTCCAGACCGGTGCCCGGCGTAAATTCAATCAGCGGCATCGCCCAGGCAACCCGGCCAGCGGTACGTAAACGGCTGACCAACTCTTCGGCCGCCGGTGTCGGACGGGTTACCAGGATGCTCATCTGGGCGGATTTCCTTTATACACTTCCGCCAGAATTTCGCGCGCGCCATTATTCAGCAGCTCTTCCGCCAGCGAGATGCCCATCTTTTCGGCGTCTTCGCGCGGGCCACGGCGCTCGCCACGGATCATAGCGCGCCCGTCCGGCGAGCCGACCAGGCCGCGCAGCCACAGCTCGTCGCCTTCCAGCTCGGCAAAGCTGCCGATCGGCACCTGACAGCCGCCTTCCAGCCGGGTATTCATCGCCCGCTCGGCCTTGACGCGCACCGCGGTGTCTTCATCATTCAGCGCGGCGAGCAGCGTGATGGTCTGCGCGTCGTCAAGACGGCATTCGATCCCGACCGCGCCCTGGCCGACCGCAGGCAGCGACTCTTCCGCAGGCATGGCATGGCGAATGCGATCGCCCATGCCCAGACGCTTCAGTCCGGCGACGGCAAGGATAATGGCGTCGTATTCGCCCGCATCCAGCTTGCTTAAGCGGGTGCCGACGTTACCGCGCAGCGAGCGGATAACCAGATCCGGACGGCGCGCGCTCAGCTGACACTGGCGGCGCAGGCTGCTGGTGCCGACCACCGCGCCCTGAGGCAGCGCGTCCACGGAATCAAAGCGATGGGAAACAAAGGCGTCCAGCGGATCTTCGCGCTCGCAAATCGTGACCAGCCCCAGGCCCTGGGGAAACTCGACCGGCACATCCTTCATGGAGTGAACGGCGATATCCGCACGGCCGTCCAGCAGCGCCTGTTCCAGCTCTTTCACGAACAGGCCCTTGCCGCCGACCTTGGCCAGCGGCGTATCTAAAATGATGTCGCCTTTGGTGACCATGGGCACCAGCTCAACGCTCAGCCCCGGATGACAGGCCATCAGGCGCTGCTGAACATAGTGCGCCTGCCACAGCGCAAGTGGACTCTGGCGGGTAGCTATTCTTAAAATTTTGTCTGACATGCTGGTTACCGTTTTTATCGTTCACTGATTATCCTATCATTGATACGGGAAGGCTGACAGTTTCCGCCGCCTGAAACGGCAGGCGCGGGCGGTATGCGGGCTTTTTCGGTCGGGGTGATGGTAAAACGTGCTAAACTGTTTGGTAGCGCAACTTTCTTTACGGTCAACCGACCAGGTGTTAGATTGATCACGTTTCCAGCAATTATTCGCACGACTATTTTTAAAGCAAGCGGCGGATGTCGGGAACGGGGTTTTTTGCAGGCACTGGGATAATCAGGCGAGACGTCTTGTACCTCTACATTGAGACACTGAAACAGAGACTGGATGCCATCAACCAGCTACGCGTCGATCGCGCGCTGGCGGCCATGGGACCTGCTTTTCAACAGGTTTACAGTCTGCTGCCGACCTTATTACATTATCATCATCCGTTGATGCCGGGTTACCTTGCAGGTAACGTTCCACATGGCATCAGCTTCTACACGCCTGATGAAAGCCAAAAAAATTATCTTTATGATTTAGAAGGCAAATCTGGATCCCTCGCCGCGCTGACGCCGCAGGGCGAGATGCCGATCACCGGCGTTTACTCCATGGGCAGCACTTCTTCCGTCGGCCAGAACGCCACTTCCGACCTGGATATCTGGGTCTGCCATCAATCCTGGCTGGATAACGAAGAGCGGCTGGCGCTGCAAAAGAAATGCACGCTGCTGCAAAAATGGTGCGCCGGTATGGGCGTCGATGCCAGCTTCTTTCTGATCGACGAAAACCGCTTCCGTCATAACGAAAGCGGCAGCCTGGGCGGCGAAGACTGCGGTTCCACGCAGCATATCCTGCTGCTGGACGAATTCTATCGCACCGCGGTACGCATGGCCGGCAAACGCATTCTGTGGAATATGGTGCCGGGCGAAGAAGAAGAGCATTACGACGACTACGTGATGTCGCTGTATCAAAAAGGCGTGCTGACCCCGAACGAGTGGCTTGATTTGGGCGGTCTGAGCACGCTTTCCGCCGAGGAGTATTTCGGCGCGAGCCTGTGGCAGCTCTATAAAAGCATCGACTCGCCCTATAAGGCGGTGCTGAAGACGCTGCTGCTGGAAGCCTACTCCTGGGAGTATCCGGGCACCCGGCTGCTGGCGATGGATATCAAACAGCGCCTGCACGACGGCGAAATCGTCTCTTATGGTCTGGATCCCTACTGCATGATGCTGGAACGCGTCACGCACTATCTCACCAGCATTGACGATCATGCGCGTCTGGATTTGGTACGCCGCTGCTTCTATCTGAAGGTGCGCGAAAAACTTTCCGTCGACAGCGATCCGGGCTGGCGGCGCGAAATTCTCAGCCAGCTGGTCAGTGAATGGGGCTGGGACAAAGAGCGGCTCACAATGCTGGACAGCCGCGCCGAGTGGAAAATCGGCCGCGTACGTGAAGCGCACAACGAGCTGCTGGACGCGATGATGCAGAGCTACCGCAACCTGATCCGCTTTGCCCGCCGCAATAATCTGAGCGTCAGCGCCAGCCCGCAGGATATCGGCGTGCTGACGCGCAAACTCTACGCCGCTTTCGAGGCGCTGCCGGGCAAGGTGACGCTGGTCAATCCACAGATTTCGCCCGATCTTTCCGAGCCGCATCTGACCTTTATTCACGTGCCGCACGGCCGCGCCAACCGCGCCGGCTGGTATCTTTATAATCAGTCGCCGGATATGCAGTCCATCATCAGCCATCAGCCGCTGGAATATAACCGCTACCTGAACAAGCTGGTGGCGTGGGCGTGGTTCAACGGCCTGCTGACCAGCAAAACGCGACTGCATATTAAAGGCAATGAGATTTGCGATCTGGCCAGGTTACAGGAGCTGGTGACGGACGTGTCGCACCATTTCCCGCTGCGGCTGCCCGCGCCGACGGCAAAGGCGCTTTACAGCCCGTGCGAGATCCGCCATCTGGCAATCATCGTTAACCTGGAACACGATCCTACGGCGGCCTTCCGCAATCAGGTGGTGCATTTTGACTTCCGCAAGCTGGATGTGTTCAGCTTTGGGCAGCAGCAACAATGCCTGATCGGCAGCATCGATCTGCTTTACCGCAACTCGTGGAATGAAGTCCGTACGCTGCATTTCAACGGCGAGCAGGCGATGATCGAGGCGCTGAAAACCATCCTGGGTAAAATGCATCAGGATGCGGCGCCGCCGGATAACGTCGAGGTCTTTTGTTACAGCCAGCATCTGCGCGGCCTGATCCGCACTCGCGTGCAGCAGCTGGTGTCGGAGTGTATCGAGCTGCGCCTCTCCAGCACGCGCCAGGAACCCGGTCGGTTTAAAGCCGTGCGCGTGGCCGGACAAACCTGGGGACTGTTCTTTGAGCGGCTGAGCGTCTCGGTGCAAAAGCTGGAAAACGCCGTGGAGTTTTATGGCGCCATCTCCAACAACAAGCTGCACGGCCTGTCGATCAAGGTGGAAACCGATCAGACGCGGCTGCCGTCGGTAGTCAACGGCTACGCCAGCGAAGGCATCATCCAGTTTTTCTTTGAGGATACGAAAGACGATCGCGGCTTTAATATCTACATCCTGGATGAGACCAATCGGGTGGAGATCTATCATCACTGCGAGGGCAGCAAAGAGGAGCTGGTACGCGACGTCAGCCGCTTCTACTCCTCCTCGCACGATCGCTTTACCTACGGCTCCAGCTTTATCAACTTTAACCTGCCGCAGTTCTATCAGATTGTGCAGGTGGACGATCGTTTTCAGGTTATCCCTTTCCGCAGCCAGACGCTGACGCAGCTGTGCGCGACCGATTCAGACAACGATCCCAGCGACTACACGCCGCGTTATCAGATGCATTGATACTGCCCGCCATCTGCGGGCAAATGCCATTTCTTCCGCCGTTCTGGCGCTGAAGTACAAATCGCCATGATGCTATTCACAGAGTAAATCATCCCGCGCTCTTGCCCGATATCATCCATTTTATACTCGCGCCGTATTCTCATTTAAAGGCATTACCGCGAGGGATATATGGAAAAAGGACAGGCATTACTCACCAGGGAAGGAAATAAGTTCGGCCTTTTTATTTCTCTGCTTCTGCTCTTGCTCGGCTGCATTCTGTTTTTCTTCTCTTTCGATCGGCAAATCGTTTCCATTCTTAAAACCACGCTGATGCATGAAATGGGCGTGGGCAATAAAGAGTATTCGCTGCTGATTACCGCTTTTATGCTGCCCTATATCGTGATGTATTTTTTCTCGGGCGCGCTGGTGGATAAATTCGGCAGCCGCTGCGTGCTGACCTTTTTAATGCTGCTAATGTCGATAGCCACGCTGATCACCGGCCTGGCGCATTCGCTGACCGGGATGCTGATTGGCCGCTTTATTCTTGGCATAGCGGAGTCCGGCGTCGTGCCCGCCTTGACGCTGGCGATATTTACCTGGTTTAGAGCGGAGCAGCGCGCTTTCGCTTTTCAGCTGACCAATATTATTCAGTCGCTGGGCCTGATCGTTGCGCCGCCTTTTATTGCCTGGGTCACGCTGGCGGGCGGCTGGCGCTGGGCATTCTTTATTCCGGCCGCGGCGGGCATCGTGGTCGGCCTGCTGTGGTTTCTGGCCAGCCGTCGCCAGCCGACGTCGGCGGAGCCGCTGCCGGAAAAAGAGGACGACCGCGTCTCCACGCTGCAACGCTATAAATTGGTGCTGGCTTCCGCGCCCGTCTGGACGCTGATTATCGCGCGGCTGCTGACCGATCCTTTCTGGTTCTTTTATCAATACTGGCAGATCGGCTTTATGCAGGAAAAGCTGGGGCTGAGCCTGGCACGCGTCGGCGAGCTGATGTGGTTTCCGCCGCTGGCGGCGGTGTTTGGCGTGCTGCTGGTGTGCCGGATCTCCGATCGGCTGGTGGCGCGCGGCGTCGAGCCAACCCGGGCGCGGCTGAATCTGATCTGGACGGTAACCTGTCTGGCGCCGCTGATTTTTTTACTGCCCACGGTACAAAACATCTGGCTGGCGGTAGGCATTATGACCGTGATTAATTTTATGTGCACCGCCTGGCTGAGCATGGTGACCATCATGATGGGCGGGCTGGTGCCGCGCGCGGCCATCGCTACCGCTATCGGCATCATGAGCGCGCTCGGCGGCATCAGCGCCATTCTCTTCAACGGCTTTGTCGGCACCATTATTGATGCCTTTGGCTATGCCGTACCGATCTATATCGGCGCGATGCTTCATCCCGCCGGTGCCATCGTGCTGGCCGTTTATTTCCTGCGCCGTAAAAATAATCAAGGAGAATGAAAGATGAGTACAGAGGTTCATGTCTCTGCCGTGGGTGAGGCCTGCGCAGATTTTAACGTGCTCTATTGCCTGCTGCATCATGAGGGGACGCTGTTTGCCGCCTGGTACGACGCCGCGCATCGCATCACCGTGGGATGCCGTCGTGCAGGCGTAGCGACATGGGAAACTTTTCAGCCGGAAGGCTTCTGGCTGGCGTCGCGCAACCGTGACGCCAACGTCACCGATTACGATTCACATAACTACCTGACGATGGCCATAGACAGCGAAGGCTACCTGCACCTTTCCGGCAATATGCATGTCGATCCGCTGATCTATTTTCGCTCTGAACGCCCGCTGGATATTTATTCGCTGCGCGTGGTCAGAGCGATGACCGGCGCACGCGAAGCGCGCACAACTTACCCGCTGTTTTTTAAAGACGCGCAGGGACGTTTACTGTTCCGCTATCGCGACGGCTGTAGCGGCAACGGCGACGATATCTATAACGTATATAATACGGCGCGGCGGCAGTGGTCGCGCCTGTTGGACACGCCGCTGCTGGACGGCGAAGGCTTACGCAACGGCTACGCGCGGCCGCCGGTAGCCGGGCCGGATGGCTGGTGGCATCTGGTCTGGATGTGGCGCGAAACCCCGCACTGTGAAACCAACAACAATTTATCCTATGCGCGAAGCCGCGACCTGCAACGCTGGGAAACCTCTGCCGGACAGCACCTGACGCTGCCCATCTCGCGGGAACGAGGCGAAATTGTTGATAGCGCCGGGGTTGGCGAAGGGCTGATTAATATGGTGCAGGAAATCGGCTTTGACAGTCAGGGAAGGCCGCTGCTGATTTATCACCGCTACGACCAGAACGGCTGCTCGCAGGCTTATCTCGCCAGGCCGGACGGCACGGGAAACTGGCAGAGAAGCCAGCTCAGCCAGTGGCGTTTTCGCTGGGACTTCAACGGGCCTGGCTCTATCCCGCCGGATCTGGTTTTGCAGCCGCCGCGCGTGACCGCCGAAGGCCAGCTGGAAGTGGCGTGGCGTTCGCTGTGGAGCGGCGCAGGGCGCTGGCTGATTGATGAAGCATCCTTAACCGTGACGGCAACGCTCCCCGCCCGCGTAACGCTGCCGGAAACGCTATTGCGGCCGCGCCAGCAGCTGCATCCGCAGGCCGAGGTGCAGCTGCTGGCGGCGCAAAACAGCGACTATAGCCCGCAGCATCGCTACTGGCTGCGCTGGGAGGCGCTGCCGATCTGCCGCGACGAACCTTATCCGGCGACGGTGGCGCCGGGCAGGCTGGAACTGGTCGAAGCGCAGGGCTAACTGCTTTGGGCTTAACGGCACTGGCCGGGCGACAGGCCAAACTGCTTGCGAAACAGGCGGGAAAAATAGCTGACCTCGTTAAAGCCGACCCGCTTTCCCGCTTCGGAGATGGTCATATCACTGTATTGCAGGTGATATCTTGCCTGGAGCAGCCTGGTGGTGGTCAGATATTGCTGCGGCGAGACGCCCGTATAGTCGACAAACCCCCGTTGCAGCGTGCGGCGGGAAATCGCAAACGTCTGGCAGAGGCGCTCCATATCCAGCGGCTCGGCCAGATGACTATTCAGCCAGATAATAATCTGGCTGATGCGATCGTCGCTGGAGGCGAAATCCTGGGTTTTATAGCGCCACTGGTTCAGCGTATGCAGCGTTTCCAGAAAAATAGCTTCCTTATGGCTTTCGCCAAGCAGCTTGTTTTCGTACTTTGTGGCCGAATGCGCCATTAATCTGGCCATGATCTGCTTTATTACCCGTATATTTATCTGCCAGACGCGGCTTTCACCCGGCTGAATCAATAAGTGCTCAATATTTTTTAGGACGTTAAAACGATCGGGCGCCAGATAAAGTAAATTCACCTGCCTGATATTTTTCATCTCTTCGAAAAGGTGATAATCGTGACGGTTGAGATAACACAATGTGCCTGCGGTTAATAAGTAGGGTTTTTCATTAATAACGTGGATGCCGCTGCCTTTTTCCACCAGAAACAGTTCGCAATACTCATGCCGGTGCTCCTGACACAGGCTCTTTTCCGGCCGCCAGAAATGAAAAATAACTTTTTCATCGGGATGGCGGAAATGCGTCTCGCGTGGAAGCGTAATCGTCATGGCTTTATATCCTTATCGCGGGCGTCGTTTGCAAATAAATGGTCATCTTCAGCCAGGCTGCCCGCCCTGTAATTGCCGCCCATCACAAAATGGTAAAAAATTAACCCGCCTCGCGGCGGGAATAACTATTACGCCATCCCAACTCATCCGTTTGCGCTTTTGTACAAATCGGCATGATAGCCGTCACAGTTGGTTTTGCGTTGCCTGGAAAATTGCCGCTGCCGGAGCAGAATAGCGGCCAATTTTATTGTAAGGAGAACACGCATGTTTTTCTTTTATAAAGATTCACGGCAGGAAAGAGCGGGTGAAGGCGTCGCCCGTCGCGTGCTGGCGCACGGCGGCAAGCTGATGTGCGTGGAGGTCAGTTTTGAGCAGGGCGCGATTGGCCCGATGCACAGCCATCCTCATGAACAGCTAACCTGGGTGCGTTCCGGCGTCTTTCTGTTCACTATCGGTAAGGAACAGCGCGAGGTGAGAGCGGGCGACAGCTTATATAAGCAGCCGAATATACCGCATGGATGCGTCTGCCTGGAAAGCGGCGTGCTGATCGATCTCTTTACGCCACAGCGCGAAGACTTTTTGTAGCCCATCGCCGCCGCTGCTTTTTGCCCGGCACGGCAAACAGGATGCCGTGCCTTTTACCGCTTTCCTTTCTGCAACCTTCGCCTTTTTCCTGTTGCTTTTAGCACTTCACCTGCGATGATAGTCTACCAACAGGCAGCAATGATGAGCAGAACAAGCATGAAGAAGATGATTTGCCGGATGGCGCTGGCGCTGGCCGTGGTCAGCCTGGCGGGATGCGGACTGAAAGGCCCTCTCTATTTTCCAAAGCAGGAGCAGCCGCCAAAAAACGCCGGCGCGACGACACCGCCAAAAACCGCCAGCGGTACGGCGTCCGGCGCGCAGCAGCAGTCAACGACTACCGATGCGGAACAGCAATCGGCTCAGTAACTCATGACGCACTCGCTGGAGCCAAACATGCAGTTCTCCAAAATGCACGGTCTGGGCAATGACTTTATGGTGGTCGATGCCGTGACGCAAAACGTCTATTTTTCTCCTGAACTGATCCGGCGACTGGCGGATCGGCATCTGGGGATCGGCTTCGATCAGCTGCTGATCGTGGAACCGCCTTACGATCCCGACCTGGATTTTCACTACCGCATTTTCAACGCCGACGGCAGCGAAGTGGCACAGTGCGGCAACGGCGCGCGCTGCTTCGCCCGCTTTGTGCGTCTGAAAGGGCTGACCAATAAAAGCGAGATCCGCGTCAGCACGCAGACCGGGCGCATGGTGCTGAGCGTCACGCCGGATGAGCTGGTGTGCGTCAACATGGGCGAGCCAAATTTTGAGCCGCAGCAGGTGCCTTTTCGCGCTAACAAGGCGGAAAGCCTCTATCTGATGCGCGCGGCGGAGCAAACGGTGATGTGCGGCGTGGTATCGATGGGCAATCCGCACTGCGTATTACAGGTCGACAGCGTGAAAACGGCGCGAGTGGAAAGCTTAGGGCCGGTGCTGGAAAGCCACGAGCGTTTTCCCGAACGCGTTAACGTCGGCTTTATGGAAGTAGTCAGCCGCGAGCATATCCGCCTGCGCGTCTACGAGCGCGGCGCGGGCGAAACGCAGGCGTGCGGCAGCGGCGCCTGTGCGGCGGTAGCGGTCGGCATTCAGCAAACCCTGCTGGCGGAAAAGGTTCGCGTCGATCTGCCCGGCGGCAGCCTGCATATCGCCTGGAAAGGGCCGGGACATCCGCTCTATATGACCGGCCCGGCCACTCACGTTTACGACGGATTTATTCATCTATGAAACATGTCAGCGAGGCCGCCAGCGATATCCTGTTGGACGATCGCGCGGTGAGCGATTACCTGCTGCAAAACCCGGATTTCTTTATCCGCAACGCTCGCCAGGTCGAGCAAATGATTGTGCCGCATCCGGTACGCGGCACGGTTTCGCTGGTGGAGTGGCAGCTCAGCCGCCAGCGCCACCAGATTGCGCAGCTGGAAGAGGAAATAACGCTGCTGATGGAGCAGGCCAGCGCCAATCATCGGCTGTTCGAACAGCTGCTGACCTTGCAAACGCGGCTGGCGGCGGCCGACAGCCTGCACGAGATGCTGAACCGCCTGCATCGCTGGGCGCGCGAGCTGGGGCTGGCGGGCGCCAACGTGCGGCTGTTCAGCGAAAAGTGGCGGATTGGCGCACCGTCCGACTTTACGCAGCTGGCGCTGTCGCGGCAGGCGTTCGAGCCGGTACGTATTCAGCGTCTGGGCAAGCAGCAGCACTATCTGGGCAGCCTTAACGGCCCGGAACTGCTGCTGTTGCTGCCGCAGGCCAAAGCGGTCGGCTCGGTGGCGATGTCGCTGCTGGGCGAGCGCGGCGAGCTGGGCGTGCTGATCTTCAGCAGCCGCGACAGCCAGCACTATCAGTCCGGCATGGGCACGGTGCTGTTGCAGCACCTCTCGCATATGCTGCCGGAACTGCTGCAGCGCTGGGTGGAAAGGGCATGAACGCGTCTCCTCTACAGCCAGCCGTAGAGGGCTTCCTGCGCTACCTGAAAGTCGAGCGCCAGCTCAGCCCGCTCACGCAGATTAGCTACGAGCGGCAGCTGAGCGCCTGTATTATCCTGCTGGATGAGATGAAGCTTGCCGCCTGGGAGAAGCTGGACGCCGCCCAGGTACGCGCGCTGGCCGCACGCAGCCGCCGTGGCGGCCTTAAGCCCGCCAGCCTGGCGCTACGCCTTTCCGCGCTGCGCAGCTTTCTGGACTGGCAAATCAGCCAGGGCAAGCTGAAAGCCAATCCGGCCAAGGGCGTCGCCACGCCGCGCGCTTCACGGCATCTGCCGAAAAATATCGATGTGGACGAGGTTAACCGCCTGCTGGATATCGATCTGAACGATCCGCTGGCGGTGCGCGATCGCGCCATGCTGGAAGTCATGTACGGCGCCGGGCTGCGCCTTTCTGAACTGGTCGGCATCGATATTTCCCATCTCGATCTGGCTTCCGGCGAAGTATGGGTTTCCGGCAAGGGCAGCAAAGAGCGCCGTCTGCCGATTGGCCGCATGGCGGTGGAATGGACGGAGCGCTGGCTGGCGCTGCGCGAGCTGTTCGCGCCATCCGATAACGCGCTGTTTCTGTCAAAACAGGGCAAGCGCATTTCCACCCGCAATGTGCAAAAGCGTTTTGCGGAGTGGGGCGTGAAGCAGGGGCTGTCCAGCCATATTCATCCGCACAAGCTGCGTCACTCCTTTGCGACGCATATGCTGGAGTCGAGCGGCGATTTGCGCGCGGTACAGGAGCTGCTGGGCCACGCCAATCTCACCACGACCCAAATCTATACCCACCTTGATTTTCAACATCTGGCCTCGGTTTACGATGCCGCGCATCCCCGTGCCAAACGAGGAAAAACCTGATGCATTTTTACCGTTCGCTGCGGCCGATCGCGGCCATGACCTTCGATCTGGACGATACGCTGTACGACAATCGGCCGGTAATCAGCCGCACCGCTAAAGAAACCCACGCGTTTTTGCAGGCCTATCATCCGGCGCTGAACGAGTTCAGTCCCTTACAGTATCAGCAGCTGCGTGACAGCCTGCTTGAGCAGGAGCCGGACATTTATCACGACGTCAGCGAATGGCGTCGCCGCGCGGTGGAGCTGGCAATGCTGAATAGCGGCCTTGACGCGTCGGAAGCGGAAAAAGGCTCGCGCGCGGTGATGGCGCATTTCGCCCACTGGCGCAGCCAGATCGAGGTGCCGGCCGAAACGCACCGCACGCTGGCCGCACTGGCGGCGAAAATCCCGCTGGTGGCGATCACCAACGGCAACGCCGAGCCGCACCTGTTCGGGCTGGATAAATACTTTAAATTTATTCTGCGAGCCGGGCCGCACGGCCGCGCCAAGCCTTATCACGATATGTATCACCTGGCGGCAGAAAAGCTTAACCTGCCTTTACACAGCATTCTGCACGTGGGCGACGATCTCACGACGGACGTGGCTGGCGCGGTGCGCTGCGGGATGCAGGCGTGCTGGATCAACCTGCATCATCACAACCTGATGCAGGCCAGCGACAGCCGCCTGCTGCCCACGCTGGAAATTTCGCAGTTGGCATCCCTGACCGCGTTGTTATAATACGCTGGTTAAATATCCAGTGGAGCAACAGCTTCCCCTAACCTGACGGTGCTTATGGACGTTTCTGACCTTCTCGACGGCTTGAATGACAAACAACGCGAGGCCGTAGCCGCGCCGCGCAGCAATTTGCTGGTGCTTGCGGGGGCGGGCAGCGGCAAGACTCGCGTGCTGGTTCACCGCATCGCCTGGCTGCTGGGGGTTGAAAACTGTTCGCCTTACTCCATCATGGCCGTGACCTTTACCAACAAGGCCGCCGCCGAGATGCGCCACCGCATTGAGCAGCTGATCGGCACCAGCCAGGGCGGCATGTGGATCGGCACCTTCCACGGCCTGGCGCACCGCCTGCTGCGCGCGCACCACCTGGACGCCAACCTGCCGCAGGATTTTCAAATCCTCGACAGCGAAGATCAGATGCGCTTATTAAAACGCCTGATCAAAGCGATGAATCTGGATGAGAAGCAGTGGCCCGCCCGCCAGGCCATGTGGTACATCAACGGCAAAAAAGATGAAGGGCTGCGGCCAAAGCACATTGAGAGCTACGGCAATCCCGTTGAGCAGACGTGGCTGCGCATCTATCAGGCCTACCAGGAAGCCTGCGATCGCGCCGGGCTGGTGGATTTCGCCGAGCTGCTGCTGCGCGCGCACGAGCTGTGGCTGAATAAACCGCATATCCTTAACCACTACCGCGAGCGCTTCACCAATATCCTGGTGGACGAATTTCAGGATACCAACAATATCCAGTACGCCTGGATCCGGATGCTGGCGGGCGACAGCGGAAAAGTGATCATCGTAGGCGACGACGATCAGTCGATCTACGGCTGGCGCGGCGCGCAGGTTGAGAACATCCAGCGCTTCCTTAATGATTTTCACGGCGCGCAGACCATCCGTCTGGAGCAGAACTACCGCTCCACCAACAATATTCTGAAGGCGGCCAACGCCCTGATCGCCAACAATAACGGTCGTCTGGGGAAAGAGCTGTGGACGGACGGCAGCGACGGCGAGCCGATCTCTATTTACTGTGCGTTCAACGAGCTGGATGAAGCCCGCTTCGTGGTGAACCGCATCAAGGTGTGGATGGAAAACGGCGGCGCGCTGAACGACTGCGCCATTCTCTATCGCAGCAACGCCCAGTCGCGCGTGCTGGAAGAAGCGCTGCTGCAAACCAGTATGCCTTACCGCATCTACGGCGGAATGCGCTTCTTCGAGCGTCAGGAAATCAAAGACTCGCTGGCCTATCTACGGCTGATCGCCAACCGTAACGACGACGCCGCTTTCGAGCGCGTGGTCAACACGCCGACTCGCGGTATCGGCGATCGCACGCTGGACGTGGTGCGGCAAACGGCGCGTGAGCGCCAGCTGACGCTGTGGCAGACCGCCCGCGTCCTGCTTCAGGAAAAAGCGCTGGCCGGTCGTGCCGCTTCGGCGCTGCAGCGCTTCACCGAGCTGGTGGACTCGCTGGCGCAGGAAACCAGCGAAATGCCGCTGCACGTGCAGACCGACCGGGTGATCAAAGATTCCGGCCTGTGGCTGATGTACGAGCAGGAAAAAGGCGAAAAGGGCCAGGCGCGTATCGAAAACCTTGAGGAACTGGTCAACGCCACGCGGCAGTACAGCTATCAGGATGAAGACGAAGACCTGATGCCGCTACAGGCTTTTCTTTCCCACGCGGCGCTGGAAGCGGGCGAAGGTCAGGCGGATAAATGGCAGGATGCGGTGCAGCTGATGACCATGCACGCGGCCAAAGGCCTGGAGTTCCGTCAGGTCTTTATCGTGGGGATGGAAGAAGGCATGTTCCCAAGCCAGATGTCGCTGGAAGAGGGCGGCAGGCTGGAGGAAGAGCGTCGCCTGGCCTATGTGGGCGTCACGCGCGCCATGCAGAAGCTGACGCTGACCTATGCGGAAACGCGTCGGCTGTATGGCAAAGAGGTGTATCACCGGCCATCGCGTTTTGTCGGCGAGCTGCCGGAAGAGTGCGTGGAGGAAGTGCGCCTGCGCGCCAGCGTCAGCCGTCCGGTCAACCATCAGCGAATGGGCACGCCAGTTACGCAAAACGACAGCGGCTTTGCGCTCGGCCAGCGCGTGCGCCACGCTAAATTCGGCGAGGGCACCATCGTCAATCTGGAAGGCAGCGGCGATCACAGTCGGTTACAGGTTGCTTTCCAGGGCCAGGGCATCAAATGGCTGGTGGCCGCCTACGCGAAGTTAGAAACGGTTTGATCCCGCTGCGGCGCGCCTAACCCCGCGCCGCCTTTACGGTTTTCCCCTTCGCTGCTTCAACGCCGCCCGCGCGCTTTCTCCGGCAGTCGGCGGGGATGCCCGTGCCTGCCGCTTCGTTTCTCCCGGCTGGCTGTTGACGCCATTTTCAGCACAGCGTAACATGCGCGCACTATCACCCTCAGAGGACATTCGCCTTGGACACACCCAGTAGATACTGGCTCATTGACCTGGAAAACAGGTACAACTCCTAAGGCTATCCTCCTCTGCCGATAGCCTTCGTGGTTGTTGGCGACCCGCATCCCGCTTCGCTCTGAGTCAGATTCCCCGTGTTCAGGCGCGTCCCACGCTATGACGAATTGGGAGTACAGCTATGCTGAGCGCATTTAAACTTGATCAAAGCCGCCTTGCCCGCCTGGAGCTGGAAGAAACCACGGACGAACTGTCCAGTTCGGTCTGGGTCGATCTGATCGAACCAGAAGAAAATGAGCGCGATCGCGTGCAGAACGAGCTGGGCCAAAGCCTGGCGACCCGTCCCGAGCTGGAAGATATCGAGGCCTCCGCACGCTTTTTTGAAGATGAAGACGGTCTGCATATCCACTCCTTTTTCTTCTACGAAGATGCAGAAGATCACGCGGGCAACTCCACCGTAGCCTTTACCATCCGCGACGGCCGCCTCTATACGCTGCGCGAGCGCGAACTGCCCGCGTTCCGTCTTTATCGTATGCGCGCGCGTAACCAGGTTCTGACCGACGGCAACGCGTATGAGCTGCTGCTGGATCTGTTTGAAACCAAAATCGAACAGCTGGCGGACGAAATCGAAAACATTTACAGCGATCTGGAAAAGCTCAGCCGCGTGATTATGGAAGGCCAGCAGGGCGATGAGTTCGATGCCGCGCTCTCCACGCTGGCCGAGCTGGAAGATATTGGCTGGAAGGTGCGCCTGTGCCTGATGGATACCCAGCGCGCGTTAAACTTCCTGGTGCGCAAGGCGCGTCTGCCGGGCAATCAGCTGGAGCAGGCGCGCGAGATCCTGCGCGATATCGAATCGCTGCTGCCGCATAACGAATCGCTGTTCCAGAAGGTCAACTTCCTGATGCAGGCGGCGATGGGCTTTATCAATATCGAGCAGAACCGCATTATCAAAATCTTCTCGGTGGTATCGGTCGTGTTTCTGCCGCCAACGCTGGTGGCTTCCAGCTACGGCATGAACTTTGAGTTTATGCCGGAGCTGAAGTGGAGCTTCGGCTATCCGGGCGCTATCTGCCTGATGATCCTGGCGGGCCTGGCGCCTTACGCCTATTTCAAGCGTAAAAACTGGCTGTAGCAGACGATAAGAGAGCGTTCGAGGACGCTCTCCACTCTCAGGCAAGCTTGATCAACACCATGCCGACCAGCAGTACGAGCAGGCCGAACCAGCCGCGACGGTTCAGACGCTGACCGAACAGTATCCAGCCCGCCGTCGCCGTAGCGACGATGCCGAAGCCTCCCCACAGCGCATAGGCTACCGACAGATCGATACCTTTAACTGCCTGCGCCAGCGCGCTAAAGGCCGCCAGCACGGCAACAATCGACGACAGGCCATACAGCGGGCGGCGAAAGCCGTTCGAATATTTAAGAAAAATATTGGCTAAAATTTCCAGCACCACGGCGAGCACCAGCCAGGCAATATGCGTCCCGTTAAGCGGCAGCATGGCTGGCCTCCTTGCGGCTTATCGTCCCCGACTTCACCAGGGCAATACCGGTCACCAGCGTCGCCAGTCCGGCCACTTTCATCAGGGGCAGCGCCTCGTCAAACAGCATGACGCTGAACAGCGTAATACACAGCACGCCGACGCCTTCCCAAATAGCATAGGCCACGCCCAGCGCAATTTTTTTAACGGCGAAACACAAAGTAATATAAGAAAGGGCGATCATTGCCAGCATAAAAAAATAACCGGCAGCGTGGCCGTTAAGGCTGGCCCATTTCATGGCCAGCGTGCCAACAATTTCAAAAACGATGGCAAGCGCCAATAATAACCAATAAAACATTTTCTCTCTCCGGAAACTGAAATAATGAGCGCAATCGATGCGCGGCAGAAAATCCGTAAAGAGTGCGCTACAGCGCGAAACGCCAGTGCTGGTCAGCGACGGGACGGCAGGCAAGCCGGAGGGGGGGAAATGCAGGAAGTATCAGGGAAATGAACAAACTGTCCATAGATTTACAACTCATCCACGCTATTGCTTCTCATCCTGGTGGAGTGAATATTGTCCTCAGTAGTTAAACACGCGTCTATTCTGGCATTATCCTGACGTACTGTGCCAAAAGATTTGCACTGATTTACGATGGGTACGTCAGGTTATAAAGTTTTTACTTAAGTGTTACTTTCCCCGGCCAGGAAAACCGGGGAAAGCAATTAACGGTCAGACCTCGGCGGGCCGCCTGCGTTTTAACGTTATAAGCGCATCGAAAATAAATAAGGCCAGCGCCGCCCAGATAAAGCTGAACGTCACCACTTTATCCGGCGTCATTTTCTCACCGTAAAAGATCACCGCCAGCAGGAACATCAGCGTTGGGCCAAGATACTGGAAAAACCCAACGGTAGAGAGGCGCAGGCGCGTGCAGGCGGCGGTAAACAGCATCAGCGGCACGGTGGTTATCACGCCAGCAGCGATCAGCAGCAGGTTTAACGACGAGGGATTCTGCGTCAGATGGCTGGTGCTGCTGTCCGCAATGCCGAAAAGATAAATAGCGGCGAAGGGCAACAGCCAGCTGGTTTCAATCATCATACCGGTCTGCGCGTCGACGGCGATTTTTTTGCGCATCAGGCCGTACAGCGAAAAGGTCACCGCCAGACCCAGCGCAATGACCGGCACCGACCCAAATTTCCAGAGTTGGATAATCACGCCGCAGACGGCCAGCGCCACCGCCAGCCATTGCAGACGCCGGAAGCGTTCGCCCAGAAACAGCATCCCTACCAGCACGTTTAACAGCGGGTTGATAAAATAGCCCAGGCTGGCTTCGAGAATATGCTGGTTATTCACCGCCCAGATAAAGATCAGCCAGTTGCTGCACACCAGCGTGGCGGAAACCGCCAGCAGCAGCACCTTCTTCGGCGTTTTAAAAATCGCTTTTACGTTGCCCCAGCTGCGGCTGACGCTCAGCAACAGCAGCATAAAAAAGAACGACCAGATCACCCGATGGGTGATGATTTCGCCCGGTGCGACCTGCTGAAGAAGCTTGAAATAGGCAGGTGCTATGCCCCAGATAAAATAAGCGCCGAGGGCATAAAAAATGCCCTGACGAGTTTGCTGCGCATCCATGTAACATCACTCCGTTAATGTTGGGAAATCAACCTACAAGATAGGTTGCCGTAGTGCTGGCAATATAAAGACCAGCGTCATTATGCAGCTCAACCCGTGCCACCGCGACCTTATTGCCGCCGCGCAGCAGGCTACTGGTCGCGATAAAGCGTTCGCCCCGGCCGGGCCGCAGGTAGTCGACCCGCAGATCGATAGTGCCCATGCGCGACAGGCGCTGCCGCAGCTCTTCTTCCGTAATGGTTTCCTGGCGGGTCAGCGAGCTGCTGACGCAGACCAGACCGGCCGCCACGTCCAGTACGGCCGCAATCACGCCGCCGTGCAGAATCTTTTGTGCGATGTTGCCCACCAGCTGCGGCTGGTTTGCGAAGCTCAGCTCCGCATAATCCGGCTCCAGCCGATCCAGCGTGAGGCCAAGCGTGCGGTTAAACGGCATATCATAAACAAAGATGTCGCCAATCAGGCGGCGAGCGGCCTGCCGATCGAGCGGCGCAGATGAAGTCATAGCAAAATTCCTTTACAACGTAAGTCGCTTATCAGATTGACTATTTTTATCCGTTGTTAACGGGTCGTTTACTTTACAAAAACAGCACTAATGCCGACCAGCAATTCTGTGTAGAATGGCGTGCTTTTTATCCATCACCCTTATCAGTTCTGGAGAATCTTATGTCGATGCTGAAAGGCCCGCTGGCTGCAGCGCTCCTTTTTCCCTGTCTGACCCTGGCGCAAGAGGCTCAGGTCACAGAGGTGCATGACCAGCCCGCGGTGCGTGGCAGTATTATTGCTAATCTTCTGGAAAAGCATGACAACCCTTTTGTGCTTTTTCCTTATGAAAGCAACTATCTGCTGTACACCGATACCAGCAACATCAACAAAGAGGCGATTGATTCCTATAACTGGTCGAATAAGGCGAAGCACGATGAGGTAAAATTCCAGCTGAGCCTGGCCTTTCCTCTCTGGCGGGGCATTTTAGGTGACAACTCGGTGCTTGCCGCCTCTTATACTCAGTCCTCCTGGTGGCAGCTCTCTAACCGTGGCGCCTCGTCGCCGTTCCGTGAAACGGATTATCAGCCGCAGATTTTCCTGGGCTGGGCCACCGACTACAGCTTCGCCGGCTGGACGTTGCGCGACGTGGAGCTGGGCCTGAATCACCAGTCCAATGGCCGATCGGAGCCGACCTCCCGCAGCTGGAACCGCGTTTACGCTCGCCTGATGGCGCAGAACGGCAACTGGATGGTGGAAGCCAAACCCTGGTATCGCCTTCCGGAAGGTGAAAATGATGACGATAACCCTGATATCACTAAGTACATGGGGTATTATCGCATGACGGTCGGCTATCAGCTGGGCGAAAGCGTCTTCAGCCTCCAGGGCAACTACAACTGGAACAGCGGTTTCGGCGGCGCGCAGGCAGGCTGGAGCTACCCGATTACCGAACATGTCCGTTTCTATACGCAAGTCTTTAGCGGCTATGGTGAATCATTGATTGACTATAACCATCGTCAGACCAGGGTCGGCGTCGGCGTCATTCTGAACGACCTGTTTTAATGCTTTCCGGGCGGCCATCACGCGTCGCCCGCCATCAAGTTGGAGTACACGTGTCTACGGCTGCAGTGATCAATCAGGAGATGCTGACGCAACAGGTTTTGCAGGAAACCTTCGGCTATCAGCAATTTCGTCCGGGGCAGCAAACTATTATTCAGGCGTCGCTGAAAGGGCGCGACTGTCTGGTGGTCATGCCGACCGGCGGCGGCAAATCGCTTTGCTATCAGATCCCGGCGCTGGTGCGCGAAGGGCTGACGCTGGTGGTGTCGCCGCTGATCTCGTTGATGAAGGATCAGGTCGACCAGCTGCTGGCTAACGGCGTGGCCGCCGCCTGTCTGAACTCAACGCAGACGCGGGAAGAGCAGCAGGAGGTCTTCGCCGGCTGCCGCACGGGCCGGATCAAGCTGCTTTATATCGCGCCTGAACGCCTGATGATGGATAACTTCCTGGATAATCTGGCGCACTGGAATCCGGCGATGCTGGCCGTAGACGAGGCCCACTGTATTTCGCAATGGGGCCACGATTTCCGTCCGGAATACGGCGCGCTGGGCCAGCTGCGTCAGCGGCTGCCGGACGTGCCGGTGATGGCGCTGACCGCCACCGCCGACGAAACCACCCGTAACGATATCGCGCGCCTGCTCCAGCTTGACGATCCGCTGATCCAGGTCAGCAGCTTCGACCGTCCCAATATCCGCTATACGCTGGTGGAAAAATTCAAGCCGACGGATCAGCTGATCCGCTACGTGCAGGATCAGCGCGGCAAATGCGGCATCATCTACTGCAACAGCCGCGCGAAGGTGGAAGACACCGCCGCGCGTTTGCAAAGCCGTGGCCTGAGCGTCGGCGCCTATCATGCCGGAATGGATAACGTGCATCGCGCCCGCGTGCAGGAAGCCTTCCAGCGTGACGATCTCCAGATCGTCGTCGCCACGGTCGCCTTCGGCATGGGCATCAACAAGCCCAACGTGCGCTTTGTGGTGCACTTTGATATCCCACGCAATATCGAATCCTACTATCAGGAAACGGGCCGTGCCGGTCGTGATGGCCTGCCGGCGGAAGCGCTGATGCTGTACGATCCGGCCGATATGGCCTGGCTGCGCCGCTGTCTGGAAGAGAAAGCGCCGGGGCCGTTGCAGGATATTGAACGCCACAAGCTGAACGCGATGGGCGCTTTTGCGGAAGCGCAGACCTGCCGCCGTCTGGTGCTGCTGAACTACTTTGGCGAAGGGCGGCAGCAGCCCTGCGACAACTGCGATATCTGTCTCGATCCGCCGCGTCGTTACGACGGCACGGTAGAGGCGCAAAAGGCGCTTTCCTGCATTTATCGTGTCGGCCAGCGGTTTGGTATGGGCTACGTGGTGGAGGTGCTGCGCGGTGCCAACAATCAGCGTATTCGCGATATGCAGCACGACAAGCTGCCGGTTTACGGCATTGGCCGCGATCAGAGCCACGAGCACTGGATAAGCGTGATCCGTCAACTTATTCATCTGGGCTTTGCGACACAAAATATTGCGATGCATTCCGCGCTTCAGTTAACGGAAGCGGCGCGTCCCCTGCTGCGTGGCGAAGTGCCGCTGCTGCTGGCGGTGCCGCGCATGGTCAGCGTCAAGCCGCGCAACAGCAATCAGAAATCGTTTGGCGGCAACTACGATCGCAAGCTGTTCGCCAAGCTGCGTAAGCTGCGTAAAGCCATTGCCGATGAAGAGAACATTCCGCCTTACGTGGTGTTTAACGACGCCACGCTGATAGAAATGGCCGAGCAGATGCCGCTGACCGCCTCAGAAATGCTGAGCGTCAACGGCGTTGGTCAGCGCAAGCTGGAGCGCTTCGGCAAGCCGTTTATGGTGATGATCCGCGAGCACGTCGACGGCGAAGAGTAGGCCGGGCGTGCGGCCGGAGAACGGGGAAGACGCGGGCTGGCATGGACGGCGCGTCCTCCATGCCAGCCTTTAATGCATCAGGCAATACGCCGGGCGGAAGCCAGCAGCGCGCCGACCGCCATAAACATGCCGCCAAACAGGCGGTTTAACAGCTTCATCTGTTTTGGCCCTTTAATCCAGGCCGCAATCCGCTGCGCCAGCGTGGCGTAGCCGATCATCACGATGATATCGACCACCACCGTCGTCACGCCCAGCACCAGATACTGCATCGCCTGCGGCTGGTGCGGGATGATAAACTGCGGAAAGAGCGCCGCCAGAAAAACAATGCTTTTTGGGTTGGTCAGGTTCACCAGCACCGCACGCTTAAACAGCCTGCGGCGCGGCATCGCTTTGGCGACCGCCTGAAGATCTATCGCGCCTGCCGAGCGCCACTGCTGGATGCCCAGCCAGATCAGGTAAGCCGCGCCCGCCCATTTCAGCACTTCAAAAGCCAGCACGGATTGGGAAAACAGCGCGCCCAGGCCGATGCCAACCAGCAGAATATGCACCGCCAGCCCAACCTGCAGGCCGGAAATAGAGGCCGCCGCGCCGCGATAGCCGTGGCTGATGCCGGTACTCATGGTATTGATTGCGCCGGAACCCGGCGAAAGGCTTAAGATGCTGGTCGTTAACAGATAGGCCAGCCACCACTGCATGGTCATTGGGTCAGACTCCCTGATAGCACAGAAGTATGACACAATACGCCATTGCGGCTGCGCAGGCTACGGCGCCGGGCGGAATGTGAAAAAAGCGGAGGTCGGGTCAATGAAAAAGCATGGCTGGCGAAATCGTGAAAAAGCTTTTGCCGCTTTCGCCACCGGCCCGCTGCTGGATTTCTGGCGGCGGAGGGAAGAAGACGAGTTTATCGGCGTGGAAAACGTGCCCATTCGCTACGTTCGCTTCACGTCATCGCAACACAACCGCGTTATCCTGATTTGCCCCGGACGTATCGAAAGCTACGTAAAATATCCGGAGCTGGCCTACGACCTGTTTCACTGCGGCTATGATGTGATTATTGTCGATCATCGCGGGCAGGGCCGTTCCGGCAGGCTGCTGCAGGATAGCCATCGCGGCCATGTGGAGCTGTTCGACCACTATGTTGAAGATCTGGAGACGCTCTATCTGAAAGCGATCCTCAGCCGTCACTATCAGCATCGCTATGCGCTGGCGCACTCAATGGGCGGCGCGATCCTGACGCTGATGCTGGCCAGGCAGCCGCAGGCCTTTAACGCCGTGGCGCTGGCCGCGCCGATGTTCGGGATCTTCCTGCCGATGCCGCTGTGGATGACGCACTGTATTCTGAACTGGGCGGAAAAGCGTCCCGTGGTGCGCGACGGTTACGCGATCGGCACCGGCCAGTGGCAGCCCAGGCCGTTCGGGATGAACCAGCTGACCCACAGCCGCGAGCGCTACCGGCGCAACCTGCGCTTTTACGCCGACGATCCGGGGCTGCGCGTCGGCGGGCCGACTTATCACTGGGTCAGAGAAGGCGTTCTGGCCGGCAAAAACATTCTGGCTCAGGCAAAAGAGATAAAGACGCCGCTGCTGCTGTTACAGGCCAGCGCGGATAAGGTGGTGGATAACCGCGCTCAGGATCTCTTTTGCCAGGCCATGAAAGCGGCGGGAAACCCCTGCGAGGGCCCGCTGATTATCGCAGGCGCGCGTCATGAGATCTTGTTTGAAAAAGACAGCATGCGCGCCGAGGCGCTGGAGGCCATTACGGCGTTTTTTGCCCGGCATCCCTGATTTTACTGCTCAGATATAGCAACCGTAGCTCACCATTAACAGAGGTTTTATGTACCCGATTGTTGCTTCCGATCTCGACGGCACGCTGCTGTCGCCGGATCACCGTTTATCCGCTTTCGCCCGTGAAACGCTCCAGCTGCTGACGCAAAAGGGCGTCCATTTTGTGTTCGCCACCGGTCGCCATCACATTGATGTCGGGCAGATGCGTGACAGCCTGGGTATTGATGCCTATATGATCACCTCGAACGGCGCGCGCGTGCACAATACCGCAGGCGAGCTGATCTTCAGCCATAACCTGGAAGAAGACATTGCCCGTGAGCTTTTTGCTTTGCATCACAGCCACCAGGATATCTATACCAACGTCTACCGCGATGAAGAGTGGTTCCTTAACCGCCACCGCCCGGAAGAGATGGATTTTTTCCGCGAGTCCAATTTTAACTACCAGACCTATCAGCCGGATTCGCTGCCAACCGACGGCATCAGCAAAGTGTTCTTTACCTGCGCTAAGCCGGAACTGCTGATCCCGCTGGAAGAGGCGCTGATGGCGCGCTGGGGCGATCGGGTTAACGTCAGCTTCTCGCTGCCGACCTGTCTGGAAGTGATGGCGGGCGGCGTTTCCAAAGGTCACGCGCTGGACGCGGTATCCCGACTACTGGGCTTTACGCTGGCGGACTGCATCTCTTTTGGTGACGGCATGAACGACAAAGAGATGCTGAACATGGCGGGCAAAGGCTGCATCATGAGCAACTCGCATCAGCGCCTGAAGGATCTGCTGCCGGAACTGGAAGTGATTGGCAGCAATGCGGATAACGCGGTGCCGAACTATCTGCGCAAGCTCTACAACGTCTGAAGCCGGTAAAAGCCGCCTCTGGTTACAGAGGCGGCAACGCTTACCGCTTCAGGAAGCGCACGGCCTTATCCGGAAAATCGGTAAACAGGCCGTCCACGCCCGCCTGGTTATAGAGCGCATCGTACAGCTCGTCC
Source organism: Erwinia sp. PsM31 (assembly GCF_030433775.1). Lineage (NCBI taxonomy): Bacteria > Pseudomonadati > Pseudomonadota > Gammaproteobacteria > Enterobacterales > Erwiniaceae > Erwinia > Erwinia sp. PsM31. The sequence continues at coordinate 27,258 of NZ_JARUWZ010000029.1, forward strand.
ACGTTATCCACCCAGCCGGGCAGCTGGTCGGCCCGCACGGTATAGGGATGCACGACCAGGCCATTCTGATGCGCCTCCTTCACCATCGGCGTAAAGTGAACCGCGCCTTTGGTCGAGCCGTTGGCAATCAGCATATGATAATCAGGGCCGATGCCGTCGACGTAACGGGCCAGCGTTTTCATCGCGCCCGGTTGCAGCATCCAGTCATAGCTGTAGTTCACCCATTTCCCGTCTTGCTGCTCCTGCGTCTCTTTTGAGTCCGTTTCGGTGATCAGCTGCACCAGTTTGACGTCCATGCCTCTTTGCGGCTCCAGCTCCGTTTTAATGCGTTTGAGTTCGTTATGGTCAAAGCATTGCAGATAGACGTTGTCGCTTTTCGAGCTATAGCCGTACTGCTTAAGCACATCCAGTACCCTGGCGGAGATATCTTTGCCTTCCTGGCGGTGAAACCACGGCGCTTTAATTTCGGTGTAGATGCCGATATTTTTGCCCGTCGAGTGGTTCAGGCCCTGAATAAATTCAATTTCTTCGGCAAAGGTATGCACGTGGAAGTCCGATTTGCCCATCGGGAAACGCTGCGGATAAGTCTGCACTTTCTTACCGTCTTTTAGCGTAAAGCCTTCCGTAAACTTCAGCCCCTTGATTTCGGCCAGCGTAAAGTCGATGGCATAGTAACGTCCATCCTTTCTGGCGCGGTCGGGATAGCGTTCCGCCACGTCCGTTACGCGATCCAGGTAGTGATCGTGCAGCACCACCAGCCGATCGTCGCGGGTCATCACCAGATCCTGCTCAAGGAAGTCGGATCCCTGCGCGTAAGCCATCGCTTTGGCGGGCAGCGTGTGTTCCGGCAGGTAGCCGCTCGCGCCACGATGGGCAATTACAATCTTGTGTGTTTCCGCGGCTACTGCGCCGAACGAAGCGCCCAGCAGCAGCATAGCTATCAGCTTTTTCATTGCGTTGCCTCTTTTTTGTGCCTGTGTTCGTTCAGCATGGTGATAACCAGCAGGATAACGGCCAGCACGCCGCCGCCGATCATCACGATAAAGCCGCCGTCCCAGCCGAAGTAATCTACGGTGTAGCCGACAATAGCGCTGGCGGCCACCGAGCCGCCAAGATAGCCGAACAGCCCGGTGAAGCCCGCCGCCGTTCCCGCAGCTTTCTTCGGCGCCAGCTCCAGGGCGTGCAGCCCAATCAGCATTACTGGCCCATAAATCAGAAAGCCGATTACAATCATGCAGGTAATATCCACGCCCGGATTGCCGGGAGGATTCAGCCAGTAAACCACGGTGGCGATCGTCACCAGCACCATAAAAAAGACGCCGGTCGCGCCACGATTGCCCCTGAAGACCTTATCGGACATCCAGCCGCACAGCAGCGTGCCGGGAATGCCGGCGTACTCATAAAGAAAGTAGGCCCAGGAGGATTTATCCAGCGTAAAGTGCTTCACCTCTTTTAAATAAGTCGGCGACCAGTCGAGAATGCCGTAGCGCAGCAGATAGACAAATACGTTGGCCAGCGCGATATACCAGAGCAGCCGGTTGGGCAGTACGTACTGCATAAAAATTTGCCTGGCGGTCAGCTCCTCTTCCTGGCTTTTATCATAGTCAGGCGGATAGTCGTTTTTATACTCTTCAATCGGCGGCAGACCGCAGGATTGCGGCGTGTCGCGCATTAACGCAAAGGCGATGACGGCCACCAGAATGGCGGCGAAAGCGGGCATATAAAGCGACGCTTTCCAGTCGTTAAACCAGTACATGCCCAGCAGAAACAGCAGCGGAGGCAGGCCGCCGCCGACGTTGTGCGCGCAGTTCCAGACGGAAACGATACCGCCGCGCTCCTTGTGCGACCACCAGTGCACCATAGTGCGTCCACAGGGCGGCCAGCCCATGCCCTGGAACCAGCCGCATAAAAACAGCAGCACGAACATCACGGTAATGCTGGAGGTGGCCCAGGGAACGAATCCCATAAACAACATGACCGCCGCCGCCAGAATTAAACCGGCGGGCAAAAAGTAGCGTGGATTCGAGCGATCGGAAACGGATCCCATAATAAATTTAGAAAATCCGTAGGCGATGGAAATACCTGAAAGGGCAAAGCCTAAATCCCCCCGAGAAAAACCCTGCTCGATCAGCGAAGGCATCGCCAGCGCAAAGTTTTTCCGCACCAGATAATAGGCAGCATAGCCGAAGAAAATACCAAAAAATATCTGCCAGCGTAATTTACGATAAAGCGGATCGATTTCGCTGGTGTCAACGCGCGTTCGATGCGACGCAGGTTTAAAAACAGATAACATAACAGCCTCCAATGGCAATTTATATTCGTTTTTTTCGTCGTGCAGCAACAGATAAACGCGATCCGTAGCGGAAGGAGCCTAAAAGAAAACGCGCGGCCTCGCTGTGAAGAAGAACCCAAAGGTTACATTTTTATGACAATCAAACGAATTATGCGGCACGCTTCTCTGAATGCTTTTAGCCATGCCGGCAAGGAGTGTGAGCAGGCTCACTCAAACGGCAGGATAAAAACAGGAGCGTACATTTTGCAATCAGATGTCAACCAGATATTTCCCCGCGTCCACGTTGATTTCGCTACACTGTGCCCACTTTTCACCAGCGAGTTTTTATCGTGATCTTACTGATAATCACCACTATCCTGTGGGCCTTTTCGTTCAGCCTGATCGGCGAATATCTGGCAGGCCAGGTCGACAGCGTCTTTTCCGTGCTGATCCGTCTGCTGCTGGCCGCCGTGGTTTTCCTGCCGTTTCTGCGCTGGCGCGGCTATCGGCCATCAACGCTGCTGCTCTATATGGGCGTAGGCGCGCTGCAGCTGGGTATTATGTATCTGTTCAGCTTTGAGGCTTACCTCTACCTCAGCGTTTCCGAGCTGCTGCTGTTTACGGTGATGACGCCGCTCTATATCACCCTGATTTATGACCTGATGAGCGGAAGAGGCGTGCGCCCCGGCTATGCACTGAGCGCGCTGCTGGCGGTGGCGGGCGCGGCGATTATTCGCTACGACAAGGTCAGCGACCACTTCTGGTTTGGCCTGCTGCTGGTGCAGCTTGCCAACCTTTGCTTTGCCGTTGGCATGGTGGGTTACAAGCGCCTGCAGGAAACGCGTCCGATGCCGCAGCACGCCGCCTTTTCCTGGTTTTATATGGGCGCGGCGCTCGTCGCGATTATCGCCTGGTGCCTGTGGGGCAATCCGCAGAAGCTGCCGACCACCACGCTACAGTGGAGCATCCTGATCTGGCTGGGCGTGGCGGCTTCCGGGCTGGGTTATTTTATGTGGAACTACGGCGCGACGCAGGTTGATGCCGGCACGCTGGGCATTATGAATAATATGCACGTGCCCGCCGGATTGCTGGTTAACCTTGCAATCTGGCAGCAGCAGCCGCACTGGCCGAGCTTTATCGTTGGCGCAGCGGTAATTTTCGCTTCGCTATGGGTACATCGACACTGGGTGATCAAAAAATAGCACGACGATAAAAAGCAGGGCGCGACACGCCCTGCTTAACGCCTTTGCCTGGCTCGTTAGTGAACCAGGCGCGGCCGTGATTTACTGACCAGCAGATTCACATTCGTTTTACTGGTTTTGCCAATACGGCTACCGCTATCTTCCCCCGCTGTCGTTACCTGCCCGGTGCTATAACTCAGCGCTGACGGGGAAAGCAGCCTATAAACTTTAGAAAAAAGCGTGTCGAAAATAGTTTTGGTAGTGTCGTGGTTTTTACCTGCTTCGCTGATAACGGCGCTCTCATAATATATCCACTTTCATGGTTCGCTGTATTTACAACGTGTAAATATCAGGCGGATATTATGAGGGGTGACTTACCCCGTAAAGGCAGGAAGCAAATATAAATAATGCATTTTTTGATAGCGTTTTAAATAGCAGGCAGCCCGAAGGCTGCACTAATATTTAAGCTTTTTTAACAGGGGCAGGGCGTAATTTCATTGTCATTCCCTTCAGGAAATTCCTTAAAATCTGATCGCCGCATTCACGGTAATTTTTATGCCCTGGCTTCCGGAAAATAGCGCCAATTTCAGACTGGCCCACGGCGAAGTCCGCCAGCTTAAGCACGTCAATAATATCCGTGGTTTTTAAATCGAAAGCGATGCGCAGTTTTTTAATAATAATATTATTCGTCATCTTGCGTTCGACAGAAGGCTCAGGCGCATCTTCGCTTTTGCCACGGCGCTGAAAAATCAGCCCGTTCAGGAAATAGCCCATTACCACGTCAGGACAGGCGCGAAAGCCCGCTTCGTCTTCTTTTTTCAGGAAGCTTTGCATTTCCGCTTCGCTGACTTCACTTTCCGCCAGCGCCAGGATGCCAACCATCTGAGCATCGCTCAGGCTCAGCATGTAGCGCACGCTGCGCAAAACGTCATTATTGGTCATAAAAATCTCATTGGTTCAGGATCGTTGGCCGCATTATAGAGACAAATGGCGCTGGATAAAGGAATACCGTCAGCAAAAAGGCAGGCGGCCAGCGCGTTATAAGGGCGCGGCTGCGCTAAAAGGGCCACCGCGCAAAAGCGATCGCCCGTACTGGCCGCTCAGGAATGATGCAAAGAGGTCGGCAGCGGCGTGCCCGGCGCGGAAGCGTCCCTGACCAGCGGCAGATGCTCGCAGGCGTGCTGGCGGGCGGAGCGGATAAAAGCTTCGACTACTGCCTGACGCTGCTCGCCGTCGCGCACGGCGGCATATAAACGGCTCCATAAACCCTGGCCGAGCGTTTTGGTCACCACCAGCCCCTGATGCTCAAAGCTTTCCACAACCCAGTGCGGCAGGGCGGCGATGCCCATGCCCGCGGACACCATCTGGATCAGCAGCAGCGTATTATCCACGCTTTTTAACGCCGGGCTGACGCCTGCGGGCTGCAAGAAATGCCGCCAGATATCCAGGCGCTGCCGCTGCACCGGATAAATCATCAGCACTTCGCTGGCCAGATCTTCCGGTGAAATATGATCAACCTGCGCCAGCGGATGGTCGGGCGCCAGCACCAGGCGAACTTCAAAATCAAACATCGGCGAATAGAACAGCCCGCTGCGCGGCAAAATATCGGAGGTGAGCACCACGTCCAGCTCCCCCTGTTGAAGCGCGGGCTGGGGATCGAAAGTCACCCCGGATTTAAAATCCATCACCACCTGCGGCCAGCTCTGACGGAAGTTGCTCAACGCTGGCGTCAGCCATTGAATACAGCTGTGGCACTCGATAGCGATACGCAGCGTGGCCTGATGCGGTTCGTGGCAGGCCTGTAAAGCGTGCTGGATCTGCGGCAGCACCTGCTCGGCAAGCTGCAGCAAGATTTCGCCCTGCGGCGTAAAGCGCAGCGGCTGGCTTTTACGCACAAACAGGCGGAAGCCCAGGCGCTGCTCCAGATCGCTGAACTGATGGGACAGGGCCGACTGTGTCTGATGAAGCTGAGCGGCGGCGGCGGCCAGCGAACCGCTGTTGCGCAGCGCTTGCAGCGTCCGCAGGTGTTTGAGTTCGATCATGAGAGTCCTTCACATCGACAATGAACAATTTGCGCTTGTGGTGAATACAGTACCTGCGGATTATAGATGTGTAAACATCTGGACGTCTAAAAGCCCGATTGCCACGACAGCGGGCGGTAACTGAGGAACGCATTGATGACTATTCTGAACCATACGCTCGGCTTCCCCCGCGTTGGCCTGCGTCGCGAACTGAAAAAAGCACAGGAAAGCTACTGGGCGGGCAACAGCACGCAGGAAGCGCTGCTGGCGGTAGGCCGCGAACTGCGCGCCCGCCACTGGGAACAGCAGAAACAGGCTGGGGTAGACTATGTACCGGTCGGCGATTTCGCCTGGTACGATCATGTGCTGACTACCAGCCTGCTGCTGGGCAACGTGCCTGCCCGTCATCAAAATAAAGATGGCTCTGTCGATCTGGATACGTTGTTCCGTCTGGGCCGTGGCCGTGCGCCGACCGGCGAACCTGCGGCGGCGGCTGAAATGACCAAATGGTTTAACACTAACTATCACTATATGGTGCCGGAATTTACCCGGGGGCAGCAGTTTAAGCTTAGCTGGACGCAGATCCTGGACGAAGTGGACGAAGCGCTGGCGCTGGGCCATAAAGTGAAGCCCGTGCTGCTTGGCCCGGTGACCTATCTGTGGCTGGGTAAAGTCAAGGGCGAGCCGTTCGACCGTCTGAGCCTTTTAACCGAAATTCTGCCGGTTTACCAGCAGGTGCTGAGCGAGCTGGCGAAGCGCGATATCGAATGGGTGCAGATCGACGAGCCTGCGCTGGTGCTGGAGCTGCCGCAGGCGTGGCTCAACGCCTTTAAACCGGCTTACGAGGCGCTGCAAGGGCAAACTAAACTGCTGCTGACCACCTACTTTGACAGCGTCGGCACCAACCTGGACGCTATCGTTAAGCTGCCGGTTCAGGGTCTGCATGTTGATTTGGTACACGGCAAGGACGATATCGCCGCGCTGAACGCTAAAGTGCCGGCCGACTGGTTGCTTTCCGTCGGCGTAATCAACGGCCGTAACGTGTGGCGCGCCGATCTCAGCAGCTGGTTTGAGCGTTTACAGCCGCTGGTCGGCAAGCGTCAGCGGCTATGGATCGGCTCTTCCTGCTCGTTGCTGCACAGCCCCATCGATTTAAGTACCGAAACCCGCCTGGATGAAGAAGTAAAAAGCTGGTTCGCCTTTGCGCTACAGAAATGCCAGGAGCTGGCGCTGTTGAGCCATGCGTTAAACCACAATGACGCGCGGTCGCTGGAAGCCTGGAGCGCGCCCATCCGCGCCCGCCGGGACTCTGCGCGCGTGCATAACGAGGCCGTCAGCAAACGGCTGGCCGCTATCACCGCGAAAGACAGCGAGCGCCACAGCAGCTATAAGGCGCGTGCCGAAGCCCAGCGCCAGCGCTTTCAGCTGCCGGCCTGGCCGACCACCACTATCGGCTCTTTCCCGCAGACCACCGAAATCCGTGGCCTGCGCCTGGATTTCAAACAGGGGCGTCTGGACGGAAAGAGCTACCGCACCGGCATTGCTGAACATATCAAACAGGCGATCGTGGAGCAGGAGCGGCTGGGGCTGGACGTGCTGGTTCACGGCGAGGCGGAGCGCAACGACATGGTGGAATACTTCGGCGAAAACCTGGACGGCTTTGCCTTTACGCAAAACGGCTGGGTACAGAGCTACGGCTCCCGCTGCGTGAAGCCGCCGGTGATTATCGGTGACGTCAGTCGGCCGGAAGCGATCACCGTCGAGTGGGCGAAATACGCGCAGTCGCTGACCGACAAGCCGGTAAAAGGGATGCTGACCGGCCCGGTAACCATTCTTTGCTGGTCCTTCCCTCGTGAAGACGTGTCGCGTGAAACCATCGCTAAGCAGATCGCGCTGGCGCTGCGGGACGAAGTGGCCGATCTGGAAAAAGCCGGTATCGGCATTATCCAGATTGATGAGCCGGCGCTGCGTGAAGGCCTGCCGCTGCGGCGGTCAGAGTGGGCTGTCTATCTGGAGTGGGCCGTAGACGCGTTCCGCCTGAACGCCGCCGTGGCGCAGGATGCTACCCAAATCCACACCCATATGTGCTATTGCGAATTCAACGACATCATGGATTCTATCGCCGCGCTGGATGCGGATGTGATCACCATCGAAACCTCACGTTCTGATATGGAACTGCTGGAATCGTTCGAGGAATTTGACTATCCGAACGAAATCGGCCCGGGCGTTTACGACATTCACTCGCCAAACGTGCCAAGCGTGGCATGGATAGAGGCGCTGCTGCTGAAAGCGGCGAAGCGTATTCCGGTGGAGCGTTTGTGGGTGAACCCGGACTGCGGCCTGAAAACGCGCGGCTGGCCGGAAACCCGTCAGGCGCTGGCTAATATGGTGGAGGCGGCCCGCAATCTTCGCAAAGCCGCTGTCTGATGGTGGTGTTGCCCGTGGGCCTCTCTTTTATTAATGACATTTAGCGGCGTTTGGAATGTACGAGCGATGAAGCTGGCGCTGTGCCCGCAGCGAGGGTGGCATAAAAAAAGCCCGCCGATTGAGGCGGGCTCAGACTGCTGACAAACCTAAATAGCGGATGCATCCTGGTGTTTCTTACAGCAACCCAGCTGTTTCACAGTGGCAGAGGCTGAGCGGATAAGCGGACCGTTTTCGCGCATGGACGCGCGAAACGAGCCTACATGGACGTATCTACGGCGTGTCCGTGTTCCGATCTGCCTCTGCCGCTTTTCATCAATCTGCAAGCGGCCTAAGTTTGAGTTTGTCAGCAACCTCAGCCCGCCGATTGAGGCGGGCCTGAGCGTTAGCTGACGCCGTGCTGCCTGAACCAGGCCAGCATTCGCTGCCAGCCGTCTTTGGCCGACTCTTCGTGATAGCTGGGACGATAATCGGCGTTAAACGCGTGCCCGGCCTCGGGATAAACCACGATTTCCGATTTGGCGTTCGCCGCCCGCAGCGCCTGACGCATGGTTTCCACGCTCGCCAACGGAATGCCGTCATCCTGCGCGCCGTACAGCCCCAATACCGGCGCGTTCAGGTCAACTGCGACGTCAACCGGGTGCTTCTGCTGCTGCAAGGTTTTATCGCCTGTCAGCTTGCCATACCAGGCAACGCCCGCTTTCAGCTGAGGATTGTGCGCGGCGTAGAGCCAGGTTATCCGGCCGCCCCAGCAAAAGCCGGTAATGGCCATATTGCGCATATCGCCGCCGTGGCGCGATGCCCAGTTGGCTACGTGATCCAGATCCGCCAGCACCTGGCTATCCGGCACCTTGCTGACCAGCTCTTTAAACAGCGTGGGAATATCATCGTACTCGGCGGGATCGCCCTCGCGAAAATAGAGTTCGGGCGCGACGGCCAGATAGCCTTCGGTCGCCAGGCGACGGCAGATATCGCGAATATGCTCGTGCACGCCAAAAATTTCCTGCACGACCAGCACCACCGGTAGCGGGCCATCGGCCTGACGCGGTCTGGCGTGGAAAGCAGGCATATTCTCGCCCTGCGTTGGAATTGACGTTTCGCCGGAAACGATGTCGGCGCTGTCGGTAATGATGGTGGTCGATGCGGCAGGTGAAACCGCAGGAGCGAATCCCTTATTGCTCAATGTTTGAGTCGGATTATCGTCGCTTTTCATTGTCCTCTCCATACATGCAGTAGCGCAATCAGCTAACTATAGCCAGGATTACGTTTCGATCGGGTGAAGGTCAGCCTGTCATCTTCGACGGCGTTATCGGTTTCCGACAGCGCGATTCGTGCGGGAAGGCTTTTTTGTGTGATTACCGTCACGATTCAATAGACTCCAAATGTAACTTTCATTACTCAGAGTGAATTTACTCACATAAATTCACACAGCTTTGCGCTACTGTAAGCGCTTCATCGCCTTTTAATTACAGGATCTTGTCATGGCACAGTCAGACGTTTTTCACCTGGGTTTAACCAAAGCCGATCTTCAGGGCGCCACCCTTGCCATTGTGCCAGGCGACCCCGAGCGCGTTAAAAAGATTGCCGCGCTGATGGATAATCCGGTTCATCTGGCGTCGCACCGCGAATTCACCACCTGGCGCGCCGACATTGACGGCAAGGCCGTTATCGTCTGTTCAACCGGTATCGGCGGCCCTTCCACCTCCATCGCGGTAGAAGAGTTGGCGCAGCTGGGCATCCGTACTTTTCTGCGCGTAGGTACAACTGGCGCTATCCAGCCTGACATCAGCGTGGGCGACGTGCTGGTAACCACCGGCTCCGTGCGTCTGGACGGCGCGAGTCTGCACTTTGCGCCGCTGGAATTCCCGGCCGTGGCCGATTTTACCTGCACCACCGCGCTGGTCGAAGCGGCGAAAGCGCTTGGCGCGACCACGCATATCGGCGTCACCGCGTCTTCCGACACTTTTTATCCGGGACAGGAGCGTTACGACACCTTTTCTGGCCGCGTAGTAAGCCGTTTCCAGAACTCCATGAAAGAGTGGCAGCAAATGGGCGTGCTGAACTACGAAATGGAATCCGCCACGCTGCTGACCATGTGCGCCAGCCAGGGTCTGCGTGCCGGCATGGTGGCGGGCGTGATCGTGAACCGCACCCAGCAGGAAATTCCCGATGCGGAAACCATGAAGAAAACCGAAAGCGATGCGGTGCGTATCGTAGTTGAGGCGGCGCGCCGTCTGATCTAGACGTTGAGATCGGCCTCGCCAACCTCTGGCCTGGCCGTTGAGACCAGTTTCGCTAACTTCTTCAGCCTTCATTAAGGGAGCGCGGCTCCCTTAATGGTTTCGCCCTTGCGCTACCCACGGCAAATTTTTCGAGCCGTCTCTGACATCCTGATGAAAACCTCCTCGATCCCGTTACATCGCGCTTTTTAACTCGACATTGCCACGGCCTGCCCTTACCTTTTCTGCCAGAGAAGCCTGGACGGGAGAAGGCGCGTGGATGCAATAATCGGTTACGGCATTGGCTCAGGCCTGGCGGGCGCGCTGGTCGGCTGGCTTATCGCCTGGTATCACAGCCAGCAGCGCGCGGCGCACCAGGAAACGGAGCGCAGGCTGCTGCAACAGGCCAGCGAGCAGCTGAAGCAGGAGCGCGATCGCCTGACGCAGCAACAGAGCCAGCAGCAGCAGGCGCAAAAACAGCAGGAGCTGGAGCTGCGTCAGCTGCACGGCACGCTCGCCGCTACCCAGGAGAAACTCACCCAGCTTGACCACTGGCGCGGCGAGGCCGAACAGCTGGCGCGCGAACTGCGCACCCAGCTGGAGATCAACAGCGCCCAGGAGGCGGAACTGCGCGAGGTCACCATTCGGCTTGAAGAGAGCAGAATGGCGGCGGAAGAGAAGCAGCGCCTGCTGGTCAACAGCGAACAGCGGCTGAACGCGCAGTTTGAACACCTTGCCAACCGTATTTTCGAACACAGCAACCGCCGCGTCGATGAGCAGAACCGCCAGAGCCTGGACGGGCTGCTCTCGCCGCTGCGCGAACAGCTGGAAGGGTTTCGTCGCCAGGTCCAGGAAGGCTTCGGCCAGGAGGCGCGCGAGCGCCATACGCTTTCTCATGAAATCCGCAATCTGCAACAGCTCAATGCCCAAATGGCGCAGGAAGCGATTAACCTGACCAAGGCCCTGAAGGGCGACAATAAAATGCAGGGAAACTGGGGCGAAGTCGTGCTCAGCCGCGTGCTGGAAGCCTCCGGCCTGCGGGAAGGGCACGAATATGAAACCCAGGTCAATATTCAGCTGGAGCATAACGCCCGTATGCAGCCGGACGTGATTGTGCGTCTGCCGCAGGGCAAAGACGTGGTGATCGACGCGAAGATGACGCTGGTGGCTTACGAACGCTATTTCAACGGCGAAGATGAAGCCACGCGCGAAACGGCCATCGGCGAGCACGTTGCGGCCATTCGCAGCCATATCCGCCTGCTGAGCCGCAAAGATTATCAGCAGCTGCCCGGCCTGCGATCGCTGGACTACGTGCTGATGTTTATTCCGGTCGAACCCGCTTTTCTGGTCGCTATTGACCGTCAGCCGGAACTGATCAACGAGGCGCTGGGTCAAAACATCATGCTGGTCAGCCCCACCACGCTGCTGGTGGCGCTACGCACCATCAATAACCTGTGGCGCTACGAGCACCAAAGCCGTCATGCCCAGCGCATCGCCGACAGAGCGGCTAAGCTCTATGACAAAATGCGCCTGTTTGTCGACGACATGTCGGCAATGGGGCAAAGCCTCGATAAGGCCAGCGAAAGCTATCGTCAGGCCATGAAGAAGCTGGCGGAAGGGCGGGGCAACCTGATCGCGCAGACGGAAAGTTTTCGGCAGCTGGGCGTGGCCATCAAGCGGCCTATTAATCCCCGCCTGGTCGCGCAGGCGATGCCGGATGAGGCTGACGAGCAAGAGAACGAAGATGAGGAAGATGTCGCGTATCTGGCGACGCAAACCGGGCCAGGCGCGGCCCGAGTTAATGAATAACCCGCAAGGCTGTGCCTGGCCTGCGGGACTCTGATACACTTGGCAGATAACTGATTGCAGAGCAGGCAAAACAAATGGCAGATGAATCAAAGGATACCACGCACTTCGGCTTTCGCACGGTAGCGAAAAGCGACAAAGCTGAAATGGTGGCTGATGTTTTCCATTCCGTTGCGGCCAAATATGACCTGATGAACGATCTGATGTCGTTCGGCATCCACCGTGTCTGGAAACGTTTTACTATCGATTGCAGCGGCGTGCGTCGCGGACAGCGCGTCCTGGATCTGGCCGGCGGTACCGGCGATCTGACCGCTAAATTCTCTCGCCTGGTAGGTGAAACGGGTGAAGTGGTGCTGGCGGATATCAACAGCTCCATGCTGAAAGTAGGCCGTGAGAAACTGCGTAACAACGGGATCATCGGCAACGTGAACTATGTGCAGGCTAACGCCGAAGCGCTGCCGTTCCCGGACAATCATTTCGACTGCATCACTATCGCTTTCGGCCTGCGTAACGTCACCGAAAAAGAGAAGGCGCTGGCCTCGATGTTCCGCGTGCTGAAGCCGGGCGGACGCCTGCTGGTGCTGGAGTTTTCCAAACCGCTGCTGGAGCCGCTAAGCAAGGCGTATGACGCCTACTCATTCCACGTGCTGCCGCGTATCGGCGAGCTGGTGGCGAAAGATTCCGAAAGCTACCGCTATCTGGCCGAATCTATCCGAATGCATCCGGATCAGGATACGTTAAAGCAGATGATGGATGATGTCGGCTTCGAGAATACTACCTATCACAATCTTACCGGTGGCATCGTTGCGCTGCACCGCGGATTCAAGTTCTGAACAGGATAGCGAATGACCTTAACGCCGCTGTTAACCGCAGGGCTGGAAACGGCGCTCAATCAGATCCTTTATCGCGATCGCGGCCTGAAAGCCGCGCGTCAGCGTCTTAACGGCCGCAGCCTGGCCATTGAGCTGGCCGAGCTTAAGCAGCCGCTGATCTTTATCTTCAGCGACCAACAGGTCGATGTGCTGGTCGACTGGTGCGACACGCCGGACTGCAAGGTGAAAACCCGTCTGGCGACGCTGCGCAAGCTGCGCGATCGTCAGCAGTTAACCAGCCTGATCCGCAGCGGCGAGCTGGAGGTTGAGGGCGATCTACAGGTCGTCCAGCAGTTCTCCGCGCTGATCGATCTGGCCGAGCTTGACCCTGCCGAATATCTCGCGCCCTGGATTGGCGATATTGCCGCTCAGGGCATCAGCCAGGCCGCCCGTCGCGGGTTGCAGCTGGTGCGCGGCAATCTTGATCGTAAACAGAGCTATCTGGGTCAGGCGCTGACGGAAGAGTGGCGCCTGGCGCCGGGCGGCCTGGAGCTTGCCTGGTTTGCTGAAGAAGTCGACGCCGCCGCTCGCGAGCTGGCTGCGCTGGAAACCCGCCTTAAACAACTGGAGGGCAAATGACCCTCGGAGAAATACGTCGTCTCTATTTTATTATCCGTATCTTTTTGAGCTATGGACTGGATGAGCTAATCCCGAAAACCCGGCTGGCGCTGCCGCTGCGCCTGTGGCGCCGGACGCTGTTCTGGATGCCTAATTTGCACAAAGAGCGTCAGCTTGGCGAGCGTATCAGGTTAGCCATGGAGCAGCTTGGCCCGGTGTGGATCAAATTTGGTCAGATGATGTCCACGCGACGCGATCTTTTTCCGCCGCATATCGCCGATCAGCTGGCGATGCTGCAGGACAAGGTCGCGCCTTTCGATGGCGTACAGGCGAAAAAACAGATTGAGATGTCGCTTGGCTGCAAGGTGGAAACCCTGTTTGATGACTTTGTGATCACGCCGCTTGCTTCCGCTTCCATCGCGCAGGTACACACCGCCACGCTGAAGGAAAACGGCAGGGAAGTGGTCATTAAGGTTATTCGTCCGGATATCCTGCCGGTGATCAAAGCCGATATGAAGCTGATCAACCGCATGGCGGCCTGGGTGCCTCGCCTGTTACCGGACGGGCGCCGCCTGCGTCCGCAGGAAGTGGTGGCCGATTACGAAAAAACGCTGATAGACGAACTGAACCTGCTGCGCGAAGCGGCTAACGCCATTCAGCTGCGCCGTAATTTCGAAGGCAGCAACATGCTTTACGTGCCGGAAATCTATTCCGACTACTGTAGCGAAACCATGCTGGTGATGGAGCGCATTTACGGCATTCCAATCTCCGATGTGGTGCAGCTCGAACAGCGCGGCGTCAACATGAAGCTGCTGGCCGAGCGCGGCGTGCAGGTCTTCTTTACCCAGGTGTTCCGCGACAGCTTTTTCCACGCCGATATGCATCCGGGCAACATTTTTGTCAGCTATGAGCATCCTGAAGATCCGCAATATATCGGTATCGACTGCGGTATCGTTGGCTCGCTGAATAAAGAAGATAAGCGGTATCTGGCGGAGAACTTTATCGCCTTCTTCAATCGCGATTACCGCAAGGTTGCCGAGCTGCACGTTGATTCCGGCTGGGTGCCGGCGGATACCAACGTAGAGGATTTCGAGTTCGCTATTCGTACCGTTTGCGAACCGATTTTTGAAAAGCCGCTGGCGGAAATCTCCTTCGGTCACGTGCTGCTGAACCTCTTTAATACGGCGCGCCGCTTCAACATGGAAGTGCAGCCTCAGCTGGTGCTGTTACAGAAAACTCTACTGTATGTGGAAGGCGTCGGACGACAGCTTTATCCGCAGCTAGACCTGTGGAAAACCGCCAAGCCGTTCCTGGAAGACTGGATCAAAGATCAGATTGGCATTCCGGCTATCGTGCGCGCGCTGAAAGAAAAAGCGCCGTTCTGGGCGGAAAAACTGCCGGAGCTGCCGGAGCTGGTTTACGAAAGCCTGAAGCGGCACAAGCATCTGCAGCACAGCGTCGATAAGCTTTCTTACGATCTGCGCAACGACCGGGTGCGGCATCATCAGTCGCGCTATCTGTTCGGTATTGGCGCCACGCTGCTGCTGAGCGGCACGGCTATTCTGCTGACCAGACCGCAGTGGGATTTGCTGTCGGCGGTTATGGTCGCTGGCGGTCTGGTAAGCTGGCTGGTCGGCTGGCGTAAAACCGACTGACTGTCATGAAAGGTAAAGAGGGGCTGGCAGCGCTTTGCGCGCGGTCAGCCCGGCTTATATACTGCGAAACCTGCATTAACTGACATCTGAGGCAAAATTATGGGCGGTATTAGTATCTGGCAATTGTTAATTATTGCCGTAATCGTTGTGCTGCTCTTCGGCACGAAGAAACTGCGCGGGCTGGGTTCCGATCTCGGTTCATCAATCAAAGGCTTTAAAAAAGCCATGAGCGACGATGACGAAAAGCCAAAAACACATGCCGACGATGCTGATTTTAAAGCCACTCTGGCCGACAAACAGCACGCAGAAGCGAAGAAAGAAGACGTTAAGAACGACAAGGTGTAAGCCGTGTTCGACATAGGTTTTAGTGAACTGATTCTGGTGTTTATTATCGGGCTGGTAGTGCTGGGTCCGCAGCGTTTGCCGGTTGCGGTAAAAACCGTGGTCGGCTGGATCCGCGCGCTGCGCTCGCTGGCGGCTAATGTGCAAAACGAACTGGCGCAGGAGCTGAAACTCCAGGAGCTGCAGGACAGCCTGAAGAAGGTGGAAGAGGCCAGTAAAAACAGCCTGTCGCCGGAGCTGAAAGCCTCGATGGAAGAGCTGAAGCAGTCGGCGGAATCCATGAAGCGTACCTATCTGGGCGAGAACGAAAAAGCGGACGACGAAGCTAACACTATCCACAATCCGCTGGTGAAAAACGCCGAGGATTCTCATGAAGGCGTGACGCCTGCTGCGGCCGATCATCAGGCCAGCGCCCCGGCGCAGGCGCCAGAGGCAGCAACCAGTGCAGCGCCACAGCCTGCGGTGCAGCAGGAACAGCATACGCCAGTCGTGCATGTTTCGCCTGCGGCGAGCGATATGGCAGCAGCGCACCCTGCTACGGTTCGCGTTGCTGAACCTGCCGCAAGCGGTGTAGCCCAGGTTGCTGAAACTGTTTCGCCTGTCGCAAGCGATGCGGCTGTAGCACCGTCCGCTGCGGTTCACGTTGCCGAACCTGCCGCAAGCGGGGTAGCCCAGGTCGCTGAACCTGCTTCGTCTGCTGCAAGCGATGCGGCCGTAGCAAAATCCGCGACGGCCAGGGCTGCTGAAGCGCCTGCCGCTGCCAGCGCACCTTATGAAACCGCCGCCGGAAAGCCGGACGCCGCGTCGAATACGGCGCCTGCCGCCGCGCCTGAAAAGCCAAAGGCCGTTAAAGACGAAGCGCCGACGCTTTCCAGCCGTGCGCCTGTTTCCACCACCCAACCGGATGAACGCTAAACATGGCTGTTGAAGATACCCAACCGCTTATCAGCCATCTGATTGAGCTGCGTAAGCGCCTGCTGAACTGCATTATCGCCGTGGTAGCGATTTTCCTTTGCCTGGCGTACTTTTCCAACGATATTTATCAGCTGGTTTCCGCGCCGCTGATCGAGCAGATGCCAGCGGGCGCCAGCATGATCGCGACCGACGTGGCTTCGCCTTTTTTCGCGCCGGTCAAGCTGACCATGATCGTTTCCGTCTTCCTTGCGGTACCGGTGATCCTTTACCAAATCTGGGCCTTTATCGCGCCCGCGCTTTACCGCCACGAACGCAGGCTGGTGGTGCCGCTGCTGATTTCCAGTTCATTCCTATTCTATATAGGGATGGCTTTCGCCTACTTTGTTGTCTTCCCGTTGGCCTTTGGGTTCTTCGCTAAAACCGCGCCGCACGGCGTGCAGATCGCTACCGATATCAATAACTATCTCGATTTCGTAATGGCGTTGTTTATGGCGTTTGGCGTCTCTTTCGAGGTGCCGATTGCTATCGTGCTGCTGTGCTGGACCGGTGTGACCACGCCGGAGGAACTGAAGGCGAAGCGGCCTTATGTTCTGGTCGGCGCTTTTATCGTAGGTATGCTGTTGACGCCGCCGGATGTGCTTTCCCAGACGCTGCTGGCCATTCCGATGTACTGCCTGTTTGAGGTCGGCGTGTTCTTCTCCCGTTTCTATACCGGATTACGGCGGGAAGAGAGTGACCAGGAGACGGAGTAGCCGCGAAGGCCTGCCCACATTAAAAAATAACCGCCCGTAAGGGCGGTTACTGTTTGGAACACGCTATGTTTGATATTGGGGTCAATCTGACCAGCACGCAGTTCGCCAAAGATCGCGACAAGGTTGTAAAACGCGCCGTTGATGCGGGCGTCACCGGCATTCTGATTACCGGCACCAACGCGCTGGAAAGCCAGCAGGCGCAGAGCCTGGCGAAACGTCGTTCCGGCTACTGCTGGTCTACGGCAGGCGTTCATCCGCATCACGCCAGCGAATGGTCGGCGGAAACGGCCGCCACCTTAAGAAGGCTGGCGGAAAGCCCGGAAGTGGCGGCGATTGGCGAGTGCGGGCTGGATTTCAACCGCAACATCTGCGGGCCGGAACAGCAGGCTTACGCCTTTAATGCTCAGCTTGAGCTGGCGGCCGATCTGCAGCTGCCCGTTTTTCTGCACTGCCGCGAAGCGCACGATCGCTTTCTCGCTATCCTGACGCCCTGGCTGCCAAAGCTGCCCGGCGCGGTCGTACACTGTTTTACCGGCACGAAAGCGGAGCTGGAAGCCTGTCTGGCTGCCGGGCTTTATATCGGCATTACGGGATGGGTGTGCGATGAACGTCGCGGACTTGAGCTGCGCGAGCTGATGCCGCTTATTCCTGCTGACAGGCTGCTGCTGGAAACGGACGCGCCTTATTTGCTGCCGCGCGACATGCGTCCCCGCCCTGCATCGCGACGTAACGAGCCGTGCTTTTTGCCGCATATCGTGGAACAGGTCGCGCTACTGCGCGGCGAAGAGGCGGCTACGCTGGGGCAGCAGTGCGACAGCAATGCGCGAGCGCTTTTCCGTCTGAACGCACAGTAGCCTCAGAGTTTCTGGAACTGCCGATTGTCCAGGCTGCGGACGATCTGCTTATTCAGCAGGTTAAGCAGCAGCATAGAACGCGCCTCGCCGTCCGGCTCGGTAAAAATTGCCTTCAGGCCTTCGAAAGCGCCAGCGGTAATCAATACTCTGTCGCCGGGCTGCGGTAGCGTCGGTGCGGGCAGCGTTACCGTCGCCTGCGTTTGCAGCGCTTCGATCACGTCCTGCGGCACGGTCGCGGGCAGATTGCCGAAGCGAACGAAATGGCTGACGCCGCGCGTGGCGCTGATGGTCGTGGTATGAATCGCTTCCGGATCGAACTCAATAAAAAGGTAGTTCGGGAACAGCGGCTCATTTACCTGAGTACGCTTGCCGCGCACCAGTTTCTCTAAGGCAATCATGGGGCTGAGACAATGCACCGCCTGGCGCTCAAGATGTTCTTTCGCGCGGGTAAGCTGGCCACGTTTGCAATAAAGTAAATACCAGGATTCCATAACGTCACTTTGCAATTACAGGGTCGCTAAGAATAACAAAAATAGCGTGATAGTTATAGCAACATGCAGGCCAGAAGGCGCCTGAAATCGCGATGAATGAACGGACAGCGTTAAGCATAAAGCTTATTAACTGTAGTTATCAGCGGATCGGTTGATGAGTCGGGATGCCGGAAGAAAAAATTTTTGGCGGTCGCAGCGTGAGCGCGCCGACCTCCTGCCGCGAAAAACTAAGCACGAGAGCTTAATCCTCCCTATAATGGCCGATTCACTGACCGTATTGATGAGAAGTCATGAAATACCACGACCTACGCGACTTCCTTTCCCTGCTGGAGCAGCGCGGGGAATTAAAACGCATTAAGCAAGAGATCGATCCCGATCTTGAAATGACCGAAATTGCCGATCGCACCCTGCGAGCTGGCGGGCCGGCGCTGCTGTTTGAAAACCCCAAAGGCTATAATATGCCGGTGCTGTGCAACCTTTTCGGCACGCCGGATCGCGTTGCGCTGGGCATGGGCCAGGAAGACGTGAAGGCGCTGCGTGAAGTGGGCCGCCTGCTCGCCTTTTTGAAAGAGCCGGAACCGCCGCGCGGTTTTCGCGACTTTTTCGACAAAATGCCGCAGTGGAAGCAGGTGCTGAATATGCCGACGAAGCGCCTGCGCGACGCGCCGTGCCAGCAGCAAATCTGGCAGGGCGATGAAGTCGATCTGAGCCGCATTCCGGTGATGAAGTGCTGGCCGGAAGATGCCGCGCCGCTGATCACCTGGGGCCTGACGGTTACGCGCGGCCCGCACAAAGAGCGGCAGAACCTGGGCATCTATCGCCAGCAGGTTATTGGTAAGAACAAACTCATTATGCGCTGGCTGTCGCATCGCGGCGGCGCGCTGGATTTCCAGGAGTGGACGCAGCAGCATCCCGGCGAGCGCTTCCCGGTCTCCGTCGCGCTGGGCGCCGATCCCGCCACCATTTTGGGCGCGGTCACGCCGGTTCCCGATACGCTTTCTGAATATGCTTTTGCGGGACTGCTGCGCGGCACCAAAACCGAAGTCGTGAAGTGCGTCTCCAACGATCTGGAAGTGCCGGCCAGCGCGGAAATCGTGCTGGAAGGCTATATCGAGGCGGGCGAAGTGGCGCCGGAAGGGCCGTATGGCGACCATACCGGCTACTATAATGAAGTCGATAACTTCCCGGTGTTTACCGTAACGCACATTACGCAGCGCCGCGACGCCATCTATCATTCCACCTATACCGGGCGTCCGCCGGATGAGCCAGCCGTGCTTGGCGTGGCGCTGAATGAAGTCTTCGTGCCGATCCTGCAAAAGCAGTTCCCGGAAATCGTCGATTTTTATCTGCCGCCGGAAGGTTGTTCCTATCGTCTGGCGATCGTTACGATGAAAAAGCAGTACGCAGGCCATGCCAAGCGGGTGATGATGGGCGTTTGGTCATTTTTGCGCCAGTTTATGTACACTAAGTTTGTTATCGTATGTGACGACGATGTGAACGCGCGCGACTGGAACGACGTTATCTGGGCTATTACGACCCGGATGGATCCGGCCAGGGATACGGTGCTGGTAGAGAACACGCCTATCGACTATCTGGATTTCGCTTCGCCGGTTTCCGGGTTAGGCTCGAAAATGGGCCTGGACGCCACCAACAAGTGGCCCGGAGAAACCCAGCGCGAATGGGGCCGCCCTATTCGCAAAGATCCCGCCGTCACCGCGCGCATTGATGCCATATGGGACGAGTTAGGCATCTTCAGTGAGTCGCCCACGCGCAAAAACGCGCCCGGCAAATAATCGACCCGACAGAGGGAACGCATGACAACGTTAAGCTGTAAAGTGATCTCGGTAGAGGCGATAACCGATACCGTTTACCGAGTCCGTATGGTGCCGGAAGCTGATTTCAGCTTCCGGGCCGGTCAGTATCTGATGGTAGTGATGGACGAGCGCGACAAACGCCCGTTCTCGCTGGCTTCCACGCCGATGGAAAAAGAGATTATTGAGCTGCATATTGGCGCTTCGGAACTCAATCTCTACGCGATGGCGGTGATGGAACGGATCCAGGAGCAGCGCAGCATTACCGTGGATATTCCGCACGGCGACGCGTGGCTGCGTGAAGAGAGCGACCGTCCGCTGATCCTGATTGCGGGCGGCACGGGCTTCTCCTACGCCCGTTCGATCCTGCTGACCGCGCTGGCGCAGCGGCCGGAGCGTCATATCGAAATTTACTGGGGCGGCCGTGAACTGAAGCACCTCTACGATATGGACGAACTGGAAGCGCTGGCGGTGAAGCACCCGCACCTGAAGGTGATCCCGGTGGTGGAACAGCCTGAGCCGGGCTGGGAAGGGCGTAGCGGCACCGTGCTGACGGCGGTTATGAACGACCACCGCAGCCTGGCCGAGTACGAGATCTATATCGCGGGCCGTTTTGAAATGGCGAAAATCGCGCGCGAACGCTTCTGTGCCGAGCGCGAGGCGAAAGCGGAACAGATGTTTGGCGACGCCTTCGCCTTTATCTGAGCCGGAACGATTGCGTAAAAAAGCCGCCCGTCACGGGCGGCTGCATCAAACCCTTTCCAGTACGGTAGCGATGCCCTGTCCCAAACCGATACACATGGTCGCCAGACCAAACTGTGCGTCGCGTCGCTCCATCAGGTTCAACAACGTCGTGGCGATCCGCGCGCCGGAACAGCCCAGCGGATGACCCAGCGCGATAGCGCCGCCGTTCAGATTGATTTTGTTATCCAGCTCCTCCATCAATCCCAGCTCCTTAATACACGGCAGCACCTGCGCGGCGAACGCTTCGTTCATCTCAAACAGATCGATATCGCTGACGTTCAGTCCTGCTTTCTTCAGCGCCAGCCGGGAGGCGGGCACCGGGCCAAAGCCCATAATCGACGGATCGCAGCCGACAACCGCCATCGAGCGGATCCGCGCCCGCGCTTTCAGGCCCAGCTCACGAGCGCGTGATTCGCTCATCAGCAGCATCGCCGCCGCGCCGTCGGAGAGCGCCGAGGAGCTGCCCGCCGTTACCGTGCCGTTAACCGGATCGAAGGCGGGCTTCAGCGCGGCCAGACCCGCTGTGGTGGTATCGGGACGGATCACTTCATCAAAATCATAGCGCTTGAGCACGCCGTCGCCGTCATGGCCGCTGGTCGCGACGATCTCCGCAGCAAAGTGGCCCGCCTGCGTGGCGGCCCAGGCGCGCTGGTGCGAGCGGGCGGCAAATTCATCCTGCCTTTCCCGACCGATCTGGTGCATACGCGCCAGCATTTCCGCCGTCAGGCCCATCATCCCGGCGGCTTTCGCCACGGTTTTGCCCAGGCCGGGATGAAAATCAACGCCGTGGCTCATCGGCACGTGGCCCATATGCTCCACGCCGCCCACCAGGCAGGCGCTGGCGTCGCCAACCATGATGGCGCGCGCGGCATCGTGCATCGCCTGCATCGAGGAGCCGCAAAGGCGGTTGACGGTGGTAGCGGGCACCCGATGCGGGATTTCCGCCAGCAGGGCGGCATTACGGGCGATGTTAAAACCCTGCTCCAGCGTTTGCTGCACGCAGCCCCAGTAAATATCATCCAGGCTTGCCGCCGCCAGCGCCGGGTTGCGGCTCAGCAGCGAGCGCATCAGATGCGCCGAGAGATCTTCCGCCCGGACATGGCGAAAAGCGCCGCCTTTGGAGCGGCCCATCGGCGTGCGGATGGCATCAACAATTACGACTTTTTCCATTTCTCTTTCCTTACGCCGTTTTCAGGACGTCATCGGCCGGTTGAACCTGCGGATACCACTGTGTTTTATGCTGCGCTTTTTCCTGCAGGCTGGCCGGCAGCTGATAAAGCGGGCCGAGCGCGGCAAAGAAGGCCGCCTGGCTGGCAAAGCGGGCGCTGCCCTGCGTATCCAGATAGCGGAAAACGCCGCCGCGAAACGGCGGGAAGCCCAGCCCGTAAACCAGCGCCATATCCGCTTCGGCCGGCGTGGCGATAATGTTTTCTTCCAGGCAGAGCACCACTTCGTTAACCATCGGGATCATCATTCGGGCCACAATTTCTTCATCGCTGAAAACGCGCTGCGGCTGGCTGACGCTTTGCAGCAGTTTATCGACTTCGGGATCGACAATTTTCTTCTGTTTGCCTTTGCTGTCCTTCTCCCAGCGATAAAACCCGGCCTGATTTTTTTGTCCGAACCGTTTCGCCTCGAACAGCACGTCGATGGCATCACGGTAATCCTTTTTCATACGGTTCGGGAAACCGTCAGCCATTACGCTCTGCGCGTGATGCGCGGTATCAATGCCAACCACGTCCAGCAGCCAGGCAGGCCCCATCGGCCAGCCGAAATGCTTTTCCATGACTTTATCTATCTGACGATAATCCGCACCGTCGCGCAGCAGCAGGCTGAAGCCGGCAAAATAGGGGAACAGCACGCGGTTGACGAAAAAACCGGGACAGTCGTTCACCACGATGGGCGTCTTGCCCATTTGGTCGGCCCAGGCCACCACTTTCGCCAGCGTGGCGTCCGAGGTTTTTGCACCCCGGATCACTTCAACCAGCGGCATGCGGTGCACCGGATTAAAAAAGTGCATTCCGCAGAAGTTTTCCGGGCGCTGCAGCGCATCAGCAAGCTGGCTGATGGGAATAGTCGAGGTATTGGAAGCCAGAACGGCATCCTGATGAAGATGCTGTTCCGTCTCCGCCAGCACCGCCGCCTTAACGCGCGGGTTTTCCACCACGGCCTCGACGACCATATCGGCACGTTCAAATCCTTCATAGCTCAGGGTTGGATGGATAGCGCCGATGATGCCCGCCAGCTGCATCGCGTCAATTTTCCCTCGCGTCAGCTGCTTATTCAGCAGCCCGGCCGCTTCGGTCATACCGAGTTCCAGCGAGGCCGGATTGATATCCTTCATTAATACCGGTACGCCTTTGCTGGCCGCCTGATAAGCGATGCCGCCGCCCATAATGCCCGCGCCCAATACGGCAGCCTGCTTCGGTAGCGCGCTATTCTGCGCCAGCTTTTTCGCTTTCGCCTTCAGCGCGCGATCGTTAAGGAACAGGCCGACCAGCGCACGCGCCTCGTCGGAACGGGCCAGCGGGACAAAAGCCTGCGTTTCCAGCAGCAAAGCTTCATCACGGCCCAGCGCAGCAGCGGCCTCAATCGTTTTTACCGCCGTCAGCGGAGCAGGGTAGTGTTTGCCCGCGGTTTGCAGCACCACGCCTTTGGCAGTAGTGAAGCTCATCATCGCCTCAATTTTACTGAGCTTCAGCGGTTGCAGCTTCGGCTCGCGACGTTCGCGCCACGGCTGTTTGCCGCTAATGGCCTCGCGCAGGATGGCGATGCCCGCATCGCGCAGCTTATCAGCCGCCACAACGGCATCCACCAGGCCCAGCGCCAGCGCTTTTTGCGCATCGACATCTTTTCCGGCGGCGATAATTTCCAGCGCGCTGTCGGCGCCCAGCAGACGCGGCAGGCGCACCGAGCCGCCAAAGCCGGGCATGATCCCCAGCTTCGTTTCCGGCAGGCCAATACGCGCGTCCGGCGTGGCGATACGGAAGTCCGTTGCCAGGATACATTCACAGCCGCCGCCCAGCGCATAGCCCTGTACGGCCGACAAGGTCGGCACCGGCAGATCCTCAAGCCGATTAAAGATAGCGTTGGCGTAATGCAGCCACTGCGTCAGCTGTTCCTCCGGGGCGGCGAACAGCGATAAAAATTCGGTAATATCCGCGCCGACGATAAACGCCGGTTTGCGCGAACTGAGCAGAACCGCCTGCAGATCCGGCTGCCGCTCCAGCACGGCTATCGCCTCGCCCAGGCTGGCGACGGTTTGCGTATCCAGTTTGTTAACTGAACCGGGCGCATCAAAAACCAGTTCAGCAATACCATTTTCCAGCCAGTTCAGGGTCAGGGTGTCGCCTTGGTAAAGCATTCTTCTCTCCTGCTGCCGCGCTAAAGGGATCTGGTCATACCAGATGATCGAGAGTGTGGAGTTGATGTTAATTATTTGCAAACGAGAGTTTGCTTATTTGCAAACAAGATCACAGGCGCGGCAAAACGATCTCGCCGTGCTAAGATGCGCCTGATTACGTGATTAACGGAGGTAAAGTGATGGACTCGTTGAGCGCCCTTTATCATGAGCATCTGAAGACGCTACAGGCGCGCGCGCAGCAGGTGCTGGCCCGCTTTAAGCTGGATGCCATGCTGATCCATTCCGGCGAACTGCTGACGGTTTTTCTGGATGACCACGACTACCCTTTCAAAGTAAACCCGCAGTTTAAAGCCTGGCTGCCGGTGACCACCGTGCCCAACTGCTGGCTGTGGGTCGACGGCGTGAACAAGCCGAAGCTCTGGTTTTATTCGCCGGTGGATTACTGGCACAACGTCGAGCCGCTGCCGCAAAGCTTCTGGACGGACGGCATGGAGATTACGGCGCTGAAAAAAGCGGATGAAATCGGCCAGCTGTTGCCGACAAACCGTGAAAACGTTGCCTATATCGGCCCGGTGCCGCAGCGTGCCGCCCAGCTTGGCATCAACGCCGCCGCGATCAACCCAAAAGGGGTGATCGACTTTCTGCATTATCATCGCTCTTATAAAACCGATTACGAACTTTACTGCCTGCGCGAAGCGCAAAAGACGGCGGTGATCGGTCATCGCGCAGCGAAGGAAGCCTTTCTTTCCGGCATGAGCGAGTTCGATATTAATATTGCTTACCTCAGCGCTACCGGCCATCGCGATATCGACGTGCCTTACGGCAATATCGTCGCGCTGAACGAACATGCCGCCGTGCTGCACTACACTAAGCTTGATCAATTGCCGCCGGAACAGCCGCGCAGCTTTCTGCTGGATGCAGGCACGGAATATAACGGTTATGCAGCGGATCTGACGCGCAGCTACGCTTACGATCCCGCCAGCGACTATGCGACGCTTATTCAGGATATGAATGAAGAAGAGCTGGCGCTGATTGCCACGCTGAAGGCGGGCGTGCGCTATACCGACTACCATCAGCAGATGCATCAGCGGCTGGCGAAACTGCTGCTGAAACATCAGCTGGTCAAAGGGCTGAGCGAAGAGGCGATGGTGGCGGAAAACCTTACCGGGCCGTTTATGCCGCACGGCGTGGGTCATCCGCTTGGCCTACAGGTGCATGACGTCGCCGGTTTTATGCAGGATGACAGCGGCACCCATCTGGCCGCGCCGCAGCAGTATCCCTTTTTACGCTGCACGCGCATCCTTGAACCGCGCATGGTACTGACGATTGAACCCGGCATCTACTTTATCGAGTCGCTGCTCGCGCCATGGCGCGAAGGCAAGTTCAGCCAGCACTTCGACTGGGCGCGCATTGAGGCACTGAAGCCTTATGGCGGGATCCGAATCGAAGATAACGTGGTGATCCATGAACAGGGCGTGGAAAACATGACCCGGGATCTGAAGCTGGATTAATGGACGCCTGGGAGATCCCCGCTGAAACCTTCAGCTTCAGCGAGGAAATAAAAAAAAGCCGCTTTATCACGCTGCTGGCGCATACCGAAGGCGTGGAGGCGGCGCGCGCTTTTGTGCAGCAGGTGAAAGGCGAGCATCCTGCCGCCCGGCATCACTGCTGGGCCTGGGTAGCGGGCGCGCCTGACGATTCGCAGCAGCTGGGTTTCTCGGATGACGGCGAGCCTTCCGGCACGGCGGGCAAACCGATGCTGGCCCAGCTGATGGGCAGCGGCGTGGGCGAGATAACGGCGGTAGTGGTGCGCTATTACGGCGGCATACAGCTGGGCACCGGCGGGCTGGTTAAGGCTTACGGCGGCGGCGTGCAGCAGGCATTAAAATTGCTGCCTCGTGCGCGGAAGGTGCCCATGCTGACCTTTACGCTGGTTTGCGACTATGCGCAGCTGGCGGAAATAGAAAGGATGGTCGCCCGTTTTAACGGTCAGCTGCTGCACAGCGAGTTTTTACAGCGCATCTCGCTGACGCTGGCGCTGCCCCATGCGCAGGTCGCAGGCTTCACGCGCAATCTCACCGATTTCAGCAGAGGGGCGCTCCATCTGGCCCCGACCGACTAACACCTTGTCAGGAAAGGAAAGGCTACATGCATTTTCGTGCCATCACCCGCATCGTGGGTTTACTGGTCATTTTGTTTTCGGGCACCATGATCGTGCCGGGCCTGGTGGCGCTAATCTACCGTGACGGCGCCGGACGAGCCTTTACGCAAACCTTCTTTATGGCGTTACTGATCGGCTCGCTGCTGTGGTGGCCGAACCGCAAGCAGAAAAGCGAGCTGAAGCCGCGAGAAGGCTTTTTGATCGTCGTGCTGTTCTGGACGGTGCTGGGCAGCGTCGGGGCGATGCCCTTTATCTTTGCCGAACATCCTAACCTGTCGTTAACCGACGCGTTCTTTGAATCTTTCTCCGGCCTGACCACCACGGGCGCCACGACGCTGGTGGGGCTGGATTCCCTGCCCAAAGCCATTCTGTTCTACCGGCAAATGCTGCAATGGCTGGGCGGGATGGGGATCATCGTGCTGGCAGTGGCTATCCTGCCTATACTGGGCGTCGGCGGGATGCAGCTTTACCGTGCGGAGATGCCAGGCCCGCTGAAAGATAACAAGATGCGGCCCAGAATTGCCGAAACGGCAAAAACGCTCTGGCTGATCTACGTGCTGTTAACCGTCATTTGCGCACTGGCGCTCTGGCTGGCCGGGATGCCGCTGTTTGACGCCATCGGCCACAGCTTTTCTACTATAGCTATCGGCGGCTTTTCCACACATGACGCCAGTATCGGCTATTTTCACAGCCCAACCATTAACAGCATTATTGCCATTTTCCTGCTGATTTCCGGCTGTAACTACGGCCTGCACTTCACGCTGCTCAGCGGACGTAATCTGCGTGTTTACTGGCGCGACCCGGAATTCCGTATGTTTATCGGGGTGCAGTTCACGCTGGTTATCATCTGCACGCTGGTGCTTTGGGCGCACAATGTCTATCAAAGCGGGCTGCAGACGCTGAACCAGGCTTTTTTCCAGGTGGTTTCCATGGCGACGACGGCAGGCTTCACTACCGACAGCATCGCCCGTTGGCCGCTCTTCTTACCGGTACTGCTGCTTTGCTCTGCTTTTATCGGCGGCTGTGCGGGATCGACCGGCGGCGGCCTGAAGGTGATCCGCATCCTGCTGCTGTTCAAACAAGGGTCGCGCGAACTGAAGCGGCTGGTGCATCCCAATGCCGTTTACACTATTAAGCTGGGGCAGCGGGCGCTGCCGGAAAGAATACTGGAAGCGGTATGGGGATTCTTCTCCGCCTACGCGCTGGTGTTCCTGCTGAGCATGCTGGCCATTATCGCCACGGGCGTGGACGATTTTTCAGCCTTTGCCGCCGTCGCCGCAACGCTGAACAATCTGGGGCCGGGCTTAGGGGTAGTAGCGGATAACTTCACTACTATGAATGATACGGCGAAATGGATTTTGATTCTGACAATGCTGTTTGGTCGTCTTGAAGTCTTCACGCTGTTGGTTCTGTTTACGCCAACCTTCTGGCGCGAATAACAAAAGTTGGATCTTATGAAAGCACTTATTCTTTATTCCAGCCGTGACGGGCAGACTCGTGAAATCGCGGCTTATATAGCTAACCAGCTCAAAGCGCATCAGGAATGCGATACGATCAATATCCTTCAGGCGGATAACATCGAATGGGCCAGGTACGACAGGGTACTTATCGGCGCTTCTATTCGCTATGGCCACTTCCATCCTAAGGTCGACAAGTTTGTTAAGCAGCATCTGAACGAGCTTACCAAAAGGCCTTCGGGATTCTTCTCGGTTAACCTTACCGCGCGCAAGCCGGAGAAGCGTACGCCGCAGACAAACGCCTACACGCGTAAGTTCCTACTGAACTCGCCGTGGCAGCCAGACTGCTGCGCCGTGTTCGCGGGCGCGCTGCGCTATCCGCGTTACGGCTTCTTCGACCGCTT
This sequence comes from Erwinia sp. PsM31, assembly GCF_030433775.1. Taxonomy (NCBI): domain Bacteria; kingdom Pseudomonadati; phylum Pseudomonadota; class Gammaproteobacteria; order Enterobacterales; family Erwiniaceae; genus Erwinia; species Erwinia sp. PsM31. Next base: position 55,561 of record NZ_JARUWZ010000029.1, read on the forward strand.
TATGATTCAGCTGATTATGCGGATGACCGGCGGCGAAACGGATGCCAGTAAAGAAGTGGAGTATACCGACTGGGAGCAGGTGACGCGTTTTGCCCATGAATTTGCCGCTTTATCAGGCAATGTGAAGTAAAAACGGACGCTTTGTTGAAAAATACGGCTGTCGTTCATTTATTTGTAATAAACGCTTGTCAGCCGTCAAGAACTCCCTATAATGCGCAACCACTGAGACGGCACAACGGC
>NZ_JARUWZ010000002.1:0-313759 GCF_030433775.1 Erwinia sp. PsM31
GTGCCTGAAGTGCCTGAAGTGCCTGAAGTGCCTGAAGTGCCTGAAGTGCCTGAAGTGCCTGAAGAACCGGTGGCGCCGGCTCCGCCGCTTTATCCGCTTTGGGAAGCCGGTCGCATATACGTCGGAGGCGACAGGGTGACGCACAAAGGACGAAACTATCTGGCTAAATGGTGGATTGGGCAGGGCACCGAACCCGGCCTGGAGAGCACGACCGGGGCGGCAGACGGCGACGGCCGTCCATGGACAGAGATCTAACCCAGGTCTGAGTCAGGCAGCCTGAAAAGTATTCATTTCGGGCTGCTGTTAAATGGCAACGCAGAGCACATGGGAAGGGTACTCTGCGTTTTTTACCTTTATTGAAAGTAACCAGCGGTTCAACTAAACCGCCGCCATCCTGCAACGGCTTTCTCCCGTGCCTGCTACTTACCTGTCTGCTTCAAAATCTCAGCCAGCTGCGCGCGGTGCTCGCCGTCAATCTCCCGAGCGGCGGAATAACCGGCGTTCAGCAGAATGGTTTCATTCAGCCCCACCAGCCAGTCATAGATATAGTAGGCGGCATGGTTATTAGGCTTCAGCGCCAGCTTTGTCAGCCGCTGGCCCGGCCCCAGGCTGGCGGCCTGGGTTTCCGGACGGGCGAAGATCTTCTGGCCACGATTGATTTTACTGTCGGGGCGCGCCGACTCTGGCAGATGCTGGAAGCCGAGCCAGGCGACGAAATCGCCCAGCACGCTCAGCGCGCGGGAGACCTGGCGATCGGCCAGCATCTCGGCCGGGGTATTCGCCGCATCTTTATCCGTCAGGATTTTCACCAGCGCGCCTTCAATATCCAGACGAATACTGGCCGTGGTCAGCTCTTCGGTCAGCATCTCCAGCGTGGGGCGCGTCACGCCCAGCAGCTCCAGCAGCGCGTCCTGTTCGGGCAGCTGTCCCAGCAGGTTGATCCAGTAACGGTAGACCTGTTGCGCAAAGCCATTTTCCGCTTCGCTCTCCTCGCCCGTTTGCTGCGCATCCAGCGGCAGCGGTAAAGGATCGTTGCTCAACAGATCGATACTCATTCCAATGCCGAAGGGATCCTCTTCCGTCAGGGCATACTCTTCGTTGCTGCGGCGCTCGGCGGGGTGTTGCTGCTGCATAAACAGGTGACGCAGCGTTTCGCGCGTCGGCAGCAGCCGCTCCAGCAGCTCGCCGTGCACGCCGGTTCTGGTTTGCAACGCCTTCAGCAGCGATTCGGCAACGCGCAGGCGGGCCTCCGGCTCCTCTTTTTCCGCCGCCAGATACCAGCGGCCCAGCAGGTTATCGCTCAGCTCGCGACGGATCTCGCTGAGCTGTTCCTGCAAGCGCGTCATTTTGTTTTCGCGGCTGACTTCGCTGGTCAGCCAGCCCGCCATCCGCTTCACGCCCTTATCGTCCATCGTCAGCATGGTGCCCCAGGCATCGCCGGGATTGCCCACGTAGCGCTGTACGGCGGCGTCGTGGTTCTGACCGTGCGTAATACGCTGGTCAAAAGGCGTCAGCGCCCAGATTAGCGCAGGTTTGCGGCCGCTGTGCGGCTGGCCCTGGGTCTGCTTCACCCAGTTGTCCAGCACACGGCCCACGATGCGGGTATCCGCGCGCTGGCTGGAAGCGTTACAGACCATCAGCAAGTCGACATCCTGCCGTTCTGCGGCGCGGGTTAACAGGAAAGGACGCTTGGCGGTGGTAAAGGCCAGCGCCAGTTCGTGCGCGCTGTCATCCGGCAGAACTGACGGTTCTTCAAAACCGGGAAAGTCCAGCAGATCGACCTGTTCAAACAGGTTTTCACGCGGCGCGCTGTAGAACGGCAGCAGCACTTCGCGGCTCAGCAGGTTCAGCTCGCCCAGCGCCAGGTTAACCGGCCTCAGGCTGCGGCCGTTATGCTGCGGCACTACCTGAATAACGCGATCCGATGAGGCGTTAAAATAGCGCAGGCCGCTGCTGTTTAATACGCTCAGGCCGGGATCGTCCACCGTGCTGATGGGCGCCAGCACGCGTCGCGCGCCGGAAAGATGATGCAGCACGTGCGCCAGCTGGCGATAAAGCGCGGAAAGATCGCGGTCTTCATTCCACAGCAGGGAAAAGAGGCGGGCGCGATCGTCCACGCCCAGCATCGGCGCCAGCTCCACGGCCTGCGGCCAGAAATGACTTTCCAGCGCCTTGCTGCGGCAAATCTGGGCGGCGTTCAGACGGTGCCACAGCGCCACCACGTTATTGCTGCTCATGCCTTCCACGCTCTGCGCCTGGCGATAAACGGCGACGCTTTTCATGCGCTCGGCAATCTGCTGCTCATCCAGCGCGATGGTTTCGCTGCCGCTGCGTTTGGCCCAGATTTGCGCCAGCACGCCGGCGATCTCTTCTTCGCTCATCAGCGACAGCTGCACCGGCCATTCGTTATCGGTGCTGGTCTGCCGGCCGCTGAAGCGCATCACCATGGTGGCGCTCTGCTGCTGCGGATTAAGCTGCGCATAGTCAAAGGTGGTATTGCCCAGCGCCAGCTCCATCCGGCCTTTTTCACTGGCGGCCAGCGCGGCGATCAGCCAGGCTTTGCCCGCCTGCGCCAGGCCGAAAAAGCCGACCGCGCACTCATTGCTCGCGGCCTCATTCAGCCGGGTTGCCTTGTTATGCTGATGCCGCAGCCGGACGCCAAGGCGATCCGCTTCCATATTAAGACGTGGGGCGGTGGTACGGGCGCTTTCCAGCCAAATCAGCGCGCGATCGATACCCTTGGTCACGTTTTCCAGTTTTTTGCCGAACTGCCCCGATGGCTTAGGCGTCAACGCTTTCATTTTTTATATACGCTCCCACTGTCAATCCAGTAATGGGTTAATCCTGAGCCGCTGCTGGCCAGCGTATTCAGCCTGAGCCGCAGATGTTCCAGCGGCACGCGGCTGCCGTCGTCCAGCGTTGCCTCGGCAATAGCAAATCTTTCCGGGCCGAATTCGCCTTTGGTTTCCGCCACCGCCAGCTTGATCTTCAGCACCTTGTCGCCTGCCACGCTGCGGGCCAGCTGCGGATCGGCGATCGACAGGGTGTAAAGCGGCGAAGCGGGCCAGCGATCGTTATCCAGCTGCCGGAATCCCAGCGTCAGCGCGCCGCGAACCTGAAAACGCTCGCGTGGGTCGAGCCGGAAATTATCGTCATCCAGATCGATATCGGCATACCAGACGTTCTCGGCGCTCAGGCTGCCGTTACCGTCCAGCATGCCCAGATAGCGAATAGTGGAGTACGGCTGAAAATCACCTGCCTTAAACCAGAAGTTCGCCAGCCTTAAATCCAGCGACAGCAGGCACAGCATAGCGCCGACCGCCGCCGTGGATTTCGGGTTCTCAATCCGGCCCTGTTTGTTAAAGGGATACCAGTCGTTGGTGTGGTAGCCGTCCAGCGACAGAATACGGCTGACCGGCAGCGGCTGGAGATGGCGGAACAGCGCCTGCACGCCAGGGAAGCGCGAAGGGCGACCCGTCAGCAGCAGCACATCGCAGTCATACACGGCGACCACTTCCGACATCGAGCGCAGGCTCTGGGTAATATTCATACGCGGCGACAGGAACTCCGCATGAAGCTTGCTCAGCCTGACCACCAGCGGGACACGCAGCAGATCGAAAGCTTCCGCCTCGTTCGGCAGCTCGCGCTGGATCTCGCGGTTGATATAGTCGAGCAGCTTTTGCGTCGGCGCCTGGGCCAGCAGCTCGCCAAAGCGGGCATCCAGCTCGGCGTTCAGCTCCAGCGGATCGAATTTTTCATAGGCTTCCAGAATCGCCTGGCCTACCGGAATGAAAATTTGCAGCGTAACCTGCTGACGCAGCGTGGAATGTCCGTCCAGACGACCTTCATGGCCGAAAAGCCGCGTCATTACGCCTTCCGGGTTCACCATACCGGCTTCTTTGAACGCGTGCTGCAAGGCGGGCAGCACGTAAAGCTGGATCACATCCAGCAGAATGTCGTCGCCGGCCTGCTTAAAGCCTTCGCGGAACAGCAGGCGCGGCATAATCTTCACGTTGTTACCGACGCCGTCATCCAGGCGATACTGGGTGATCGCCAGATCGGTGGTGCCGCCGCCGATATCAATGGAGGCGATACGCAGCGTTTTGCCCACCGGCTCGTCGGGCGCGCGAACGCGATCGGGGCGCGCCATGCTGACAAAGAACGCCTCGGCGCGACCGCCGAAGTTCACCTGCGTTTCGTTATAGAGATAAACCATCTGGCCGCAGGTCGCTTCGTCCCATTCCATCTGGACTTCCGGTACCGGCACGCTGCTTTTTGCCTTGTCTTTGGCGCTGGTAAAGTCGTCATCCGCCGGATGCCAGCCCATCGCTTTCCAGATCAGCGCGATCGCTTCCTGCATCCGACGACGGAAAATCTCGCGCTCCGGTTTAGGCATAGCGGAAGGCAGCGTCAGGATAATATTACGCAGCTGGCGCGGCGCGCTGCTGTGCAGCATCTTCTGGCGCTGCAGCGCGCTGTTCATTTGCAGCAGCGCCTGCGCCAGCAGTTCGCCAAGCATAAACGTCATTACGGAACTACGGCTGTACTGCGGCGTAAAGACCGGCAGGCGCTCCTCCAGCGGCTGGCTGAACAGCGGCTCGCCTTCGTCATTAACCAGATTAGTCAGCGGCGCGGCGGTTGCCAGCGGCTCCAGCGCGGCGTTGCCCGGCGTGCGGCTGAAGCGCCAGCCTGGCGTGTAGGCATCCTCATCCCAAAGATAGCGGCGCGGGCTGGAAATGCCGGTTGCGCCTTCCGTGCCTAAACGCTGCAGCGCCAGGTTGCTCGCCTCGCGGCCTACGCGGGTAATCGAAGGCCAGATAAAGGCGTCATCGCGTCCGCTTTCCATCGAGAAGTTCTGCTTGCCAAAGCTGGCCTGGGCAAATTCAACGCGGCTCTCGAACAGCTCGTTATAGACGCGGTGCGGCGTGCCCAGATCCCGCAGATGCAGCTCATAGGTGTGCTTGAGGCCGTGATGATCGTCAACGTGATCTTCCACCATAATGCCGCAGGTATGCGAGTTGCCAACATCCAGGATCAAATCGACCGGGATGGCCGGCTCCTGTAGCGTGGCGGCGCTGATCTTCAGCTCCGGCATCGCCAGCTGGTGGCCGAGCATATGCAGAATATTCAGGTAATGGGCCTGGTATTCGAATTCGCGCAGCGCTGTGCGGATATTAACCTGCGGACGCTGCTCGACGGCGGCGGCCTGCTGGCTGAAGACCTCGCGCAGCCAGCCGTCGATCCAGGTATGATCCAGAAACTCGCCCAGCTCGTTGCTGCGATAAGCCAGCGCGAAGCTGACGCCGTTTTTGACGTCGCTCTCCACCAGCGCCAGCGACTCGTCTTCGCCTTCCTGCCAGGTGCGGGTTTCGAAAGCCAGGCAAATACGATGCGTCTTGCCGTTTTGATCGGGCTTATCCAGCGCGACAATCTGCACGCGCGCCCAGTTATCAGGCCCGCCGATAAAAGTGCGGGGCGGATTAAAGCGAAAGAAGGGCAGCGGCAGCCACACGCCGTCCAGCAGCGCCAGCGACTGCGCCAGCGGGAAACTAAACTCGGGCTTCACCACTTCCGGCATGCCGCCCACCGCGATCGGCAGCAAATATTTGCCGCTCTGCGCGTTAAAGTTCAGACGCAGCAGCGGGCCGTTGGCCGTCTGACGGACAAATTTGCCCGGCAAATCGTTTTCCGGATCCGGCGTCAGGGCAAAATCCAGGAACTGGATGCCGCTGTTCTGAATCAGCGTCATGTTCGGTTTAAAATCTGCGGTCGCCAGCATCATTATTTACTCTCGCGCTTCATCGTCATCGGTAATACGGTATCGGCATCATATTGGCCGCTACAGGCGGCGGCGGTGCCTTCGGCGCCCTGTACACAGGTCAGCTCGGGCATGTGGTAGCGCGAACCGTCGCTGCATTTTGCTCGGGTGCGGCTATTAATTACCAGGTTGCCGGATTTCATCACGCCCGCGTAGACCTCCACGCGACAAACCGTGCCGTCGCCCTGGGTCATCTGCGCCTGGCCTTTGCCGTTGCGCAGCTGATAGCGCAGCACGGGCGGCTTGCCGGTGAGCGGGGTTTTAATGCCGACAATCACGCGCCAGTTGCCGTTAAGGAAACGGGTAGAGCCTAGCTTGACCGCGTCCGCAGGCAGCACTAAATCATCTTTACCCGCAGGCACGGCAGGCGGCTGTTCAACCGGGGCTGGCGTGGTCTCAGCAGCGGACTGCGCCGGCGTCACCGTAACGGCCGCGACGCTGGCGGGTGCTACCGGCAGCGCAACGGCAGACTGCTTAACCGCATCAGCAGCAGGCTGCGTTTCGGCAGGTTGTTTAGCCGCATCGGCAGCCGGCTTCGTCTCAGCGGTTTGTTTAGCCGGTTCGGCAGCAGATTGCTTGATATCAGCAGCGGTTTTCTCGGGCGCAACCGCAGGTTTCGGCTCATTTACGTTCGCGGCTTGTGACGCTGTCACTTCCTGACGCATGGCGGAAAAATAGTTTTTCATCTGCACGCCAAACACAACCAGCAGCGCGGCAGCAGGCAGTATCCAGCCATAGCGCAGCAGGTTTTGCTTAGCCGTATTTTTCACAGGCTCGGGTTTAACGGGCGCTGATGCAGCGGGCGGCGGCTCAGGCGCATTTTCCGGCTCGGCGGAGGTCTGATAAGCCGCAATGGCAGGTGTAACGACAGGCGTAACGACAGGCGCGACGGCGGCAGCGACAGGCGGCGCGCTTACCGCAGGCGCGACGGCAACCACCGGCGCGGCCGCCGTCATTTTCGACAGCGTCAACGGCACTTCTTCTTCGACGGCGCGCAGACAATCCAGCGGATCCAGCTGGCCTTTTTTCTCAAGGCTGACAAATCCCCAGAAGGTCAGAACGGGTTTGCCGCCGACCAGATAGACAAAGTTTTGATCGGGAAACTGAATCGCTTTAGCCAGCAGCGCGCCAAAAAGTTTCTGACTGTTTTTATCCGACTGCAGCGCACGCTGGCACAGGTCGGCCACCGTTTGCTGACAGGCAACCAGCTGATTTAACGCGTGCGCGCGTGCGCTGTCGCTGGCCGCAGCCCAGGAGATAACTTTGCCGGAAATGGGCGAATACCAGTCCAGACGGTCACCGGCATCGTTGGGTTGAGGGATAGCCAGGCAGTCAGCTATCTGCTGCTGTTTCCGCAGGCGCAGCGTCTCGCGCAGCTGCAGGGCTGATAAATAAACGGGCTGACCGTTTTCGCCAAGAGGCAGAACCGCGTCCAGGCTTCCGCTGCGTAAAAATAGTTTAGCCACGCAAAGACCTTTTTTAGTCAGGATTCAATAAGTTTTAATCCAAATTTCTATTTACTGTAGTCGAGTGGACTTAAATCAAATGCAGAAATAAGAGGGTAAAGCGTGTTTTACTCAGCTCATGACGCAAAAAAAAGTCAGGAACAGGTTAATTTTTAAGGAAAATAGCTGGAAAAAGCAGCGCCTATCGCAATAACAGGCGCGGCCGAGGTTAATTTTTTACCCAAAGTGCCGATAACGATTTTGTGACGAATACCATAAATATGACAAAAGGTTACAACATGATCGGCTCTACCAAATCGGGGATATTATCCTGGCTGAAATCCAACGCCAGCCATTTACGCGCAACGCTCAGCTCGCTGAACAACGCCATCGCCATGATCGAATTTACGCCACAGGGTCATATCCTGACGGCAAATGCACTTTTTTTAGAGACAATGGGCTACAAACTGAGCGAAATCGTTGGCAAGCATCATCGGCTTTTCTGTACCGACGAGCTGATTCACTCGCCGGAATATGGTCAGTTCTGGCAGCGCCTTGCGCGTGGCGAAAGTTTCAGCGATAAGTTCCTGCGGCTGGCAAAAAATCAGCGCCCGATCTGGCTTGAAGCTAACTATGTGCCGGTACAGGATCGCCACGGCCGGGTGATTAAAATCGTTAAGCTAGCCTCCGATATTACTAGCCATATTCAGGATGCGCAGGAGCAGCGGGCGATGACGACTGCTATCAGCCGCTCAATGGCGGTGATTGCTTTTAACCTGAAGGGTGAAGTATTACGCGCCAACCAGAACTTTTTAAAAACCACCGGCTATAGCCATGAGCAAATTATCGGGCGTCATCACCGCATGTTTTGCGCGCCGGAAGTGTATAACAGCCGTGAATACAGCGAGTTCTGGCACAAGCTGCAAAAGGGCGACTTTGTCGCCGGGCAATTCCCCCGCGTTAACAGCAAGGGCGAAACGATTTGGCTACGCGCCACCTATAACCCGATTTTCGATGCTAACAACGAGCTTTATGAGGTTGTCAAATTCGCTACCGACGTAACGGCACAGGTAGAGAAAAACCAGCAGGAGCGCGAAGCGGTCGATCACGCGTATAAAGCGGCGGTGGAAACCAGTCAAAACACGCGGCTCGGCGTCAGCGTGATTGAAAACAGCGTGGCGCGCATGAACGAAGTCGCCAGCGAGATGCATAAAGTCTCAGGAGACATCAACGGCCTTAGCTCCCAGTCCGCGCAAATTGGCGAGATAGTGGAAACGATCCGTTCTATTGCCAATCAGACCAACCTGCTGGCGTTAAACGCCGCCGTTGAAGCGGCCAGAGCGGGCACGCATGGACGCAGCTTTGCGGTCGTGGCTAACGAGGTGCGCAGCCTGGCGGCCAATATCAATAGCGCCAGCCAGGAGATCGCGAGCGTGGTCGATCGTAACCAGCAGCTGGCACAGCTGGCGCAAAAAAATATTACCGCAAACCTGGCGCGGGCCGACAGCGGCGTGGCGCTGGTAAAAGAAGCGGGCGACGTTATCGTAAATATTCAGAACAACTCCGAGCAGGTGGTTGACGCCATCGGCAACGTGACGCAGCATCTGACCAAATAGCGGCTTCATCTTCCGGCGGGCTGCCGCAATAGTGGACATATTGCGGCGCAGATCGTCAATTTTTACATCCTGATACACTCCCTGCCGCTAATGACTCGTTTCGCTCCCTGACCATCCGGCGAGCTTTGCTAAACTCAGTCCGTTAACGAAACAGAGGAAGAGAGCATGAAAATCAAAAGCTATGCAGCGATGGAAGCCGGTAAGGCCCTGGAGCTGTATGAGTATGATGCGCCGGAGCTGAGCGCCGAGGAAGTGGAAGTCGAAGTGGAATATTGCGGCGTCTGCCATTCCGATCTCTCAATGATCGATAACGAGTGGGGCATCTCACGCTATCCGACTATTGCCGGCCATGAAGTGATTGGTCGCGTGTCCGCCATGGGCGAAGCAGCGAAGTCCAAAGGGCTTTCCGTTGGCCAGCGCGTGGGCATTGGCTGGACGGCGAAAAGCTGTCAGCACTGCGACGCCTGTATTAATGGCGAGCAGGTTAACTGCGAGCAGGGTTCAATCCCTACCATTCTGAACAACGGCGGCTTTGCCGAGAAGCTTCGCGCCGACTGGCAATGGGTTATTCCGCTGCCGGAAAACCTGGACGCGGCGACCGCTGGCCCGCTGCTGTGCGGCGGCATCACCGTCTTTAAACCGCTGCTGATGAGCAACGTCACGGCGACCAGCCGCGTGGGCGTCATCGGCATTGGTGGCCTGGGCCATATCGCTATCAAGATCCTGCGCGCGATGGGCGCGGAAGTGGTGGCGTTCAGCTCCACGCCAGATAAAAAGCAGTCCATCCTGGAAATGGGCGCTGACGAGGTCATCAACAGCCGCGATCCGGAAGCGCTGAAAAGCCAGGCGGGCCGTTTCGATCTGATTATCAGCACTGTAGCAGTGGATCTGGACTGGAAACCTTACTTCGACGCGCTGGCGCCGCAGGGCAAATTCCACACCGTGGGCGCCGTGCTGAAACCGTTTGAAGTCTCCGCTTTCCAGCTAATTATGGGCGATAAAGCGTTGACCGGCTCGTCTACCGGTTCTCCGGGCCAGCTGCGCTCGCTGCTGAAGCTGGCGTCACGCCGCGATATCGCGCCGCGCGTGGAGTATTTCCCGATGTCAAAAATCAATGAAGCGCTGGATCACGTGCGCGCCGGTAAGGCGAACTATCGTGTGGTGCTGAAAGCGGATTTCTGATGCGGTCTTTTAGCTGCTGATATGCTGAACGGCGACCCTGCGGTCGCCGTTTTTTTTAGCCTGCCCTGGCCGGATACAACCATGATGTGTACTTAGCCCTGGCCTGCGTCCGTTTCAGTAAAAGCAGGGGTCTTCAGGCCGGTGGAGTAGGCTACCTTTTTTACTTTTTCCGGCGTGGTGGTCACTTTTACCGCCGGGATAGTGACACGCCCAAAGCCGAGCAGGGTAGGGACATAGCCGCCAACCTGGTGCTCGCCTGCGGGCAAATGCAGTTGCAGGCTCTGACCGCGGATCAGCGCGCCGGCATCTTTACCGTCCACTGTGACATAAACGGCAGAGCCGTCATCGGTACGGCTGGTCACGTGGGAAACGTCAACCTGAGTTGGCCCCGTGGAGAAATCTTCGGCCGAAACCACGGCCGGGCCTTTAAAGAAATCTTTAGCCGATGCCGTTATCGATGTTGTGGCCGGTTCATCTTTCTTGTGGCTGGTGCAGCCGGTCAGGGTTATGGCGGCCATCGCTACGGCCAGGGTGAAACGACAGATCATTATACCTCACTATCCTCTACGGCTTTTAAGGCGCTATTTTAGCGCCTGGCCGCGTCTGAAAACAGTCAGGTCTCTTCTTAAAATGTGCCTTATCGCATTTTTTAACCGGCGCAGACAAAGACCTGACGTGCCTGAGCAGGCAAGATCTCAGTTTTCCGATAATCGTGATGGATAAAAACCGGCTAACGGGAGTCATGATCGCACTTTAGTTACATCATACTAAAGGTGCTGATAATAATCCCATACCTGAACCCCAGAGATAACACGCATTCATACAGGCTAAAACGCAGCTAAATCAGATACAGACTATCAGTAAGAAAGGCATTTTTTGCGGGTAAAGTGCCGCTTCGAATCAGGAACGAAGCGGCAAATGGCTTAACCTATCACCTTATTTCTTCCCGCCAGCGGCGCAATCGCCACCTGTAACAGGCTTAACGCAATCATAAACAGCAGCGGGGCCGACCAGCTGTCAAAATGCTCGTGCAGCACGCCGAAAACCAGCGGGCCCAGCGCGGCCAGACCGTAACCTACGCATTGTGCCATGCCTGATAAGCGCGAAGCCTGATGATGATCGCCCGAACGCAGACCAAACAGAGAAAGGCTTATCACCAAAGAGGCGCCCGCGCCCAGTCCGGCAATAATCAACCAAAACACGGCCAGGGCAGGGAACAGATAAAGGCCGCACAGCCCGGTAAAAATTGCCAGCGAAGCCAGCAGGGCGATAGCGCGCTGATCGGCCAGGCGTTTCAGCGCCCGCATACAGGCAAGATTGGCGACGATTGCCACAATCTGATAGAGAAACAGCAGCCAGCCGGCGGCAAACTGGCTGAATCCTTGCGCCTCAGCCCAGGGCGTAAACCACGCAATCAGCGTGTAAAAGGCCAGCGACTGCAATCCCATAAACAGCGAAACCTGCCAGCCTAATGCGGCACGCCACGGCGAGCGCAGCGTAGAAACCGCCAGCGGTGTGCGCGTCGTTTGTCGTTGCCGGGCGCGTTTCAGCAGCGGTAGCCAGGCCGCCAGCGCGATGGCCGCCGGGATCAGCCAGACGGCCAGCGAAAAAAACCAGCCCGCATTCGTTAACGATGCCAGCGGCACCGCGATACCGGAAGCCAGGCTGGCGGTAATCGACATGACACAGGCATAAAGACCGATATAGCGGGCGGAATGCCGGGCGAAATCACGCTTAATCAGCGGCGGCAGCAGCACGTTGGCGGCGGCAATACCACCGCTCAGGATCGCCGTGCCCAGCCATAGCGCAGCGCTGCTGCCGGCAATGCGCAGAGCGGAACCGGATAAGATCAGCCAGACCGCGAGCCACAGCGTTTTCTCCAGTCCAAAGCGATTGCCTGACCACGCTGCAGGTGGCGCGAGCAGGGCAAACATCATCAGCGGAATAAAATTAAGCAGGCCAGCGTCGGTAGCCGTCAGGCTAAAGGTCAGGCGAATATCTTCCAGCACCGGGCCAATCGACGTCAGGGGGGCGCGCAAACAGGCTGCGGTAAGCAGTAAAACAGTAAGGAAAAAACCGGAACGGGTAAAAATTGGGGACATTATCGACATCGCAAAAAGAGCAGGCGCGGCCCGCTGATTATGCGTTGGTTGACGTTAACGCTTACGCAACCGAGCTGGCCCGGCTGTCTGGGCGCTATGTTAACGGCTAAAAAGCGCCGTTGTAAACCTTTTCAGAATGCCCTTATGTAGCCGGTTTACCCGTCATGGCTTACGTCTTACAAAATCCTGAAAAGTTCATTAATAGTCTTTTACATAAGAAATAAAAAAAATTATAGTTCTCATTCGCATTTGTAGATGGCCGTATCATTCGGCGATCGCCGGGGTAGCAGCGTCGGTAAAAGCGTTCCATAAAACAAAAATCACAGTGGCTAAACGGCTCAGGCCGTTAATGACAAGATCGAGGTAGTGATGTTTTTTGCTCAGCACATTAACAGGGAAATCCGCCGGCACGGCGGCGTAGCCACTTCTTACTCCATCGTCGCCGCGCTGGTCGCCGTGGCGTTACAGATGCCTCAGGCAGCAGCGGCGGAAACCGCAGAACAAACGCTTACGGTGAGCGCCGCGTCAGATAATGTCACCGATACCTCCGCTACCGATTACAGCGTTCCCGTCACCTCTTCGGGCACCAAAATGCCGATGATTGCGCGCGATATTCCCCAGTCAGTCAGTATTATCAGCAAGCAGCGCATGGAAGATCAGCAGCTGCAATCGCTGGGCGATGTGTTGAACAATACAACGGGCGTGATGCAGTCCGTAGCGGATATGGATCGCCGCACCTATTACTCGCGTGGCTTCCTGATCGACAACTATATGGTCGATGGCATCCCGACCGTATTTGAAGGGCGCTGGAATCTGGGCGACGCCCAGTCTGATACGGCACTGTACGAGCGTATCGAAGTCGTACGTGGCGCAACCGGCCTGATGACCGGCGCGGGCAACCCTTCCGCCGCGGTCAATATGGTGCGCAAACATGCGGACAGCAAAACCGCGACGGGCGAGCTTTCCGCCACTTACGGCAGCTGGGACAAGCAGCGTTACGTAGCCGATCTCTCTTCGCCGCTGAGCGAATCCGGCAACGTACGAGGCCGTGTAGTTGCCGGTTATCAGGACAACAACAGCTTCGTTGAGCGCTACGGCGCCGAAAAGAAATTTATCTACGGCGTGGTGGATGCCGATCTGACCGATTACACCACGCTTTCCGTTGGCTATGAATACCAGCAAACCAACGCGGACAGCCCAACCTGGAGCGGCGTGCCTCGCTGGCATAGCGATGGATCGCCCACCGACTATCGTCGCGGCTATAACACGGCGCCAGAGTGGGCCTATAACGATAAAGAAAGCAAAAAGGTTTTTGTTAACCTGAAGCAGCGTTTTGACAATGGCTGGATGCTGACGCTAAACGGCACCCATAACGAAACCTTCCTTGACAGCCGTCAGCTCTATATCGACGGTTTCTTCGATAAGAACACCGGCGCGGGCGTCTCTTCCTATGCGGATTACCCGGTCGTAGGCGGCACCGGTTATAACACCGGTAAACGCAAGGTCGACTCGGTCGATACCTTCGCCAGCGGCCCTTATGAGCTGTTTGGTCGCCAGCACGAGCTGATGGCGGGCGTCAGCTACAGCAAGCAGAAGAACACTTATTACAGCGCTTTTGACAACATTTCCTCAGAGATGCTGGGCGATTTCAACAGTTATAACGGCCAATACCCGGAAACAGAATGGAGCGAGCGAACGCTCGCGCAGGAAGACGTGACGCGTCAGAAATCCGCCTATATGGCAACCCGCATTACCCTGGCCGATCCGCTGCATTTGATCCTCGGCGCGCGCTATACGCGCTGGAGCACCAATACGCTGACCCAGGATATGGAGAAAAACAACATCACGCCGTACGGCGGCCTGGTGTATGACATCAACGAAAACTGGTCAGCCTACGGCAGCTATACCTCGGTATTCCAGCCGCAGACCTATCGTGATATCAACGGCAGCTACCTGTCGCCGGTGGTGGGGAAAAACTACGAGGCAGGCCTGAAGTCTGACTGGATGAACAGCCGCCTCACGACCTCGCTGTCGGTGTTCCGCATCGAACAGGACAACGTAGCCCAGAGCACCGGACAGATCATTGCCGGATCGACCGATACCGCCTACGTAGGCAAATCGGGCACCGTGAGCCGCGGGATTGAATTTGAAGTGAACGGCGCGCTGACCGATAACTGGCAAATGACCGTGGGCGGTACCCGTTATGTAGCGGAAGACAGCGAAGACGAAGCGGTTAACCCTCAGCTGCCGCGCACGTCGCTGAAGCTGTTCACCAGCTATCGTCTGCCGTCGCTCCAGGCGCTGACGGTCGGCGGCGGCGTAAACTGGCAGACGCACGTCTGGAAGGATGTGCCCGCGCCGGAAGGCAACGGCACCTGGCACGCGGAGCAGGGCAGCTATGCGCTGGTGAACCTGTTCAGCCGCTATGAGGTGACTAAGCAGCTGACGCTACAGGCCAATATCAATAACCTGTTTGATAAAGAATATGACACCAGCGTGAACCAATATATCGTTTACGGCGAACCGCGTAATTTCTCATTAACGGCCAGCTATAAGTTCTGATGCGGCACAGATAAAGATAGCTCCTGCGGGAGCTATTTTTTTGCCGGTAAATCAATGCGGGGATCTTTCTCTTTATACTCGGCGGTCATTAATGAACGATCCTCATTACTGCATGCTTAAAACAGTCATTCAACCTTCCTGGCGCCTCTGCTAAAACTAGTTCCCTTTAAAAACCGCTACACGTTAGTCGGGAACGGCTGATCCTTTGCTATCTGAGGCTGCGTGCGCGCTCAGGGAGAAAAACATGAAAATAAATATGGTTATTGATAACGTTATTCTGTTGGCCTCGCTGAATGACAGCGAGGCGGCCAGGGATTTTGCGGCTATGCTGCCGCTAACGCTGGAATTAAACGACTACGCAGCGACTGAAAAAATCAGCGATCTTCCTGCAAAACTCTCAGTAGAGGGATCGCCTGAGGGCACCCGTGCCTTAAAAGGCGATATCGCTTTTTATGCGCCCTGGGGCAATCTGGCTATCTTCTACAAGGATTCTGGCTATGCCGCCGGGCTTGTGACGCTGGGACAGTTGGACAGCATTGAGAAGCTGCCGCTAAACAGATCCTCCTTTATGGCCACCTTTGAGCTGGTCGAAAAAGGGTGAGGGCCGGACAGCGCCACAATTTGTGGGGCATATTATGAAAACCCGGCTTCGCGCCGGGTATATGCCAAAAAATCAGAACGTATAAGAGAGATTAACCTCATAGTTGCGCGGCTGGCCGTAAACGGCGGAGTCGCTTAGCCAGGTATACTCGGTGCGATCAAACAGATTATTGACGTTGGCCTGCACGGCCAGCTGCTTCGTTACCTGGTAGCGGGCAAACAGGTTAGCCAGCGGATAGCTGCCCTGATAAAGCCGTTTGGTTTCGCCGTCCGGGCCGGTTGCGTCCTGGAAAGTGCGGTTCTGCCAGTTTACGCCGCCGCCGACGGTCAGCTGCTGCAGCATCGGCAAACGGTAGCGGGTAAACAGCTTCAGCTGGGTTTGCGGCATCTGGCTGTTGTAGCGCCCGGTGGAGTCCGTCGCGACAAAGCGCGTCGCGCCGAACGTCATTTGCAGATTATCCGTTACCGCGCCGTTCAGCTCGAATTCCGCGCCTCTGCTCACTGCGCCTTTGGTCGCAACATAAGCCTGTTCGCTGGAGCCGTTCACATAATTGTCGCCATCCGCTTCGGCAGCGTTCTCCTGTTCAATACGGAACAGGGCAAAAGTGGCGGTCAGGCGACCATCGTCCCAGGCGGATTTCAGGCCCGCTTCGTAATTTTTACCGGTCACAGGCGAAAGATAGCCGCCGTCTTTGCTGCGATACGTTTGCGGCTGGAAGATCGAGGTATAGCTGGCATAGGCTGACCAGGTATCATTAATGTCATACACCAGCCCGCCGTACGGCGTGATGTTGTTCTTTTTCACATCGCCGCTGCTGCCGGTGGTGCTCCACTGGGTATAGCGCGCGCCGACAATCAGCGACAGCGGATCGGCCAGCGAGAAGCGGGCGGCGCTGTACAGCGCTTTCTGCCTGACCATATCGTCCGCGTTCTGATACCAGTCGCCCCAGGCAGGCTCGTCCGCATCGCCGTTCCAGCCGTCGTGGAAGCTGCCGATCTGGCCTTCGTCGTAAGGGCCGTCGGCGCTGTAGGTCGCATTATGCTGACGGCTGTAGCTTCCGCCCACCACCAGCTCGTGCTGGCGGCCAAACAGCCTGAACGGGCCGCTGGCATAGGTATCGAAAGCATCCAGCTTGCGCTTGCCTCTGTCCTTGCTGCCGAAGCCAGTCGTGCCTTCGCCCGTTTGTTCATCCGGCCACTGCTGCAAATAAAGCAGCTTGTCGTTAAAGGTTTCTTCCGCATGGGTGCCGTCGGCGCGGAAGATCCAGCCGTTGTCGAACTGATGGCTGAGATTAGCGAACACTTTGCGCGAGTCCACGCTATAGCGCGTCCAGTCCGCCGCCGTACTGGTGCTGCGATCGTAATGCGTGCGCGTGCCGTTGCTGTACCAGGTCGGCAGGCCGCCCCAGGTTGGATTGCCGGTATGGGTCTGCTGATAGTCATAGCCGAGCGAAACCGTGGTGCTGTCGGTCACATCGGCATCGATAACCCCGTAGATAAATTTTTTAGTTTTATGGTAGCGATCCAGCCAGCTGTCGCCATCCTGATAGCCCGCCACCACGCGGCCGCGCACGTTGCCGGACTCGCTCAGCGGGCCGGAAGCGTCAACCACGTAGCGCTGCTTGTTCCAGCTGCCGTAGCTGGCCGACACGTTGCCGGTAAAGGTTTTGCTGTCGGCATGTTTGCGCACCATATTAACCGAAGCGGCAGGGCTGCCTGCGCCCGTCATCAGGCCAGTCGCGCCGCGCACCACTTCAATACGCTCATAGATGGCGGTATCTTCCGCCGCATCGCCAAAGTTCCAGGTATCGCTGACGGAGGTCGGAATATCGTCGTAGGTAAAATTAGTGATCTGGAAGCCGCGTGAAAAATAAGCGGAGCGTTCGCTATCGATAACCTCGCTGGCGATGCCGGTGGTGTTATCCAGTACGTCGCCGACCGACTGCAAATTTTGATCCGCCATACGCTGCTTCGTTACCACGCTGAGCGACTGCGGCACGTCGCGCGGCGTCATCAGCATTTTTGTGCCGGCGCGCGTGGTTTTAACGCTGTAATCCTGCTGTTCGCTGGCGCTGCCGTCGTCAGAAGCCGCGTTAACGACCATAGCAGACTCTTCGGCCAGGGCCGGAGTGAGCAGGGCGTGGATAGCCAGCGCCAGCAACGAGACGGTAAATACCGGCGCTCGCGCACCGTTTCCCCTGAGGTTTAAAAACATAAAATTCTCACAATAGGCCACTGCTTTTTATTGTCCGGTGGGACGTGCATTCACGGCGCTCCGGCTGCGCCACGCAGCGGGGAGATCGCAGTGAGAATGTTAATGATAAGTATTTGCTTTTAAGTAGTCTCTAAACAACCTGTCAGCAAAGTGTAACAACTTGTTATTTTTACAGGGAAAACTCATTAGCCGTGCCGCTTCATCCCGTCTGACGCATGGCGCAGATTTACATCTCCTTTGCTAATGCGTATGCTTCTCATTCTTTTTATCGGCTATCAGGCCGTTTATCCATTGATGGAGTCCTGCATGAAATCTTTTAGCCCGCGTAAAGCAGCCCTTGCGGTCGTTGCTGCATTCAGTCTGACCGCCTGTCAGACCCCGGCAAAAAAACCAGAAGCGCCCGTTAATTCTGCCGCGACGGCCAAAGCGCAAGCGCAGCCTGCCGAGCGCGCGCTGGGCGATGGACTGTATGAAATGGCCTGGACGCCGAAAGCGCTTTACGTCGCCAGCGCGCAATCTTTTAAAAACGTTAACGGCGGCATTCTGTATCGTCTGGATCCCGCCACGCTGGCAACCACCGGTGAAACTCACACCGATCTGAAAAACTTTGGTATGGCGGTCGAGCCGGACGGCAGCGTGTTCTACACCACTAACTCGCTCGACGGTACTATTTCTAAGGTGGATGCAGAGAGCGGCAAAGTGCTGAAACGTCTGGCATTCAGCGAGAAGGGCAAAGACGGCTCGCCTTACGGTGCGCGTGAAATTTTCTGGCACGAAGGGAAGCTTTACGTGGGCGGCGTGGGCGATCCGGGCGTCATTTGGGTGGTGGATGCCAAAACGCTGAAGCTGAGCAAGACCATCAGGAACGCCGGCAAGTGGGTGACGGGCATTATTTATTCGCCGGTGACCGATCGTCTTTATGCGGCTAACGGCGGCGGCGAAGTGCTGGTGATCAACCCGCGCACGCAGAAAATTGAAAAACGCTGGACGGCGGGCGATGGCAAAGCTTATCTGCTGCTGAACCTGGCGGAAGATCCGGCCACCGGCCGCCTGTTCGTCACCGACAACTCAAAGGCGAAAACCACGCTGGTGTTCGACGAGCGCAGCGGCAAAGTGATCAAACGCATCGAAGGCGACGCGCTGGGCATCAAGTTCAACGCGAAGCGCAACGAGCTGTATATCAGCCAGCGCGAATCCAGAAAGGTGTTGCAGCTGGACGCCACCAGCTATGCGGTGAAAAACAGCTGGTCGTTCGACAGCAGCCCGAACAGCCTGCTGGTTTCGCCGGACGGGCAGACGCTTTACGTCACGCTCAAGCAGGATTTCAACAAAGATGATTCGACTAAAGGCAAGGACAGCGTAGTCCGTATCGCGCTGAAATAAGAAAGAGGCGGCCTGCGGGCCGCCTGATTATCACACCTGCGCCATACCGCCATCGACAAACAGTTCGCTCGCGTTGATAAAGCTGGCCGCATCGGAAGCCAGAAAAGCGACCGCTTTAGCAATCTCTTCCGCTTCGCCCAGACGCCCCAGCGGCACCTGAGCCGCCAGATAATCAAACAATCCCTGGCGCTCCTCTTCACTGACTAATCCACCCAGGCCAGGCGTTTTTACCGGGCCGGGGCTGATGGCGTTAACCCGAATACCGCGTTCTTTCAGATCCAGCGACCAGGATCGTGCAAAGTTGCGTACCGCCGCTTTGCTGGCGCTGTAGACGCTGAAGCCGGCCGTCCCCTGAACGGAAGTGGTGGAGGCGGTCAGGATCACCGAAGCGCCATCGCTCAGCAGCGGCAGCGCTTTTTGCACGGTAAACAGCACGCCGCGCACGTTGGTGCCAAATATCCGATCAAAATGCGCCTCGGTGATGGCGCCCAGCGGCAGCATATCGCCGCCGCCCGCATTGGCGAACAGAATATCCAGACGGCCCGCTTTTTCCGCGATAGTGGCGTAAACCCTATCCAGATCGGCCAGCACGGCGGCATCGGCGCGAATGCCCGTTGCCGCCGTACCGATGGCGGCGACGGCCGCGTCCAGCTCGGGTTGACGCCTTCCGGTAATAAACACGCGTGCACCCTGAGCTGCCAGTTCATGCGCGGCCGCCAGGCCAATTCCCGATGTGCCGCCGGTAACTAACGCGATCTTGCCATTCAGTGCGTTCATCTTCTTCTCCGCTGTGGACAGATAGTGGCCCGGCTTGTCCGGGTGAGAAGGCACTGTAGCCTTCCGCCTTTTGTTGATAAATCCTGTAAAATGAAAATAACTATCCCTGCACGGAAATAATCAGGACAAAAGAGATGGATCAGCTTATGGCGATACGGGCTTTTGCCCGCGTAGTGGAAACGGGGAATTTTACCCGCGCGGCAGATTCGCTTTCGATGCCCAACGCGACGCTAAGTAAACTGGTGCAGCAGCTGGAGGCACATCTGGGTATCAGGCTGTTACAGCGCACCACCCGTCGCGTTACCGTCACGCCCGAAGGACGCGAGTATTATGAAAAAACCGCCCGGATCCTGAAGGATTTGGAAGATATTGACGGCGCTTTTACCGCTATTCGCGGCCAGCCGCACGGGCAGTTGCGTATTGATATTGGCGGCTCTACGGCCCGTGACGTGCTGATCCCGGCGTTGCCTGAATTTATGGCCCGCTATCCGGATATCCGTATCGATCTGGGGGTATCGGATCGCGCAGTCGATCTCATCGGCGACAGCGTGGACTGCGTTATTCGCGGCGGCCCGCTTGCGGATTCATCGCTGGTTGCCAGGCAGATTGGTTTTGCCACGCTGATTACCTGCGCCACGCCGGGCTATCTGAAGCGCTACGGCGTACCTGCCAGCCCGCAGGAGCTGAACAATGGCCATCGGCTGGTTAGCTATCTCTCGTCGGACAGCGGCAGGGCTTTTCCGTTTCGCTTCGCACGGCAGGGAGAAAAAATGGAAATCAAAGCGCCGTACCGGCTCGGCGTAAACGAAAGCAACGCGCACCTGGCGGCAGCGCTGGCCGGACTGGGTATCGTACAGACGTTTACCTACGCGGCCTGCGAAGCGTTGAGAACCGGCCAGCTCCAGGAAATCCTGCAGGCGTGGCGGCCAGCGCCTTATCCTTTTCATGTGGTTTATCCGCAAAATCGCCACGTCACGCACCGTCTGCGCGTTTTTATCGACTGGTTAACAGAGACGTTTCCGGCTCGTATCAATGTGGGAAGTGAATGAAATACTGATGTTGAGACGGATTAAACGATAAAGCCTCGGGTCAGAAAATTACCGGGGATATATAACGGCACAATTTAATTTTACTCAACAAAGACAAAGATATAGCTTATTAAATAAGCATCGCCTGCCGATTTTACCGGCAGGCAGAAGGAGAAGGATTAGCGTGACGCCGAATCCGGCTCTGAAATAATGCGGTGGCGCTGCGCCTTTTGCGATTCGCTCTGAATGCGGTTCAGCACGTCGCCCTCATGTTCCGCCTCATCGCTGCCGTAAACATACTCATGACCGCTCATCAATGCATACCAGGCGCGTTCGGCCACTTCCGCCGGTTTGGTCGGCTGACTGGCACCGACTTTGGTATTGGCCTGGCCCGCGTTCTTAAAGAAGTTGGTTTCCGTCGCGCCGGGCATCAGCAGCGTCATATTCAGGCCCGAGCCTTTCAGCTCGTTGCGAATGGCCCAGAAGAAGGAATTGACGAAGGCTTTGCTCGCGCCATAAATCGCCTCGAAAGGGATGGGCGAGGTGCCGGAGATGGAAGAGGTCATCAGGACGTGGCCGCTTTGACGTTCGATCATCGCAGGCAGGAAAATTTTAGCCATATGAACGTAAGAATCGACGTTAAGGCGGATTAGCTGTAGCTCTTTTTCCAGCGCCGTGCCGCCAATAAAGCGGCCGCCCAGCCCCTGACCGGCATTGACAACCAGCGCATCCAGCGCCAGCCCGTCGTTATCGACGCGCTGCTTCAGCTTTTCGATCTCATCATAGCGGCTTAAATCCACGCTTAGTGCGTGGATCTTTGTGCCGTAGCCGCGCAGATCCTCGCAGGCCTTGTGCAGTTTTTCCTCATTGCGCGCTACGGCCACAATGTCATAACCATTTTTCGCAAAAATTCTGGCCAGTTCCAGCCCGATCCCGTTGGAAGCCCCGGTAATCAATGCAATTTTATTCATGCCCGATCCTCTTTTTATATTCTGCGTTAGCGGTCTTTTAACCGTAGCAGCAAAAAAGCGGGACGCGGGCAGCCTGCGCACGTTCAATGGCGCGTTGTCGCTGGCTTCTCAAATAAACTATTTCAAATCAACATCTTATTTTGGTTGAATGCGATTCAATGACGCGTTGAGTCAACATTTTCGCCCAAAAACCAGTACCAGAGCGGAATAGCCAGCAGGCCGGTAAAGACCAGCGAATAGACGGCGATCATAAACAGCTGTGGCGCCAGCATGCCCGCTGACCAGTCGTGTAAAGGAATATGGTATTCGTCAATCGCGCCGCCGATCATTACTTTCGACATCACGGTAAGTGCGATAACCAGCACAACAGCCAGCGCGGCGATAAACCGCTTTGTTTCTTTCCGTTTCATAACCCGTTTCCACAAGCAAATAGTGCGCCGCAGTATAACAACTCCCTTTGCAAAACGTTCCTGAAACTCGGCAAAACCGTCCCCTCAATTCAGCCGCGTGCGGTTTTTCGCCGTCGGGCGGAATTATGTACAGTTATAGCGGGGCATTTGCAGTAGAATTGCGGGCTTAACGTCATTTATTTAGCAGGAAACTTATGAGGGAGAGTTCGTTAGCCCGCCATCGGCCTTCGGTATGGTGGGGCGCGATGATCATCTGCGGAACCGTGGTTGGCGCCGGTATGTTTACGCTTCCCGTGGTCATGGCCGGCGCCTGGTACGGCTGGTCATTGCTGATCCTGATGGTCAGCTGGGTCTGCATGTTGTTGACAGGATTACTGTTTGTGCAGGCCAGCCAGCATTATCCGCTGGGCGCCGGTTTTGATACCATCACGCGCGATTTGCTCGGACGCGGCTGGGCGGCCGTAAACGGGCTGAGCATTCTGTTTGTGCTGGGCATTCTTACCTATGCCTATATCTCCGCCAGCGGGCCGGTCTACCAGAGCTCTTTAAATCGCGCGGGTCTGCATCTTTCCGTGGCGGACGCCAAAATCATGCTCACGCTGTGCGTGGCGGCAGTGGTCTGGCTGGGCACCAAAGGCGTCAGCCGACTGATGACCTTCTGCGTGCTGGCGAAAATCCTGCTGCTGGTGACGCTGTTTGGCGGACTGTTGACGCAGCTGGATATTGCCACGCTGGCTAACAGCGGCGCCTCCGGGCAGGCCTACTGGCCTTATACGCTGGCGGTGCTGCCGTTCTGCCTTGCCTCCTTCGGCTATCACGGCAATATCAGCGGCCTGATCGGCTACTATGCGGGCAATAAAAAACAGGTAAATCGAGCGCTGATGCTGGGGACTTTTATGTCGCTGGTGATCTATCTGTTCTGGCTGACCGGCACGATGGGCAATCTTCCGCGCGCCTCTTTCCCTGCCATTATCGATGCGGGCGGGGATATCGAGGCGCTGATGGCGGCCTTACGGCGCTATCTGCACGTCAGCGCGCTGGCGCTGCTGATGGATGTCTTCTCGCACTTCGCGGTGATCTGCTCGTTTCTTGGCGTGACGGCAGGGCTGTTTGATTTTATTGCCGACCGATTGCAGATGGCGGATACGCGGCTGGGCCGATTAAAAACGGCCTGTCTGACGTTTTTACCGGCGCTGTGCGCTTCCCTGTGGTTTCCGAACGGCTTTATCGCCGCGATTGGCTTTGCCGGTCTGTTCGCCACGCTGTGGGCGGTGATTGTGCCTGCGCTGCTGGCGCGAAAAGCGCAGCAGAAGTTTCCGGAAGCGACCACGCACGCCGGCAGGCAAAATGTAGCCATTGTCGTTGTAATGCTGTTTGGCGGGCTGAACGTGCTGGCGTGGACACTGAGCTGGCTTGGCTGGCTGCCTGTTTTTCGCGGTTAACTATTTATCCGGCCCGGTATTAACCGGGCCGTTTTTTTAGTGATGCAGCATCTCATCAACCACCTGAGCGTTGGTCAGCTGCCACGGATAAAAAGTAGGCCAGTTGTCCATTTCCTTCAGCAACGCTTCCTGAGAGGTGTTGCCCATAAAAATATGGAAGTGAGCCGATTGGCGGGGCGCAATGGTGTGATCGCTGAACTGCACGTATTTTGGTGCCTTGCTGTTGGCGTCGCGGCATTCAAACAGATAGCGAACGCCTTTTTTTCCCGAAGCATACGTCAGGATCTGATGACCCTTGTAGTGATAGTGACAGCTGCTGGCCTGGTCGCCGCGACGAAACTCGATAACATCGTTTTCAATCGCCAGCGTATCGATATCGGTGGCATAGCCCTTGCGGTAATACGCTTTAAGCTGCTCAACGGTTTTGCTTTTATCTTTTTCGGCTTTCTTTTGCAGCACGGGATCAAGCTCGCCGCTGTCCAGCAGAGGGTAGACCGACTGCCAGACGCCGTCCCAGTCCGTCAGGCTTCTTTCCTTAACGTCCTGGTTATTAAAAACGCCTTCCGCCGCTTTCTGTTCGGTTTCGCTCAATGGCTTACCGTGCGAGTGGGCACCATGTGCAAAAACCTGTCCGCACATCAGCAGGGCGCCTAGCGCCAGGCCCACGTTTTTTACTTTTGCCGCCAACATACCATCCTCCGTCCCGTAATTTTTAAATGTTATAACATAACATTTGGGCGGACAGCAATGAAGTTGCGCCGCCAGTAACGGAGGCCATAGCTGGCTATTACTCTTTAGCAGAAAGAACCGCGGTCATATGAACGCCGTTGTTATAATTGGCTTCGGTAATGCGGTAAGAGGCGTTGGCCGCTTTTGCCTGAGCTGAAATCTGCGCTTCGGCGGCGTCCAGGGTGGAAGCACAGGCGGTGACGCTTTGGGCGAAGCTCACGGAAGAGATCAGTGAAAGGGCGGTAATAACAACTAATTTTTTGATGGCTTTCATGGAAGGTTCCTTACTTTAATTATCAGATTTAAAGGCATGTCGCCTTGATGTAAGGAATGATAAGCGCGTTGGTGCGGGTTTGAAAGCCGATAGTTTTGCCATTCTTAATCAATAAAACTGAAAAAGAAGAGGGCGCGTACGCCCTGTAAATAAGGGTTATGGCTGTTCTGAAGCGCGGCAAAGATAAAAGATAAGAAAGATACCCGGCGCGCTTTCCACTTCCAGCGCGCTATAGGTGTAATGACTGATTTTTCCCTGGCTATCGATAATAGCCTTGTTGCCCGTGCCGAACTTGCTGACGTCCTGACGATGCCACATCTCCCGGAACGCCTCGCTGCGGGCGGTAAGATCGTCAATCACCCGCC
Organism: Erwinia sp. PsM31; assembly: GCF_030433775.1. NCBI lineage: Bacteria > Pseudomonadati > Pseudomonadota > Gammaproteobacteria > Enterobacterales > Erwiniaceae > Erwinia > Erwinia sp. PsM31. Next base: position 24,920 of record NZ_JARUWZ010000002.1, read on the forward strand.
CGAAATCTTCTGCATAGTTGCTGGCAGCGTAATAGGTGCGAAAGGCGGCAATAGTATGCTTCGCGGCCAGCTCCCAGTGATGGATTTTTTGCTTATAGTCGTCGCTGATAAACATCAGCTTCAGCGAGTTACGATCGTCTTCGGGGATAGTCGACCAGTCAAAAATCTGGCTTCTGGCCGCTTCGTTCCAGTAGAGAATATCCATATTGGCGCGCCGGATAAACGCGGGATGCGGCGCCAGCGCGTCCGCCATCACTTTAACCTCATGCGGTATTGCGCCCGGTTTCGGTGCATTTTTCGCGCCGAAAATCAGCCTGTCCAGATAATCCTGTTCGGTGGTGGAAAGCTGCAGCACGTTGCCGATCCGCTTCAGCGCGGCGGGCGAAATACTGATATCGCGTCCCTGCTCAAGCCAGGTATACCAGCTGACGCTGACGGCGGCGAGCTGCGCCACTTCTTCTCGTCGCAGGCCTTTTACCCGCCGCTGTTGCAGCGTAAAACCATAGTCTTCAGGATTAAGCCGTGAACGGTGATGCGTCAGGAAGTTTTTAATATCCTCGTTGCGTTCCCGGGTATGACTGCCTGTCATAGGATAATTCGCCCCATTTTTCATTCAGCGATTGCGAAATAGTATGGCCGCCAGATTAAGATATTTCGCAGGAGCAAAGCAAAAATTATGTCTACTCAGGCCTCGCAATATACCGGCGCGCCCGGCGTCATGCTTACGGGGATCATTACCCTTGTCGCCGTGATGGGCATTGGCCGTTTTTCTTTAACGCCACAAATCCCTTTAATGATTGAGGATGGCTTTCTTACGCTTTCCAGCGCGGGGATCCTGGCGGCGATGAACTACATCGGCTATTTGCTGGGCGCCATCCACGTCAGTAAATTAAAACGCCATCATACCTTTTATTTAAAAACGGGCCTGATGGCGACGGTGCTGGTTACGCTGCTCTCCGCCGCTACCTCCAGCTTTATGCTGCAATGCCTGTTCCGCTTTGTTTCTGGCGTGGGCGGCGCGTGGGCGCTGATTATCGTGACTTCCTGGACACAGCTGGTGCTGGCGGGCAAGCAGGCGCCAAAACTGTCGGCGGCGGTATTTACCGGCCCCGGCGTGGGGATTACCTTAACCGGCGTGCTGGCCTGGGCGATGGCCTGTCTGGGCTTTCATGCCTCACAGGCCTGGCTGGTTTACGGCGTGGTGGCGACTATTGCCGCCCTGATGATTTTTACCCGGCTGCCAAAGACGCTGGCGACCACCAACGGCAAAATAAAACCCGAGCCGCTAAACCGCAACCTGAAGCTTTTGCTGGCGGCCTATAGCCTGGCGGGCTTCGGCTATATTCTGCCGGCAACGTTTTTATCGCAGATGGCGCACGCTATTTTTACGGTCGGCAACCAGGCCGCCTTTTTCTGGCCGCTGTTCGGGCTGGCGGCGGTAGCGGGTGTGCTGCTGGTTATTGCCTTTGCCGCGCGTATCCGTACGCAGCCTGCGCTGGCTACGGCCATGATAGTGCAGGGCGCGGGCGTCGCCAGCGTGGTTTTTTTCCATGACGCGAAAGGGCTGCTTATCGCCACGCTGTTAACCGGGCTGGGTTTTCTTTCCATCATGCAGCTTTCGATGCGGCTGGCGCGTGAAGTTACGCAGGGTGCCTTGGCGCGGACGGTAGCGGTACTGACTTCCGGTTACGCAACGGGGCAGCTGATTGGCCCGCTGATTTCGTCGTTAAGCGTGAAATATGCCTGGGAAAGCCGTATCGTAGAGGCGCAGCCGGGTGAGATTATTGCCTGGCAGTCGCTGGAAGGCGCTGATATCCCTAACGAGGGCAAGCTGGTGCTGACGCCGGCGCCCGGCGAATGGGGAACCGAGCTGGCATTAACTCTGACTTTCACGCCGCCTGGCGGCACCCTGGGTAAAAAAGTGACCACCTTTTTCGATCTGCTGCCTAAAGAGATTGCCAGCATCGCGCTGCATCGCTTTAAAAGCCTCGCCGAAACCGGAGAGATCCCTACGATTAACGGTCAGCCCGCTGGCCGCCATGCCGAACGTCAGGATAAGGAGAAATAAATGCGCGCACTTTGCTGGAATGGCGTTAACGATCTCAGCGTTGAAACAGTGGCGGATCCCGGTCTGCTTAATCCTCACGATGCCATTATTCGCGTTATCCTGACCACCACCTGCGGCTCCGATTTGCATGTTATCGACGGGCTGATCCCCAGCATGCGCGAGGGCGATATCCTTGGTCATGAATTTATGGGCGAGGTGGTTGAAGTAGGCAGCGCGGTGAAAAATATCCGCCGTGGCGATCGGGTGGTGGTTCCTTCCTTTATTTCCTGCGGTTCCTGCTGGTATTGCCAGCATGAGCTGCCTTCCTGCTGCGATAACACCCATCCCCAATGGGAAAAAGGCGAGACGGTGCTGGGCCATCCGACCGGCGGCATTTATGCCTACAGCCACGCTTTTGGCGGCTACGCAGGTTCCCATGCCGAATACGTTCGCGTACCTTTTGCTGATAACGACTGCTTTGTGATCCCGGATGGCGTAACCGATGAGCAGGCGCTGTTTCTGTCCGACGCCGCGCCCACGGGCTATATGGGCGCGGATTTCTGCAATATCCATCCTGGCGACACCGTGGTGGTCTGGGGCTGTGGCGGCGTTGGCCTGATGGCGCAGCAGAGCGCATGGCTGATGGGTGCGCATCAGGTTATCGGCATCGATCGCTATCCGGAGCGGCTGGCGATGGCGCGCGACTATGCCGGCAGCATCACGCTGGATTATACCCAGGTGGATATCAACGAGGCGCTGCTGGAACTTACCGGCGGACGCGGCCCGGACAGCTGCATCGATGCGGTCGGTATGGAGGCGCGAGGTGAAGGTTTAAGCCAGGTATACGACAAAACCAAACAGCTGCTGCATCTGGAAACGGACGTCGGCGCGGCGCTGCGTCAGGCGCTCTATGCCTGTCGCAAAGGCGGCAATATCGCCATTCTTGGCGTATATGGCGTGATGGATAAATTTCCGCTGGGGCTGATGATCAATAAAAGCCTGACTATCCGCACCGCGCAGCAGCATGGCCAGCGCTATATGCATCGGCTGCTGGATCACGTGGCGAAAAACGAGCTGAATCCGGCCTTTATGGCGACGCATCGTTTTTCGCTGGAGGATGCGCCGCGCGGCTATGAAATGTTCAAGCACAAGGAAGACGGCTGCGTCAGAGCGATTTTCGTTCCCTGAGCATTTTCCGTGCGGTATGGCCGGGAATGTTGTTGCGGCTGATGTAGCAGTATACCGGCATGAACGGGGTGATATTAATGAAAGAAAAGGGCGCCGCTAACCGTTTTTGGCGGCGCCTTACATTTTTTTGCAGTGCCTCAGGCGATAAAAGAAGCCCGTGTTGGTGTTTTCAATGATAAAGCGATCGTCATATTTAGCTCGCCTGAAAAATGTCACCCCGTTAACGGTGGCCTGCTGTTTGACCCCGCCCAGAACGCTTGCCAGTTTCGGCGACGCCACTTCGTTACCGAGCATTTTCACCTGATAGTCACTGCCATGATCCTGAACAAGCGCCGCTTCCGGCAATACCAGCGTTTCAGTTCGGGAACTGGTTATGCGGATATCACACACATATGTTCCCGGTCCGGGATCTACAGCAGCGGAACTGCAAAAGGAAAAGCCTAAAGCGAACAGTGGAAGAATTTTATTCATGCAAACACCATCAAGGGTTAAACAGCACTGTAGAGGTTATCGGCAACGATTTGATAGACTTCAGCCGCCAGGGCTGATGCAGCGAGCTAAGCTTTGCGACAAGCTGGTTTTCATCGTATTTTTCCAAAACGTATTGATGAACCGCCGGTAAGTCATAGTTTTCACGTAGCGTTATCCCGGTGCGCATAATGTATATTATGTTAAATATACCTTCTGGCATTTATCTCAAGTCGGCAGATTATTTCGATGATAAATATATTAATTCAACAAGTGATAGTTGGGTATTCGATTATTCAGGCAGCCGCTGCTATGCCCACTTCCGACGGGATAAAATCAGCAACCAATTAACCAAATATATTTGCTTCCGTTATGCATTTGCCAAGTGTCCAGCCCAGATTCCTGGTGTACTCCATGCCTGGTCTTTGGCAACTGATCATTGCATAACCCAATCTGCTTTCTCGTTTACGGTGTTGAAAGATTACCTTGAATCTCAGGAAATTGATCCTCGATATTTCTACTACATCATTTTCGGCCTAAAAATCCTCTGTGCCGAAGCATTCCCCGGTTTCACCCTCGACGATTACGAAGACCTCGAATTTATCCCTCGCCCGCATTCCCACGACTGGGACATCTATCAGGAAATCGACCATGTTCTGGATCCGCTCGAAAAAAGCATGATCAGTAAAGGCTTGTTTGAAATGGCTACGTCGATTCGGCATGGCGAAAACTACAGTCTGAACACCATTCGAGATGCAGCAATTCTGGGACTGACTTATGTCACCGGAGCCCGCCCGGCACAACTGGCCAAGCTGGCAACAAAAGATTTGCGTATTGATACCCGAAACTCCGAAACCGGGTTAATACGCTATAGCTTACTTCTGCCCTACGTCAAACAGCGGCGCGTAACGACTGAACGTCTGTTTTTGGCGATTCCAGCGAAAATCGGCGCATTGATTAGGCACTATATCGAGCGAGCGCAACTAAAACCTGATGGCAAGCTATTTGAATTTAGTCACTCTGCACCATTTTATGTGTCCAAGGCGATTAGCAAGGCCATCCTCAGTTTCAGTCCTCCAGATTATCAGGCTGCCGTAGCGCGTGGCGAAGCGGCTTTGCCAACCATTACGCCGACCGAATTGCGCCACAACGTGGGCCATTCACTGGCTATGCAAGGGGGCAGCGCCGAAGAAATTGCGCATATTCTGGGACATACCTCACTTACTGTTGCCAAGTATTACATTCTGGCGACGCCTGCGCTGGCACTGATTCGAGCCAAAGCATTGGGTACCAATCCGGTAAGGCAAAACATGGTAGCTATGATGTTGACAGGTGAACTGACCTCTTCAACGGAATGGCAAGGCCAGCGCGTGGTCGGCATAGTCGGTGATCAGTTGCATGATGGGATTGGCGGTTGCACCAGAAGTGATGGCGAATGTCCGTTCTGTGAGGTACGCTGCTGCTACGGTTGCCTGTATTACCGCCCCTTTACTGATGGTGACCACCAGGCGGTGCTGGAGAGTGTAGTTAAAGAAGTCGATGAATTGATTTCCATTTCAGACAGTGTTGGCAACGCCCGCAATCCACTTATTTCCATCCATGAAACCACACAATTTGAAATTCAATCCGTGATTGCCCGTTGCCGCTTTCATCAAGAAAAAGGCGGTGTGCGATGAAAAAACATTTTGCGCAGTTTCACGCCTTTATCACCGAGCAGCAAAGCTGGTTTGAACAGCATCTGGCGGCAGACTTCGAGCAGTCATGGGATGACCCTGTTTGGGTCTGCGGCAGCAATGGTAGTGGCTGGTTACGTGGTAATGGCAAAAATAAATTACGCTTTGATGAAATCAGCCGTACCAAAGGTATTGAGGGGCGCCATGCCGTGGAAGAAGACTATGCCCGGTTTATGAAAGCCCTGCTGGTACTGGTGTATCGGAGGCGAAATCGAAGTATATCCCCAGCGGTGGCTGTGGCAACACTGATGATTTTGAAGCGCTGGTACCACTCACTATTTGAGTTGACTGGGCAAACCCACCCAGTGTATCTAACCACAGGGGTAATTCAACGGTCGATGGATAACCTCAGCGCAGCTTCATCTCTAGGGGATCCCAATACCGCCAATTACAAAGGACGTTGTGTCAGTCTGCAAAAACTGGTTAATCACCAGTCATTCACACTGGTGACATTGCAATATGTGTCCGATGGGCAATATACCAATCAAACCAACCTCACCCGCAAAGCCCGGGAAACCATGGCGCTGAAACAGCAGTACACGCTGGCTGATGCCACTACCGATGGTGAAGATGCGTTGATTACCATTCGTGGTTTTCTGAACATAGTTGCATTAATCCAGCGGGTGGAAAGTGATGCTGAGAAAATTGCGTTAAATTGCCTGTTGTTATTGGTTATCACCGGCTTTCGCTCCATTGAAGCGTTTAATCTCAGACAGGATGCGCTGTTTAAACGCCAGATTGATGATCCGGCAATCCGCAAGCGGTTTCAGGACAAGGGATTACCCGATTATTTCCTTGGTATCCGTTATGTTGGTGTCAAAGGTGCTGGGTGCTGGGGAGCGAACGCATTGGGTAGAACCGCTGGCAGCACCTCTGGTCGAGAGTATATTCAGTTCCGTTAAAATATTGACCGCACCAACACGCAGTCATCTGACCTATCTACGGGCGAAATCTTTTACTGATTACCTGCCACAGGCCATCAGCGCCCTGCCCGGTGAACGAGTCGAACTGGATGATGTGGTGACGTACATCACACAAACCACCTCAAGTTTTCGTGGCCGGGCAGGACAACGAGACAAAACATCCAAAGCCCTCAGCAAACGAGGTGTACTGCCCGTTCAAGAAATGCCAGGGCCAAAAAACAGCAAATCTATCTATTATTCCAAGACTGACCTTAATCATTACATCAAGACCGAATTTGGCCTGACGAATGCCAACGAACCCTGTACGCACGCCTGGATGGAAAATGGCAAACGCTACGAAGTTAACTATGAAGACCTGTTATTTCTACATGAGAAGGGTTCGCTGGCATTAAAGCGCACACTGGCTTTGCTGGCTATACCGATACCCTTCACTAACACACTTATGAATAAATTTTTAGGCAATGTTGAGCCTGATGGATCAGTATTCAGCAAATATCAATTACTGGAAGAGAATGGTACCCCCACCCGGATGCGTACCCACATTCCCCGGCACAACATCAATACCTTTCTTGCCATTGCGGATATCTCTGACCACTTACAGGCAATGCTGATGGGGCGAGTGGACATCACGCAGAATCAGCACTATCAACATCTGGCGCTTGCAGAACGGCGAAAAGCAGCCTCGTTGGTACCCTTGCAGCCGATATCGACAGCAGTAACTGCCGCGCCCTCTTCGTCCTCAGTTGCTACGCCACTGGAAATCGTCAAAAGGACCGGCCAACTGGCGGTCACAGAACACATGACTTTGGACAATACCATCAAAGCCAACCTGCATACTTTTGACGATCGGGATGATGTAGCCAGGTTTGTCGAGGCGTCATTTGCTGACGGCCTCTTTGAAGATGTTGCTGCTGCCTTTGAAGAAATCCGCGACGCAGAAGGACCAGAGCAAGCCTCTGCCATGGTGGCAAGACATGCCGTGCTGTATCCGCTGAAATTTGGTTCCTGTATGCGGGAAGTTAACCTCTGGGGATGTCCTTATCGACTGAAATGCCAGAGTGCTACCTTTTGTGAACATTTCACGCTGACAGGCCGGATAGATGAGCTACCTAATCTGATTGCCAAAAAAAAGGCGTTACAGCAAGCACATTCGAAGTTGACCCAACTTACACAACATCAGCTTGACTACCAGACCAGACTGGCCGACATCGAACGACGGTTACAGCAACTCGAGGCAATACAAGCACAATGGCAGCGTCGTGCCAAGACTCAACAACTGGTTACTGCGGAGAGTGTGTTGTCTGGTGGAGTAATCACCGAGGGCAAAGTCCGTACACTGGCCCAGCTTTTTGCACTTGAATACCAACAATTGATGCAGGAGAACGACTGATGCGCGGCAAGGAACTGGACACACTGATCGAGCACGAATTACAGCTGATGCTGGTTGAAGGCTTTGACAAGTCCCCTATTTCCGCTAAGGCCCTGCATATTCGGCTCAAGGCAAAAGGTATCGTTAACGGTGGTTTAAGTACGCTGAGCAGCCTTGAGCGAAAACGCCTAATTGCTGCCTATGTTGATCAGCAACTTGGCCCATTGAATCTACGCCCAAAAGAAAAACAGCAATACGTCAACCGCAAAACCCGTCAGGCCTTGCTGGCCAGAAACCAGCAGTTGCAGGCTGAAGTAAGTGAATTGCGAGACCAATTAGCGCAGAATACCCTTTCGTTGATAGAAATTGTCAAAGCGGTAAAAATCAATTCGGTTATACCGGTGGAAAGTCTGTTGGCCAAACATGTGATTCGGGAACTACATAAGTTATCATAATTCTGACATGGAAGATTTAGCCGACAGCTTCCCGGTTGTCAGCGGAATGCTGGATGTATTGATAAACATATATTCAAGTCTCGTATCCATCACTTTTTCCAGGATAAGACAGTGTGTCTATCTCTGGAAATGGAAATTTTAAGCCTTCATTTCTGTAATGCACGACTGGTATTCGTTCGAGCTCTCGCCCGCGATATTTGAGAATGTATTCGTAAAGGTATGGTTGCTCAATACCAGTCGTTGACCACCAGTGCTGTCCTCCGTGTTCTCTCTCACTATTATCGATATAAATGGAATAACCCGGGTCAAGTCGATAGTAGGCCTCATTGAAGCCATCGTACTCCCAGTTGTCATAGTCAAGAAGTAGTTTGACGATGCGGTCTGTTGGTGCCAAGTCCAGGTCAAAGCGCTCTTTCCACATTGCCATGACATCTCCAGGGCTCGCACAGCCATTTACGGGCGTATTGGCATCTTGTTGCCGGGTGTAAACGACACCGGCTCTGACAGTTTTTCCCTCTTTGCTATAGTCCTGTGTTAGATAGTAAGGTTTCATTCTGACGTTACGAATTTGTAGAATAGCCAGCACCTTATGCTGGAGTGTGATGTGGTGCAGCTGAATATCCGGACAATGGTGCTCTGCAAAACTCACTTTTCTTAACAGATCGATTAAATTTGCCTGGTTAAGTTGCTTACCATCTTCCAGCACGCCGGTAATCAACCCTTCATCAGTCACGCCAAAAATCAGATACCGGTCACCGTCATGCAGGACGTTTGCCATGCAGAGGATATCGTGAACAAGGGCTGCATTGTTTTGGTGGTAGGTTTGTTTAAAGTCCCACCATGGCCCTTCCTTTCCACTGGCAATCAGTTTTTCGATGGTTTCGTTCATAGTCCCCTCTATCCGATATGGCGTGCGTTTGCTTGCACCAAGTATTCCTCCAGTCTGCTCAAATTGGTAGTGTGATATAGGTGGCAAGTCAGCTGAAAAATCGAAAATAGCATTGGATATGAAAATTGCAGACTTTCAAAATGGGCTCGAATAGAAATACTTTCAGGAACCTAACACGTTATCTCAAGGAGTTGTAAGTTGGCAACATCACGTGCAGGCTCTCATGCTGGTCGGGGTTTTCGATATCAAGATGCTGCTGGCGTCTGGCTGGCCATTCGCTGCTGGGCTAACGAACTCCCCTATGGGGCTGTGATTCCCGAAGGGAAAGATGATTACGAACTAAGTAGTACTATAGGCTCTGCTCTCGTGCAGGTGAAGTCACGGCGTGACCATCTTGGACCATTTCCCGTAGCGGTTGCAGCCGGGTTTATACGAGCGCTCTGGGCGCGCGTTGAAAATGCCGCCTTCCATACAAATCTAATTCTTGTTCTTGAGCATCCTGTTGCCGAGGGGCCAGTGGTTGATCATTTGTTGGCTGAGCATCCAGCTCTGGTCAGCACACTTCAGGATGACCCGCAGTGGGCAGCCCTTGCCGCACGTACTCAAATCTGGATTGCACCAAATCCTTTTGAGGCTGCAGTGGCAAGTATTCATTGCACCATGCCCTGCTCAGATTTGGCGGCTCAGATTCATTATGGTGAGTTGTTGAAACAGATTGCCGCGCTGGCGGACAAAAATGGTCTGGTGAGGGATGGTCGCTTTGAAGGGCTGGGTATATCTGATGTGGAAACCACTCTTCGTCGAATAGAGCCAGCGCTGGACATGGTGGGAATGGAATCAGCTTTACGCGACGGTTACTGTGATGTAGTCGATTTTCTGACACCATTCAATGACCCGTCCTTCTACCAGGGTGTGAACACACGGCCCGGCCATCTGGCTGCAGGTCTTGTTGCCGAGCGTCCGAATGCACGTCATGAGGTACTCTCCGCATTAGAATCTGCTGGTGCGGCTTTAATTGTTGGTCTGTCAGGGGCTGGTAAGTCTGCTTTGATGTGGGAAACCGCGCGGGCGAGTCGACATACTACTCGATGGTTTGAGATGAGAAGAGGTGATGCGGCTGATGTTCATCTTCTCATTCAGTTTACCCGTGCATTAAGGGCTTCTCCTGACGCGCCTGTCGGGTTTGTGTTCGATGACGTTGGTGGACGTTTTAGTCAGCTTTGGAATGCGCTGCTTAAAGAAGTTACCGTTGGCAGTGGCATACTACTGTTGGGTTCAATCAGGGAGGAAGACACTCTTATGTTGGCCTCGCGTTCCCGGGCTCGCGAAGTACGTCCGCTCATGGAAGAGGCTGTTGCAGAAAAGATTTGGCGCCAATTAGTGGAACAAGGTCAGACAAATTGGGCGGGATGGCGCGAGCCATGGGCTAAAAGTGGCGGACTTCTTCTGGAATATACGCATATTTTGACCCGTGGGGAACGACTGAAGTCTATCCTCGCTGAACAGATAGATCAGCGGCTCCGCGAGTCCAGGGATGAAGAACTGGCGGTTCTCAGTGTTACTGCCCTTGCCGGGGCGGCAGGCGCGGCGGTTGATGTCAGCCGATTGCCGAAGGTTCTTGGCATTGAACAAGGCGCACTTACGCGAGCGTTACGTCGACTCATTGATGAACATCTGGTTTCCACACCAGTGGATGGTCAGCTAAAAGGACTTCATCAACTCCGTTCAAAGACGCTTTTTGAACTCTGTCATACGCATTTATTGCAAACACCGTCACATGCGGCCATTAGTTCCGCACTTACTGTCAACGATGACAGCCTGAGCAGCTTTGTAAGCTATGTTTCTGTTCATATTCCAGATGCAGCAACGTCTCTGATTGAGACACTGGTGACTCGACTTGAAAAAGAACTTTCCCCTGTCGCATTGAACGGTTGTCTCTTCGGTTTGGGACAGGCTCATATCGAAACAACGCTGAGTGCCTGGATACCCCAGGCACGGGTGATTGGCGTGGAGCCAACATTGATTACCCTAGCCGTCATGTTTTTTGTGGCGGGGCAAAATACATCAATAATTCCCTTTCCTGAGCGCCTGCAAAAAGCCATGGGTGAGTTACGGGTACGTTCGGCCACAGATCCGCGACAAGTGTTACTGTCCGCACTTTCCCCGGACACAATAAACGCATTAGTCGTACGCGCTGATACGCCACGCTTATGTACCTTCATGGGTACTTTGGTCGGCATGGATATTCCTGACAGTATCAGGGCGGCGCTAAGCAATTTAAGGCCTGATTTTGATGCGATCAACCTCAGCAACGCCGCAGAATTACTGGGCGCTGCGCGACTTATCGATCCACAAATTGCCATATTCTGGGGAGCGGATGATGTTCGTGAACGGTTATTGGCACGCCTCACAGCTGAAATTCCGTGGACGGATAAAATTGAGGTTGAAGCGCCCACCGAAGGTCGTTTGCTGCGTAGTCGCATTTTTCACGTCGCACCTTCTGTCCAGAGCAATGTGCATGAAGAAGTCGTGCAACTTTGTGAGCTATTGCTTGGGCTAGATCCTACTGCAGCAGTAGTCGCCGTTGATGCCATTGCTGCCGATAACCTTCCGTCAGGTCTGTCGGAATACGCTGTTGCTACCAAACGCATACATCGAGAAAACCTACCCACCAAGGCTCTGCCAGAATGGAATAAGCGCTGGATTGCCGCAGCGGCAAAACTGGTTGGAATAGAAAGTTACTCCGCTTACCTGCAGCGTGCGTACGCTTTGCTGGAACAGCTTATGCCAGTATTGGAGCGTATTGTAGACTGTGTACTACGGGGCAAGGTACCACCACCAAAAATTCTTGATCGTTTCGGTGAGGTTTTTGAGGGGGCTTGTAACCTGACTTCACCACAGGAAGGTCTTTCAACTGGCGAGGCGCCGGAGCAGCATGTTAAACCGTTACAAAATTTACTACATTCCTGCTCGGCTGATTTGGTCAGGCGCTTTAACCGATTACCAGAAGGTTATGGTGCATTCGTCATATGGACAGGGGATCTGCTAAAAAATGTCTGGGAAGCACGCAGCGAACCGTGGTCAATCGTGGGGATGGACCCTGAGCCATTATTGATGCGGTTGGAAAATATCCTTGCCTCTTTGCGGCTGTTAGCCGCCGAGGCTGGTATCGAATCTTCCCATCCAACAAAGATGTGGATAGCGAAAACCCGCAAGGCTCAGCTTGGAAATGCACTGCGTCTGGCTAAAGTTGAAGCTGAACAGCAGTTGAAAACGCGTTCCGGCAGGTACTTACGCCAAACCGAAGCCAGACTGCAGGCAGCCGGCATCGAATTAACGCTTTATACTCGTCCGGATTGGAAGTCCCTCCTGCCTTGGCCAAATGTAGAACTTCTTGCAGTGGTCGACCTGGAAACGCCTGCTGATTGGCTGATCTGGTTCAATGAGCATGCAGCGCAGATTCGTGCTGACGTTGGTGAAAGTCGCCAGATGTGGATTATCCCACGCATCGCTGGATTTGCGATTTCAAAATTAACAGTCGGTGGTATTTCCAGTTTCTTTTCCTCGCCACATAGTGTTGATGATTGGCTTGATACGCTATCCATTCCTCAGCTAGACGATGCCTTGGTGCGTGCAGCACAACCCATTATCGACCTGATCATAGAGCTTGATGGATTACGTTATTTCAGACTGGGTGGTGACAAGCGCCCTATTCTTGAACAGACCGTGCGACAAACCGATGAACACAAACTTGAAATGGCTCTACTGGCCTTCGATGCCAGTTCAGCGGGCACCTCTGTTCATAATCTTCTTCGAATGTTGAGCGACGACGTTGCATCTAGAGCTGTTAATCTTGCTCGAGATGTCGCAGCACTTACACATGGCAGGTCAGCTCCCGGCGCTGAGATACTGGTGAACATTCAAAACGCATTACTGGCGCAAGATATTGCCAATGCAATATCTAATCAATGAAACTGTCTTCTCAGCAGAGCCCAATGATTCAACAGACACTGTCTGTTGAATCATTTATGCCAGGGCATTCAGCTGATTACTTAATAAATATCGTTGTCAGCAGTTAAACGGCAGTTCCTCTTCTCGTAAAACTACTGGCGCCTTGTCTGCCCGGTACTGGAGCCAAGTTTTCAGGTCTATTTGCGAGCCGTTACGGCCAGCTAAATCAAAATATCCCCTGTTAGCAAAACGGCGATATATAAGTTCTTCACCTGTTATGGACAGGTAGGCGTTCAACGCCGAACGATGAATGAAAAGTCCGCTTTGTCTTACACCTTTATGATGGAAGGCGATAAGTTTGCCAGAACGATCAACCCAACCGTTTTGACAATCCCATAAAAGTTCGAGTTTTTGAATGATTCCCTGGCATGGCGCAATGAGGTTATCCTGGCGCTCGGGCGTGGTATATGAGTAGTCATATTCCCATTCGCTTCCGCGTATTAAACTGACTTCTGTAAAATTAAATGCTTCACTATCTTCCTCATTATTAAGAAGTTGTTTGTACACTGGGATGTCAGGATATTCAGCAAGATAACCGCGATAACAGCTATTCCCCTGATTATATTGGAAAATATCGCGCGCACTTTTCTGTTTAAAGTTCTGGATGCTTTCATTTATGAGTGCGCTTGAATAATAAGCACGCACTGCCAGGTAAGGTGAATTCCAGCTATTTTCATTCGGCGCTTTATCATCGTCCCAATAGCTGTGTGAAAGCGCTACCCACTGTTCCCCTTCCTTGTCAGTTCGAATCAGACAGGTTTCATAAGGTGACAAATCATCGGTCCGAACCCAACCTTTGATATCTGAATTGCGGTCAGGGAATGCGTAATTTGTTTCTTCCATCAGTACTGGATACACACTTTCTGCGGCGATGTCGCGTACATCGGTCAGGTCGACTTTACGGACGTCGACTGACCATAGATGATCGCTTGTGGGTTCGTAGTCGGAATATGGGTCTTCCACGGCAGGAACATTACTGGCCAGAATGCCCAGTAGTCGATGTAGGGCGATCCAGTAATATTTTTTACCGAGCCGATCAGCATACCCTTTTCTACCCCGTCCCGCGCCATACAGACTTCCGATATGGCGATCATAATTGAGCGCGCAGTGGTTATAACCGGGATATCCTAAATTAAGTGCTTCTCGCATTAACCAACAGGCAATATTTTCATGACTGATATTGGCACTCTTCAGGTCAAAGCCGGAAATCTTCGACTCCACCTGATAACGCCAGAAGTCCGGGGCCATGGACTCCCCCCAGAGCACCATGTTTGATGGTAAATGTTCCAGATCCAAGAGGGGTTTGACATCCGCCAGTACAGGCCATCGTGATGGTAATGATACGTTTGTCTGGTAATGCTGTAATTGACTTGTTACGGCTGTGGGAAATTCTCCTGTTTTCAACAAGTTTACTAATAGCTGAACCGTATCCCGGAGCAGAATATTCTCGCTATCGGACGCAATGCTTAATAGACCAGGGAGCGCTGGCATAAACGCATTTCTGCGTTGGCGTGACAATAAGCATGCACTGTAGATAGCAAGGCTAATACGCTCTAATACGTAATCATCATCACAATATGCAAATTCACTGATTACTGTTTGGCAGTTTTCCGGGTAGTTTGCCAGGATTCTGCTTAGCCCTTTTGAGGATAAATCCCTGATTCGGCGGTCAGCACACGAAGTGAGCCAGGCAAGTGTTAGACTGGCCAGCCTCCGGCTTTCAGCAGGCCAATGGGTTATGTCAGCAAATAGTGCTGCATGGATGAGTGAATAGACAGCAGTCTTGTTATCAAAGGATCCCAGCGCAGCTAATGACAAGTAGGTGTCACGTTCAGCTAAGGATGACTGCCGTAAAAATGGCCCCAGCCAGTTAGTTGCGTTTAGACGATGGTCAGGAACCAGACTAAGTGAAAACAGCGCTTCATAAACCGACTCCCATAATCCAGGTGTATGCAGTGCTGCATGGATGTGTTCATCAATTTCTTCCACTACACTTTGTCGGGAGCGCCAAACCAATGACTGGATGAACAGCTTATGGGCTTGTTCGGATGGTAATCCTACTTCTTCAGCAGTAATTTCAAGAGCAGTTTTCTCTGGCAGCACGGCGGCAAGAGCTTCCAGCAATCCAGCATCTTCTTCTGTTAACGCTGCAATTTTCTCCGCTAGTTTTGCTGTATCCGAATCAAGAGCTTCCACAAGGCTGATAGCACGGAGTATGTCACCGTAGCGTTGATAACCCAGACGGATCAGGAAGGTATCCTCATCTACAACAGAAAGGATAATGAGGCCTTCATGTGCCAATGCATTTAAAAAGGATTCAGGTGTGGTCTCAGTTCCCACTATTTTGCTCAGTGCTTCGCAACAGGTTTCCCAGGTTCGGTTCTGCGGCAACTCATGTGTCAGGGTATTCGAGAGTGCCATCATTGCAGCCCTTACCAGATTGCGAGGGTTTGCGTAGTGGAGGCGTTCTCGAATTAAAACATCGCTATGTTTGAGATGTCCTTGAAACAGAGAGGTAAAACCCGGCAAAGAAATATCCAGACTGTCACGGCCTTCGCCCTTTAGCGTTTTACAGGCCAAGTGTAAAAATAAAGGATTACTGAGTTCGGGTGAAAAAAGTGGTGTAATCTCTGCATCCAGCCCATAGTAGGCTGCGAAAGCTTGTACCGCTTCGAATTGATGTCCTGAAAAACCGATGTGTTCGAAAGCAAACCCTGGAAAGCGTGAATCGACCACAAGATTGCGATAGGTATCTCGGGTTGAAACGCAGATTTTGATGTCTGGATAGGACTTGCATTGAGCGAGCAATTCGGGAAGCTTGTCCTTCCAGCGCACTTCTCGCGGGCTTTCGTTCAAGGCATCGATATAAATGACAAATGGTAAGCCACTATGTTCGGCGCAGGCCTGTATGCATTCAAATAATGTCGAACGATCGATGGCGGCACCCAGCCCTATTTTACTGCGTAGCACTTCCCAAGGCTCTGCTTTGCCAAAGTCGTCTCCAAAGACGACCAGGGAAAAACCACCATGTTCCAGTCGACGCAATGCTGCGCTGACAATCGCGTGGGTTTTGCCGATACCCGCTGGCCCAACCAGCAGTAAGGAATGTGCTGTTGCGGCACCAATGACCTGAGAAATCAGCAAATTTTGCAGTTGCTGCGCCTGCTCTTCCCATTTTCTCGCCGCATCCATATCTCCGGCAGGAAATGCACACATATACTCTGCGTGGAACTGTCGGAACGATTCTGTATCACTATGCTTGCCATGCTTTTCATAAAATTTATCTTCTTGAGCATGGCGGGCATCAGCGAAAAGTGTCAATAGGGATGACAGAGCGACGCAAAGATCTGTAACCGATGTGGCCGTGACATTGTTATCTCTCATGCTCTCACAGTAGGCAATTATTTCTTCAATCAATGCCGTGGCAGATGTAGCACGGGTTTCGCCGAGTATATCCAGCGATTTGCGTCCGTATCCATTCAGTGAATGGAACTCTCGAACGATTGGTGTTAATGATGTTTCGTACCACTCGCAAAAGTCACCAGTCCCACCAAAGAAATCCAGGCCGACATGAGCATTCGTCACCACATCTAGCATTGAAGTATATCTTGGCCCGGCAAAAGCAATGGCGTCATCCAGACATTGTTGAATTTGAGCTGCTGTCAGCAACGTGTCATCAAACCAATACCTGCGCATCCCTCCGTAAGGATCTATCTCAAGTAATTGATTGCAGATAACTGCAGCGGTACAAAGGACAATAGAAAGTGACTTCCCTTGCTCTGACGCTTCCGATTCGACTTTACTTTTCCATTCTTCAAAGCGTTCCGCTTGGCTTTTTCCTCGCTTTCCCGCAGCAACACGCCCGGTCAGGTCAAACGGTATATAAATCCAGTATTCGGTTAGTGTGGGATGGTTGCTTAGTGCGGCTTTAAGGGAACTATCAATCTGTGTAAGTTCTGCGGAAGCAAGCTGGAAAAAGTATTTTGCCTGAACACCGAATACGGTACCGTCCGGTGAGCGGAAATATGCCTCAACGCCACCGTCTCCACCATCTCCACGCAGACTAATAAATGTTGAGTCCGCCGATGCACGGCAGAATTTCCGAAACAATTGTACGGCAAGCGCTTCAAAACTATCGTTACGACTTTTTGGGGCACTTCGAATTAACCCGAAATCAATATTCATAACCAAATCCCTGTTCCAGCCACTTATGAATTAAAAGTAATGGCATATTATACCCAGTTAAATTTCGATAGCATCAAAGCGGCGATCTGAATGGCGCTACGTCCGGTTAGCAGTTACGAATACTGAACTCTAAATCTGAGGTGATATGGGAAAAGCGACTAAAGATGCTTTGTTAGTTCATGAAGTGAACATGGGAAAAATGCGTGATAGACGTAAAAAAATTGCAGAACAACCTGTAAGTAAATTTTTAGTTTGTGAACTAAGTTTTTACCCAACATAGGTTAAATAACCTACAATATTGACCATTTGGTGGACAGACCCCTCCCCGGTAGACAAATTCTGTCCTCGCAACGAGGCCTGTTCAAAGGCCTCTGGCCTGACGCCGCCGAGATGAATGTGGCGCCTGGCCCGGTTATTTGTGCTCTTCCCCTCCGGATTTGACAACCCTTAAGTCAATTTAATAAGCGACAGTCCAATATCACGGGTTAAAGCTACAGAAAGTTCAATGCAAATTAATAACACGGAATATGCGCTTCCAGCATTAAACTCTGCGCCATTCTGATGCTGGCCGAAGTTGCCAAACTCATGTGCTGCATCCATAAGGACACATGTTTCTTTTGTGATATACTTGGCACACGCCCTGCTTTTCTCTGTGCCCGTCATCAGCCTGAGCAACATAACTCGCCGGCCCCCCTGAGGAAATCCATTTTTAAATTTATCGATGTCGTACTCATTGTTAGATTCCCATACCTGTATCCATCTGGCAGGAATCTGTCTGTCAGGAATTTCCACCGACCAGATGAGGTCAAAAACACAATCCACTATTCCTCTAACATTCGTCAAAAACATCTTTGGCTCTACAGGCAAATCATTCAATGCGCGGACAAGATAACGTTTGAGTGAAGTATCTATACCTGAGATTTGATCAATACGACGTTCGAGTACCGTTTTAAAATGCAGCATCCAGCTATCCTGAGAGCTGAACAACCGATTCATAGCGTTCCCTTCGTCAGGCTGCTGAGTAAGATAACGTTCAAGTAGGCGGCATGGCCTCTGTATTTTTCTGGTTGCTACCTGGATAAAACCCCGTTCATGTAATCGCTCATAATCATGCAGTGCCGCTTCTACTTGTGGAATGGTTCCCTTCTCCAGCACCAGGCGGAACAGATCCTGTGATGTCACTGGACAATCACTCCACAGAACATCCAGTTGATCCCTGATGGCGTAAAATACAGCCTGAGCAGCAGCAATCGTCATGTCTGGGCTTATCATTTTACTGGTTGTATCCTGGCTAACATGATTCAGGATCGGTAGCATAAGCACTGGGAAACCATTACTTTCATTCCAGAGCTCTGTCAACGCCCCACGCTGAAATTCTTTATCAGGCATTCTTTGCTGTAGGCAGGACAAATCATGTTCATCAAAGCAGCCTACATGTACCGGAGTGGGGTCGAAAATATTCCAGAAATCACTGGTCTGTGCTTCAGGGTGTCGGATAAGCTCACGAAGCCTCAATCGGCTGGCGACAACCAGACGGAGTGCCGGACTTAATGCAAGTTCACGCAATTGATCCCATAAATTCCGGGTAAGTTGACCATTTCCGAGAGGCTTATCGAATCCATCCATAATAAGAAGAATGCTCCTCCCCTCAATCCTGATAAGCTCAAGTACCTCAGCAATATCCTGATAGGCATTGTCTTTAATATTTTTTAAATGTTCAGCATAATCGGGATATTTTTCATCTAGTGCTGATGACAGCTTTTGAGCCAGCATAAGCATAAAGCTATCATCTGTTACCGGTGTTCGATGACCAAGATCCCATAAAGAAACCGCACTATAACGGCTATCGGGAAGGCGCATTCGCGCAGCCAGTTCATGTAAAATTACCGTTTTTCCGGCGTAACGAGGCCCCGTCATTTGTATATGGTCAGGAAGCGCTTTTGTGAGCGAAGCAATCATTTTTTTTATAATGGCCTGTCTTCCCATCATCGGGGGAACGGAGGTACCAAGTACAGGGAAAGGGAACTCAGACATTTTCTTCCTCAGATTCAGTTCTGGCCTGACTTACAATCACATCCGCATCCTGATGTTGTTCTATCCAGTCAGCCATTAGCGGTATCGTTAATGCGTATTCACTGTCATAGAGATCACCTGAAAACTCAATCAGCTCCAGCTCGCGCAAATAAGTTAAATCTATATCCAGCGCTTCATCAGTAATCTCAATACCGGACTGAATCAACAGTTCCTGTAAGGATGTAAAATTCAGGTGTTCTCTATGTTTAACAGCCTGTGCACAGCGCAAGAGTATTAAGTGCCTTCGGTGTCTGCCAGTTATAGGCCCCTGGCTGGAGTAATCCCACAGGCTGGCAAAATGCTCATTATCCCTGACCAGTTCACGGGCAGCCTCATCCACAACTGTTACACCAACTGAACGGCTTCGCATTTGTACTGCAAAATCGAAAATTCGGTTACACAAACATTGCATCAGATAAGGATGGCGGGCTGTTAATTCTAGAAGCCGTTCAATAGCTCCCCTGGAAAAAGCCAGTCGTCCTTGAACAGGCTCTGTTACAACTTTACGGGCGCTTTCAACATCCAACGCAGTAACAGGAATACTGGTGCCCAGCCCATAAAGAGCAGACCAGTACTCTTCCCGTAACCTTTTCAGTCTGCGACTCCCGGTCAGAATGGCCGAGAAACGGGCATATGTCTGGATAAGAAAACGTATATTTTCAGGGACCTGTGGTGATGTTACCCCATTATCAATCCCCTCCTGTAACTTATCAAACTCATCTAGCATAAGGAGGATCCCCATATTTTCTAGGACAGGGGCTGTGAGAATGAGCTCAAGATAATCGCGAAAATCAGAAAAAGAGGAATCATTTCTAATCCCCGCAACGCATGCAGCACTAATAATTCTGGCCCTTCCCAGCACAGGTGCGTTTGACAGAATGAGCCCCCCGTCCGGTAGCGGAACATCTATAGCCATTTTATTAAGTGAAGATGCAATACTGTGTGCTATGCACCTGAAAACCTCCACTGTTGGAACCCCGGTTTTTTGGGCATCACCATTCCCCCCCTGTAGACTGCAGTATACCGCCAGCCAGCCTGGAATGGCTTTTAAGCCTTCAAGATGCTTAAGAATGGATGTTTTTCCGGCCCGTCGGTTTCCCTCCAGAAGTACAACATTTCCCTGAGTGGCAACCTGACGGCACACTTTATCAATCAATTCCTCACGGCCATAAAACACACTATGTCCGTGAGCGGGCTCCAGAGGACTCCCTGTCACATAGGGGCTCCCGCCGAGTTCAGACTCAAAAGCCCTGGTGCGATGGGCTGAGTCAGATACAGGTAAAACCAGTTCCTTTTCACCTTTCAGGTTCATACCGGATAATGATACTGCGTGCCATGTGATCCGCCAGGACAATACGCCTTCACGTTTTGGAGTATCTCCATGCATGGGAAGAACAAATGGTTGTTTTTCTGTTAACCATGGGATTGCTAACCCTCCCCAGTCAGGTTCTGTCCTGATCACAACATTGCGTAAAGGCAATACTCCCCGATTCTGAAGTTCAACTGAAAACTCTTCGAAACTGCCGGTATTCAGGTATTCTGGATGAGTGACCAACTGGATACAGTCTTTATCAACCATGTCACTGATCGCCGCTCTTAGCCAGATACGCATACGCTCACTAATCATTCGGGCTCTGGATTCATGAGGGAAATGCCCTGTAGCACTGTCCATTACCTGTTTAAAAGAACGTTCGGCATCCATCAGGACTGTCATTAACCCGGCTCCGGGGGGGATTTTACTTACTCCTGCCAGTGAGTCCAGGCTGCGAATCATCAAGGGTAGCCAGCGAACAGTCGTTCCTCGTTCATGTAATTCTGAAAGTGCACCTCCAACAACCAGCGTCTCCATATGATTTAGAGAAGGCGTGTCATCAATACCCACAATATACTTTGGCAATCGTCCCTCTGTGTCAGACAGCCATTGAGTGAGCTGTTCCGATGAACTGTTGCCTGCCATGTGCAAAATAAAGGCCTGCGCACTGGTTCCAAAATCATGGAACTGTGCAGCCGCGTGATTTTGTAGTTCATGAGGCAGAACAGGGATCGGCAACATTTTGAGGGCTTCCCTGTGTATATGCTGAATCGCAGTACCACGGGAACGGGATAACAACCACGTCTGACATACCGGACTGTGCAGATATGCCAAGAGATATCCGGGTTCAATTTTACCGGAATTTACGCGCAGAACATAAAATCCGTGTGACGCAACAGAACCTGCTGAGGCACCATCAACCATTGCGGCTTTTCCAATCGTACCTGAACGGGAAAAAAGGATATCACCTTCCCTGAGCCTTTCATCAGCACTCAAACTGGACGCTGAGATCCAACTTGAGGGGCGGGTAATTTTACCCTGGAATAAATTTTTTATTCGTATATATCCAACAGCATCAGTTTTATTTAAGGGACTGTCGAATAGCTCAGTTGATTTATGTACACGCCCCGGGAAGACTTCAGAAATTGAAACAAGTGAGGCTATTTTACTCGTTTCGTCCAGTGTATCGTTAAAAAACTGATACAGTTCTTTATCGTTTCGCCTCCGGGGGGTCAGATCCCAGCCCGTAAGCGAAAGTTCATCAACAGTAACATCCCACGCAAAGTCCTCAAGACTGCTGAAAATACGCTCCGATGGGGAACTGATGTCAAAGAAGCTATAAGTGCCATCCTGTATAATGTCATAAGTCCGACGAACGTCTCTGTCTGTACTCGCATTTACCAGAATGTCGGTATTTGCCTGTGTTATGGATAAGGTCTTACTACCTGGTGAGCGCTCAAATAAAAGGCTGGCATCAACCATTCTGATTGACTCTGTACGTTTTACCCTATTCTTCCTGAGTATCAACAGGTTGCCACGAAGAGTTGAATGGCGGAAAAGGGTTCCGGCAGGAAGAGCAACAACAGCCTCAACAACACCTTCCTTAAGCAAATATTGTCGGAGTTCTCTGTCTGCGCCTCCCCGAAACAAAAAGCCATCCGGGACAACAATAGCTGCGCGTCCCTCTGTTCTCAGGCTGGAAAATACGTGCTGTATAAACTGACCTGTACTGTCCGTATCAGGAAACAGAAATTCATTTTTTGACGCTTCTGATGATATGTATTTTGCGCCAGTCACTGGCGTGGTCATAACAACATCATACTTATCACGGGAAGTATGAGTACCTTCTGAAGGAAGCTTAGTCATTAAATGGATGTTTGTGGCACCGGCTAATATCAGTCTGGTGATACCATACAAAAATACATCAGCACGAGCTTCACATCCGATAAAAGAGGTCCCGCCATCACTTATTCCTGTATCGGGTCTGCTTCGTCGAACTTTTTCGAACGCGGAAAGCAAAAATCCCCCCGAACCGGAACAGGGGTCATAAACTTTTTCGCCCGCTTCAGGCGACATAATTTCAGTTACCAGATAAGTGGTGACATCCGGAGCTGTAAAATACCCTGCCCTCATGTCTTCGGTTTCATCAAGTACTGTTTCAAAGATCGTGCTCAGCATCTGCCTTTCATCCGGCATTCCACGGGCATATGATGCTATCCAGTTAACAGTTGCAGTAAACTGAGCCAGATGTGTTTCATGTAACTTCTGCACTATTTCATTTAGCGCATTCAGGACAGGGATCTCTTGCCTGTCATGCCGCGCCAGATAAGCGACGAGCGAACTAACAAACGCCGTAAGATCTGTTAAAGTTATGGGATGAGGCCAGTTCTGGAAACGCAGATAAGAAGGTAATAACGGATGATAATCCTTTTCCTCAAAGAGAGCGACAGCCTCTCCCTCGGCATCGTGTATATCAATCCACCTCAGCAATAAAAATGCAGAGAAAAAATCACGAACAAACGTTCTGAATATCACTTCTGGCATACCGGCGGTCAATGCTTTCATGGACATGATGCATTGCATGGTTTCTTCATTAACTCTTTTTTTATCTTTTATGCCGGATTCAGTATTCATAATTCCTCATGAAATATAAATAACCACACTTAATAAACACGTTCAAATATCAGTGCAGCTCGCTGGTATAAAGTAGCTCTTTTATTTTTTCAAAATCTTCCCTAAGTCTTGCTGCCCCACCATAGCGCCTGGCCATTTCCGGAAAACTGCCAAACTGTTGAGTAAAGGGAGGAGTCATATAAATCTGAGCATTCTCAAGGTCATCGATCCCAAACAGACAATAGTGATCAAGCGCAGTTTGCCAGACCTGAAGCTTTATACTGGCTGTACTACCTTCATTTTCCAGCCAGGACATCCCTTTGTCCCAGAGTGATTCAACCCGTTCAACACGATTTGGTACCCAGTCGAGCTGGAAACCTACTTTTGCATAAATATCTACATCATCAATATCAGGCAGATTAAGTATTACCCTTAAAACTTCCGCAGAAATATTATTGAATCTGAGATTCTCCCGAAGGTATTGACGTTGAACTCTGTTGACCCATTGAGCATATAATGTCCCTTTGTTGTTCTGACAAAGACTCAGGATCCCTCTCCGGCAATCATTAACATAAATATCTGAAGGGAGCTTTTGGCCGTCCGGTAAGTGAACATGCCCTTTTCCGTCCAGATCCGTTTCCACTGAGAATCCCGCCCCAACAGACAAAAATGAACGAAAGTGCCTTTCATCGGTCTGAAGTGTCCAGTTCTCACCACTTTCCAGCGCAGTGCCACGCTCATCAAGCCTGTGGACACCAGTGTAATCATATATTGTGTAAAAACGTTTATCAGATGCAATGCTGAGATGCGCACCACATGCTTTCATCTTTTGATAAAGCGTTTCGCTATGAACAGGTCGCATGAACACAAGATTTCTGACATCAGGAACAGGCGGACCCGACGTCAGAAAGTCAACAGTAACAGCAGCTCTGGGAGAATGTGAGTCAGCCACGATGAACTTTTGCACCAGTTGATTTCTATTTTCATCATACCCGGTTATGCGTACAGCATATCCGGGATCTCCGGACAAATGCCCGAGTTCCCTCACCATAAACTCAGCCTGAGTACTGTCAGCACAGAATATGATTGTTTTTTCTTTCGTTCGGCCTTCCTGACTTAATAAAGTCCAGAAATCATCAGCAATAATTCGGATGTAGTCAGGCGAACGAACATTATAAGATTGTTGATTAGTGAACGGGTTATTGGAGGAGCGGCCATAAACTGTATCCAGATGCCTTATTACCATTCGGTATGGAGCAAGGAATCCCTCATCTATAGCCTGCATACCACCGTAAATAAATACGGGATTTCCAAACCATTCCGCCTGCGTAGTACTGGCACCACTCTCAGCCAAACTACGCATATAAGATCCCGAGAATGAACTGACGCCAAGCTGCATGGCATTCGCAAAATGCTTAAGCACCGGGAGACCACGGCTAAATCCAGGCCCTGTACTGTCATCAATGATAATCAATCCAAAAGTGTCAGGCGGGAGATCTCTGAAATATTCCCTTCCTTCATACTGATTTACTAGCATCTGCACCGTTGCAAGGTGAACAGCTTCCTCATCTGCTGAAATCATCATTTCCCGATTAAGTACAACAGAATTTATATCCGGAAACTGTTCAAAAATAAACCGTAATTCTTCCAGTCGGGCTGCTCTATCTGTAATGAAAAGAACTCTGTTGCTAGAAATTACCTTGCCAATTAACATTTTTCTGACCAGGTGGAGAATCACCTGGGTCTTACCTGTACCAGTGGCCATAATGATACCCGCACGTCTGTGCCCCAGAGCGAAGTGCTGAAGTACCTTGTTAA
The DNA here is from genome assembly GCF_030433775.1 of Erwinia sp. PsM31. NCBI lineage: Bacteria > Pseudomonadati > Pseudomonadota > Gammaproteobacteria > Enterobacterales > Erwiniaceae > Erwinia > Erwinia sp. PsM31. The sequence goes on from NZ_JARUWZ010000002.1 coordinate 50,004, forward strand.
CCGCAATTTCCTGATAGGGTCGCATCTGACGAACTAAAGGATAATCAGCTTGGAAAACTTGATCCCAGCGTTCCTGGTTCAGGGGAAACTCCATACGCCTCAGTAATGTTTCAGGTTCAGGAGGTGAAGTCAGGATTTCCAGCCCTCCCGTTTCGTTGTCTTTTAACACCCAGTCAATACCGTTAGTTGCAACAGAATATCGAAGCGAGAGCCTGCTCGCATATCTTGATGCCTGTTGTATACCGTCTGCAGCACTTTTTACTTTATTTTTAACATTGACAACAGCCAGAGGTATTCCCTGAAATCTCAGCAGATAATCTACGGTAATGGCACGCATATCATCATAGGCAGTGGAGCCAGAGATGCTGATTTGACCTGGAGCAATCTGCACCTTTGCCTGCCATGCCCAGCCAGCAGTAGTGAGTGCATCTTCAATATTGCTATTCCTGAGCAAATGCTCGTTACGCGTCATAATCAGCCCTTTCGCACATCTCTCATCGATTCTTTGCCTTATATTAACATCAATGTTTATACCTTAAACAGGCGTTACTAATCAGATTTCGAGCCACCGACAAAGATATGGGTACAGCCACAGTTTTACGGCATTGCCCACCAATTACGGGGATTCACCAACAGTGCAGAAGGATGCTGTCCCCTGCAGGAATAGAACAAAAAACCCAAATAGCGAGCATTCAGGATGGGCGGTATCAGTACACCAAACTAAAACAGTAAGCAGAAGGGCCGCTCAGAGCTGTGAGTTCAACGAGTCGAGGCAACGCAGTCATGAATGAACTCACGGCGCAGAGTGGACTCCCAGCATTCATTCTCTTCGAATATTAAAACAGTCTAAAAAGCGGTTATGTGGGATTGGTTCATGAAGTAAATTTTTAATGAAATGACTATTGGTTAATACAAATTACGGCAAAATCAATGCATTATAAAAGCTAGCGCCTGTGAACTAGATTTTAGCTCGACATAAGTTAAATTAACGACGTACCAGACAGTCCGGCTACCTTTCCTCGCGTAATCAATTCCCTGCTTTATCCAAAACTGGTCATGTGGATCGTCGCCGTAAGGCGGCTCTTTGTACCCTGTTCCCCAGTTGACGTTCCCGCGCGCCTTTGAGCAAATCCGCCGCCCGTATGCAGCGTTTCATCATGGGGCAACACGGGCTACGTTACCGGGCAAGGCGCTTCACGCTGACTCGTTTTAATTCAATGCTCACTCTTCTCGCCACGGCACGACTTCCCCAAGAAAAGTATGCGTGCAGCAACGGCACGTTACCGGGATATCCTCTGCTGAAATTTGCGGATTAACCTGTTGGAGCATTCCCTGTTCATCAATAAACAAGCCAGGGAAAAAGCTAAACTCGCCGCAGCAAACATACTCGCGCTGCTGGTGCTCATGCTGCGCCACCATCCAGAATATGGGCTCGGGTTTATCTAAGCGGCTTTTTGCCTCGCTGTACACCTCATCCCAGCATTGCCCAAGCTTGCTGAGCAGAAAGTAAAACAACGGGGAATAATCCAGCCCGCGCTGATGCCTGCCGTGCATAGATTCGCGCTGCGGCAGCATTTCAGCAGGCAGCTTTTTTTTATTCCTTTCGTGGCGATACTCGGCGCCTGGGTGGTTCGAGCGATGCCGCGTGGTCGTGTTGACCCGGCGGTAAAGTCTTTGGGCTTTATTGTCGTGATGAATTCTCAATGTGCGCTCCTTGCTATTAGTCCATGCAAACCGGCTCACCGGTTTTAAGTGAAAGCCGGAACGGCTGCCAGCCTCCCGGCGGATCCCAGTCGCCCTCGCCTTCAATCACATCATTTTCAATTGCTGACAGCGTCACGCCATCAATTGCGCATCGTGCGGATTGCCAGAGAATGCCTTCAGTCAGGTGAACCAGAAAAACATAGCTGTAGGTAGCGACAAGGAAATGCTCATGCAGCCTGACAGAATTAATATCAGGAACAGCATAAATGTGTCCAACGTAGTCATCAAGCGGGAAACTACGGAAATGGCCTGGGATAATGTGTAGATGGTCGCCGCAGATTATCGCTATAGAGTGGTCATTACACAGAAAGTCGCAGAACGCGCTGGAAACCAAAAATCCTTCTTCATCAGCGCGGATATAAAGCTGTAAAACCAGGACTGGCACGCCATTATCACTAATAAGCACCCTTCTGTCTTTTTTTCCCTGTCCGGCAAACGGATTGATATGAACTATGTTAACTTCACCGGCCGTTATCGCTTGCTCCATAAAGCGGGCTTGATATCTCATTATTTATCCATAAAAACGCTTATTTGCCCATTGAATCGCTCGCGCTACGTAAAATCTACAGGGCCAGAGCCTTGCAGAATTCACGTAGCTGGCTTTGATACCGTCTTTTTCAGGCGCCGATATCCCGCAGCGCTTTGCCTTTCATCAGGTTACGTTCAATATGCTCCAGCGTAACGTGTTTGGTTTCCGGCACCAGCCATATCGTCAGCAGGATAAACGCCAGGTTAAGCGCGGCGTAGAACCAGAACGTATTGGCATTACCAAACTTCTCCAGCATGGTCAGAAACGTCGCGCCGACGATCATATTACCTACCCAGTTAGTGGTCGTGGAGGCGGTAATGCCAAAGTCGCGGCCTTTCAGCGGCTGGATTTCCGAACACAGCAGCCACACCACCGGGCCGGCTGCCATCGCAAAGCCGACGATAAAGATCAGCAGCATCGCAATTGCAAAGTACTTACGAAAATCGGTTTCAACGCCCAGATGCAGCAGCGTGCCCAGCACGCCCATACCGATGGCCATCACCAGGAAGCTGGTCGTAAGCATCGGCTTGCGTCCCCAACGGTCGACCAGACCAATAGCGATTAAGGTTGCCAGCACGTTGACCATGCCGACGATCACCGTTCCCCACATTTGCTCGCCGGTGCTGGAAAAACCGGCGATGCCGAAAATTTTCGGCGCGTAGTACATCACCACGTTCATGCCGGTAAATTGCTGCATCAGCTGCAACAGCATCCCCAGCCATACTGCACGGCGAAAATTGCCGTTGTTTCTGAACAACGACCAGCCGTGCTGTTTAACCTTCAGGCTTTCCCGGATGTCGTCCAGCTCCTGCTTCGCCTGCTCGCTGGTATTACGCAGACGATCCAGCACGCGCTGCGCCTCGTTAAAACGCCCGTGCGAAGCCAGCCAGCGTGGGCTGTTAGGCAGAAACAGCACGCCGATAAACAGGATCACCGCCGGGATAGCGATAACGCCCAGCATCCAGCGCCAGCTGCCGCTATAGCTAAAGGCGGTATCGGAAAGATAAGCCACCACGATGCCGGTGGTCAGCATTAGTTGATACATGGAGATCATAGAGCCGCGAATGCGTTCCGGCGCAATTTCAGCAAGATACAGAGGCGCGGTATAAGATGCCACGCCCACTGCCAGCCCAAGCAGAACGCGGGAAAATATCAGCGATTCCACATCCGGCGAAAGCGCCGACCATAGCGAGCCGATAATAAACAGCGTGGCCCCGGCCAGCATGCTTTTTTTGCGTCCCAGCTTCGAGGACATCCAGCCGGCGGCCAGCGCGCCAATGGCTGCGCCAAACATCATCGAGCTGACCACCCATTCCTGCTCGTGATTGCTGATATGCAGATCTTTCGCTAAAAAAGGCAGCGCGCCTGCAATAACGCCGATATCAAGCCCGAACAGCAGGCCCGATAGCGCCGCCATCATGCAGACAAACCAGGTAAACCGATTCCCTGAAACTTTACTGGCCTTCATGCCGTACCCCCTCGCTTAAGTCAATTTACATCAAGAATGTTAACTTTATGTAAATAAGCGGGGTGTCGATGCGTTACCGGTCACATTTTCAGATACGACCGGCGGCAGGATAATGCGGAAGGCAAAACAAGGCAGCCGCTGCCTACTCTTCTTTTTTGCTTTTCCAGTTGGCCCACGGGCTGTCGGCAGGCGGTTCAGGTTCGGCAGAATCGCTTAGCGATTCAATATATAACGCCTCAACCTCTGCCCGCGCCCACGGCGTACGACGCAGAAACTTCAGGCTGGATTTAACGCTGGGGTCGCTTTTAAAGCAGTTGATATTAACGCGTTTGCCCATTTCGTCCCAACCGTAGCGTGCGACAAGCGCATTGATAATGGCTTCCAGCGTCATGCCATGCAGCGGATCTTTTGAAGTGTGGTTAGTCATAGCGTTCTCTCAGCGAAAATAATGCCGCTACCATACTGACTGTCATAGTCAGGTGCAAACCGGGCGTGTTTATTACGCGGCGCTGCTTTATGCAAATCTTGCTCAAAGCGCACATTTTGAAACATCTTACTCAAATTTTTCTCCAGCCTGCCGATAGTGGTTTATAGACAGGCTTATTGGCCCGTTACTACACATCAGGAAATTTACCAAGACAGAATCCCGGCCTCCGCACCGAAGTGCGAGAAGAGACACGGTTCTTTGCTCTGTAGAGTCAAAGGATAAAACGTTCCACCCGGGAAAATCATGCGTCACCGCGCTGGCGGTCGGCGCACAGTATTCATTGGCGAGGATAAAAGGCCCGCAATGGATCATTGAGATCATGAAAACTTCCTGGGGTTGTCTATGTTTGGTGTAAAAAAATCGAGTTTTTCCCTGTCTTTATCTAAAGGCAGCGCCGTTGTTAAGGACATTAACGCGATTAAGCAGCATGTGGCGTGGATTGAGTTTTTGCCCGATGGAGAAATTCTCAGCGCCAATCAGCAGTTTCTGGAGATGACCGGCTATTCGCTAAGCGAAATCCAGGGCAAGCATCACCGTATTTTTTGCGATACGGACTATGTCCGCTCATCGGAATATCATCATTTCTGGCAAACGCTGGCATCAGGCGAGTCGGTCACGGGTATCTTTGAACGTTTCAGTAAACAGCATCAGCGCTTTTACCTTAGCGCCACCTATTTCCCCGTTTGTGATGATAAGGGTGAGGTTTATAAGGTCATCAAGATAGCCTCTGATATTACCGCTCGCCATCAGGAGCTGGAGCAGAAAGAAGCGGTGATCACCGCGCTGGATCGTTCTATGGCGGTGATAGAATTTACCACTGACGGCAAGATAATCACCGCTAACAGCAATTTCCTTACCCATATGGGCTATGCGCTGTCGGACATCGTTGACCAGCACCATCGTATTTTTTGTTATGACAGCTTTTACCGGGAAAACCCCGATTTCTGGCAAAAAATCAGCAAAGGCCAGCATTTTGTCGGCCGCTTTGAGCGTAAAACCGCCAGCGGCGAACGTATCTGGCTTGAGGCAAGCTACAACCCCATCTATGACGCCGACGGCAAAGTCTGCAAGGTTATCAAGCTGGCTTCAGATATTACGGCCCGCGTTGAGGCGGCGAAGCGCGTGGCAGATATAGCGGTCACCACGTCGGAACAAACCTCGCAAATCACCCATAACGCTAATGAAGTGCTGGACGAAACCGTGCGGAACTCCGGCCAGGTCGCGTTGCAGGTAAGCGCCGCCACGGAAATTGGCACCCAGCTGAACGCATCGGCAAAAAGCATCAGCGAAGTGGTCGATACGATTAACGTTATCGCCTCGCAGACCAATATCCTCGCGCTGAACGCCGCGATAGAATCCGCTCGTGCCGGTGAAGCTGGCCGCGGGTTTAGCGTGGTAGCGGCGGAAGTTCGCCGTCTTGCCGCTTCAACCGCCAGCGCCACGCAAAAAATTACCGCCGTGGTGGACGTTAATACGCAGCTGATTAAGCAGATGTACCAGGAGCTGGATTCAGTCAAACAGTTTATGGTCACCGAGCAGGATAAAATCAGCGAGCTTTCGCGCAGCCTGCGGGAGATCAACAGCGGCGTGCACCAGTTTGTCAGCGTTATTCATCGGCTGGATGTGTAGGCACAGGAAAAGGGAGCAAGGCGGCTCCCTGCTCTTCTTATTCTGCTGCTTTCACGGGCAGTGATAACCTTTGGTGCGTAAGCGCACCATTAAAGCGCTAACGGGCGTGATAAATAAACCTGCCTTATGATTGCAATCTTTAGGCTTCGGGCTTAGCAAACTTCCTCCTGCGCCGGAAAACAGGCTTCTGCAGCTATTACATGATGTTAACAAATGGCGCTTGGTCATCTGCCGCGGAAACTGGCATAATTACTGCATTCTCCTTTTCGTCATCGATTAAAAAGGAGAATGTATGATGAATGTAATGGTGAATGATCACGAGGCCGTGGATGCAAAACGCAGATCCTTACTGAAGCTTTCCGGCATCATGGCGGGCGGCGCGGCGCTAACCGCCGGATTTAATGCTGCGACCTTTGCCGCCGCACCGCTCAGCAAATCAGTCTTTACCCCGCCCACGCCGGATCGTCCTGTCCGCATTAATTTCAACGAAAACCCGCTTGGCATGTCGCCCAAAGCGCAGGCTGCCGCACGTGATGCCGTCTTAAAAGCAAATCGCTACGCTAAAGCGGAAATTATCGGGCTGCGTCAAAAAGTTGCTGAACATCACCAGGTTTCTCCGTCAGCCATATTGCTTACCGCCGGCTCATCAGAAGGGATTCGGGCGGCGGTGGAAGCCTGGTCACCACAGGGATCGCAGCTGGTTATCCCGGAATTGACCTATGGCGATGGCGAACATTTCGCAAAGATTGCCGGTATGAAGATCGCTAAAGTTAAGATGCTTGATAACTGGGCATTTGATATTGCGGCAATGAAGGCGGTCGTAGCCAATCATCGTGGCCCGTCGCTGGTTTATCTGGTAAACCCTAATAATCCGACGGCGACTATTACCCCAGCCGACTTGATTGAACCATGGATAACCAGCAAGCCTGCCGATACGATGTTTATTGTTGATGAAGCCTACGCCGAGTTTGTTAACGACCAACGTTTCCGCTCCGTCTCGCCGCTGATTGCGCAAGGCATGGATAATATTATTCTGCTGAAGACCTTTTCTAAAATTCACGCTATGGCCGGAATGCGCGTCGGCTATGCGGTGGCGCACCCGGATGCAATTGCGCGGCTCGAAAAGCATGTTGCCGGAGAAAAGATAAATTTCTGCGGCGTTGATGCGGCGTTGGCTTCTATGGATGACCATGCGTTTATCGCATACAGCAAAAAGAGCAACGATCTTTCCCGTCAGATTTTAGTGAAAGCGCTGGACGAGCTACAGCTCCCTTACCTGCCGTCTGAGGGAAACTTTGTTTTCCACCAGCTCAGAACGCCGCTGCAAACGTATCAAAAGCGGATGGCAGAGTCTGGCGTACTGGTCGGCCGCGCTTTTCCACCAGCCGACAGCTGGTGCCGGATTTCGCTTGGCACACCGGAAGAAATGCAGTGGGTCGCCGATAAGCTGCGTGAATTCCGTAAGAAGGACTGGGTATAGTTTTTGGCTATTCTTGTATAGTTCAGGGGAGCGATGAGGCTCCCCCTGTGCTATTTATATCGCAACGCAGTTTCAACAAGCGTTTCAGTAAAATCATAAATTTCATCAAGCGTAGTAATCGGATGTCGGGTTTCAACTTTGTTTGCGTCAAACAGGCTAAGATATTTTTGGCTGCGATTCAGGTGCAAACGACATATCGGCTTTCTGTTATTATCATCTATCAGAATGCCAAAATAGCTTCGTGTATCCCTGTAAGATATCCTTTCTGAAGAGATATGTTTTCTGATAATAGATTTAACTATATGGAACCCCTCAATTTCCTCCGCTGTTGTGATAATACCGTCATCATCTTCAGGCTGAGGAGTATCGCCTTCATTAAGTAGACCATTAGAATCCTTTTCAGACTTCGTTGTTACACTACCGCTAATGGCAGATTTAAGTCTCTCATTAACCTGGTCATTCAGCCATTGGCTTGCCGCTTTTTTTGTCAAGACAAAGAAAAGTTCTTTAACCTTTTGCGTAAAAACGCCTTCGTACACGCGAGATCCTACAAGTTTAACAAAATCGTCTTCAGGATTTTGAAACTGGGCTGAGATTATCTTTTTGATTTGGCTTACATACTTAAGTTCCCCAGCGGCATTCACTATAGATTCGACATCGAAAGCGCTTCTGGTTAGCTTTAATAGCTCGGGAACAACATGTTCGTCAATGTTAAGGAGATCCAACTCAAGGAAAGGTTTCTCATCCATCTTATTAGGCGCATCCAGGTCAGTAAAAAACTTGTAGACTTGCCCATTGGTGAGGATGGATATCCTTGCAGTAGTAACATGGAAATATCTAAAAAGTTGGGAAGCATGTTTAATGTTAAGCGAGTCGCCTATTTTCTTACACTCAACAAGCATCTGAATTTCATCATCCCTGACAATTGCATAGTCAATTTTCTCCCCTTTTTTTGTGCCTACATCGCAAATAAATTCTGGAATGACCTCTGTTGGATTAAACACGTCATACCCTAATATCTTGCTTATAAAGGGCATAACTAATGCACTTTTGGTTGCCTCTTCTGTTTGGATTAAAAGTGATTGCTGCTTTATTTTTGCTGCGAGTGCGTTCAATTCATCTAAAATTTCCATTCATCACCATTAGCGTTTTAAGCCTGGACCCAGCCCCGGCTGATACTGTATTGAGATATGGTTTGATGTTAATTAAATATAAATGGCGTTTTTGACTAAAAAATTTTAAAAATGCTAAATTTTATCTTCAGCAGAAACATAAAGCTGAATATTGCTTATGATATAAGCGATGGCGCAATCTTTGTCAACAGATATAAGCGAGACGATTACCACTTATTGCGCATGACGTTAAGAGTTTGGCCGAAGATCATTACTCAATTTTTTTACACTAAGGGGAGTGCCGGCCCCGATCAGGAACCGTGCACTGGGCTGATGATTTATGTAAAGCCGTCATATTTAACAGATACCGCTGGTTACCAAATATTTTATAAATGCAGCTTCAGTGAGTACAGGAAAAAATTATCTATATAAATTGAATCCATTCCCTGTCTCTATGGTGTCCTGTCATTAATCCAGCCGGATCCAGCGCCTTCCCGCCAGCACGGTCACGGCGATAATCGTGATGCCCGCGGCCAGGTGCATAATGAAATCCAGCATATGCAGATGCGTTTGATGGCACAGCGACAGCAGCATGGATGACATAAAGGCGATGCCGCCGCCCGCCAGCGCCAGACTTTTGCCCGGATAAAGCGAGCGGGAACGATGCAGCGCCGCTACGGCAATCACCATCATCGGCAGGCTGGCCGACAGCATAAACAGATAACAGTGTACGCCCTCGCCAAACTGTCCGCCGCCCGGCGGTAAGGTGGCCGTCATATTACCTAAATTAAGCGCCAGCCAGATGAGCGCCAGCAGGCCCAGCCATTTCAGACGAACAGGTGGTCGCCCGGCCAGGCTGAGCGTAAACGCGCCCGCCATAGCGCCGCTGCCAAGAATAAAAGACAGCAGCAGGCTTAGCAGCGCAGGCAGCGCATCGGGCCGTGACCAGTCGGTGAATCTGCTGTGCAGCGCCCAGCTGCTTACCATGCCGCAGGGCAAGGCCAGCGCTATCCAGGCAGCCACGCGCCAGCCCGTAGGCCAGAGGCGTTTAACCGGCCGCGCCGAGTCGCTAAGTTGATCGATAAACCGATCATGATTTCTCATGATTGCTTTTTCCTGATTTGCGAAGGTTAAGCATTGCGCGATGCAAAAGCGACTTTACGGCGGCTATCGACAGATTGCTTTCCGCCGCGGCCTGAGCAAGGCTCTGTTCGCGCAGATGAACGGATTCCACAATTTCCCGCTGCCTTACCGGCAGGCTGTCCAGATAGCCATTCAGTTCATGACCATCGGTATCCGTTTCCGGCAGGACAGCAGCCTGGCGGTTTACCGCCTCCTCGTCCTGAACTTCCTGACTTCTGCCGCGCTGCCGCAGAGCGTCAATCGCCCTGGCCGAGGTAATCGCCGCTACCCAGGGCAGAACGGGACGCTGCGGATCGTAGGTATGGCGGACGCGATGGATCGCCAGCAGCGTTTCCTGAATAACATCTTCAAGCAGCGCTTCATCACTGATTTTTTGACGCGCAAAGGCGCGGATGGCAGGTACCATCGCTTTCAGCAGCCGGTTATAGGCTTCGCGGTCGCCGGCCTGCGCGCGCGCCATCAGCGCAGGCCAGTGCTGCGTCTCAGTGATGGGCATTGCCCGCCTGCAAAACGTTATCTGCCGGGCTTGTAGTCACTACGCTTGCTCACGATTTTTTCCCGTGTTCAGTGGCGCGATCCAGCGCCGAGATAACAATATTGGGCGTCAGCACCTGCGGCAGCACGACCGGTTTGCCACCGTCTGCCGGATAAACCACATAAAGCGGCAGTCCGCCCCGACCGAAATCGCTCAGCGCCTGTTCCACATCCGGATTGTACTTAGTGGAATCCGCAACCATATAGATGGTATCGGTACGCGCCATTGCTGCTTTAACAGCCTGGGTAGAAAGCGACGTGCGATCGTTTACCTGGCAGGTAATACACCAGGACGCCGTAAAGTTTACCAGAATCGGTTTGCCCTGCCCTTTAATCGCCTCGACATTCTGCGGCGTCCAGGCAACGGCTGCCGCAGCCTGTGCGGTTTCGGCGCTGTTTTGCGGCGTGGCGGTGGCGTTAAGGTTAAGCAGCGGCACCGCCACCAGCAGCAGAAATACCACGGTTGCGCTATGCAGCGCCCAGTGACGCCTGCCCATCATCTGACGTTTTTGCGCCATGCCATACAGCCAGGCGGCAAAGCTCAGCAGCAGACAGCAGGCCAGGATAGCCGCCAGCGCCGCCGAGCCGACCTGCCGCTCCAGCACCCAAATCAGCCAGCCGACCGCGCCCAGCATCGGAAACGCCAGCCCCTGTTTCAGCGTCGACATCCAGGCGCCGGGCGCAGGCAGCACTTTCGCCAGCACCGGAAAAAAAGAAATCAGCGTAAAAGGTGCAGCAAATCCCAGCGCCAGCGAGATAAAGATAATCAGGCTGACCACCGGTGGCTGAGTCAGTGCATAGCCGACCGCGCTGGCCATAAAGGGCGCGCTACAGGGCGTCGCCACAATAATTGCCAGCGCGCCGGTCAGCGCAGAGCCGGTCAGACCACCGCGATCGCCGCCTATTCCCCCTACCCGCTGCACCGAAAGCCCGACCTCAAAAAGCCCAAAAAGATTGAGGGCCGAGCCAAGCATCACCAGGATCAGCAGCGCGATCACCAGCGGCGACTGAAGCTGAAATCCCCAGCCGACCGACGATCCGCCCGCCCGCGCCAGCAGCAGCACGCCCACCAGCGCCACCATGGTCACCACCACGCCGAGCAGAAACGCCAGGCCTTCGGCACGAGTCTGTGCAGGCCTGTCATGATGGCGCAGCAGGCTCAGCGCCTTCAGCGAAATCACCGGAAACACGCACGGCATTAAATTCAGGATAAGGCCGCCCAGGAAGGCGGCAGCGATAGCAGTCAGCATGATAAACCTACTCCGTTATGCCGGGTTGGCCTGGCGATATTTTTTCACCGCGTCCATCGCTTTTTGAATATGCGCGTCCGGATTTTTGTCGGTATAGCTGAGCAGGATCTTGCCGTCCGGCGCAATCACATAGGAAGTGCGGTCGGAATAGGTTTTCCCTTTCATCTCCAGCGTATTTTTATATTCCGTCGCGACTTTCGCACCCGGATCGGCGGCTACGGTAAATTTATCGCGGCATTCCAGCTGGGAAAATTTAGCAATCTGATCGGTATTGCCTGCCGTCACGCCAATCACCGTCGCGCCCTGCTTGTTAAACTCATCGGTCGCTTCGGCAAAGTCATGCGCTTCCAGTGTACAGCCTGCGCTAAACGCGGCCGGGAAGAAATAGAGCACCACCGGGCCTTTTTGCAGCGCCTGATGCAGCGAGAACGTGGTCGATTTACCGGCCAAAGCGGCATCAAGCTTAAAGTCCGGCGCTTTTTCACCGACCTGCAGGGCGGCAAAGGCGCTGGTCATGGGTAAGGTAAGCGCCAGCAGCGTGGCGGCGGTCAGGGCTTTCAGGTTCATACGCATAAACATCTCTCCATTATTCGACAGGTGAAAGGAAACCATCTCCTTAACCAGAGGTTCGTCGAACAACAGGGAAAAGTTTCGCTGAGATAAAAAAAATTTTAGCAATTCGCCTGACTGAGGCGAATTGTGTGATCGCCTTAACAGAACTACCCTTTCCTGCACGCCATTCAGGATCGGGCCTGCTTTGAACGCCCCGATACTGTCAGCCACATCAATTTTTACAGGGATACTATGACGCCGACCAGAACTGAACGCGCCGCTCAACAGAAAGTCGACAGCACTGACGTAAGCGTACACGGAGCGAGAACACACAATCTGAAAGATGTCTCACTCTCTTTCCCTCGCGATGCCATCGTCATCTTTACTGGCGTCTCCGGCTCGGGCAAATCCTCACTGGCTTTCGATACGCTCTATGCGGAAGCGCAGCGAAGGTATCTGGAATCCGTCGCGCCACACGTGCGCCACCTGATTGAGCAGGCTCCGGTGCCGGACGTGGACAACATCGACGGGTTGCCGCCGGCCGTCGCGCTCCAGCAGAGTCGCGCAGGCGCTCAGGAGCGCTCCACGGTAGGCAGCCTGACCCGTATTTCGGTCACGCTCCGCCTGCTTTTTTCCCGTGCCGGGCATTACCCTGAGGGGATCCCGTTTATGCCTGCCGAGGCGTTCTCGCCCAATAATCCGCAGGGTGCCTGTACGCTGTGCCAGGGCACGGGCAGGACGCATGAAGTGAAAGCCGATGCGCTGGTGCCTGATGAGTCGTTAAGTATTCGCGAAGGCGCGATAGCCGCGTGGCCAAACGGCTGGGGAGCAAAAAACCTGCGCACCATTCTTGAAATGCTCGACTACGACGTGGATGCGCCGTGGAAAACCTTATCGGCAAAGGATCGGCAGTGGATACTGTTTACCGATGAGCAACCCTCCGTGCCCGTGTTTCCGGATATGAATGCGAAGCAGCAAAAAGCGGCGATCGCGGCCGGGATGAAACCTGACTATACCGGCACCTACACCAGCGCCAAAAGATATCTGCTGCAAAGCTATGCCGGCGGAAAAGAGTCTGTTAAAAAGCGGCTTTCCCCCTTTATCGCCACGGCGCCTTGTCCCGCCTGTCAGGGGAAAAAGCTTAACCCAAACGCCCTGGCCGTCACCTTTGCCGGCTACGATATCGCCGGGATAGGCGAGCTGACCCTGACACAGCTGAAAATGCTGTTGCTGCCGTTTGCCGAGGGCGAGGCTGCTTCTTTGCCAAAGGAAACGGCGCTGCGGGAAGCCACCACAAGAATGGCGTCGGACATCTGCGGCCGTCTTGATCAGCTTGAGAAGCTGGGGCTGGGCCACCTTGCTCTGGGACGGCAGACCACCATGCTCTCTTCCGGAGAGCTTCAGCGGATACGGCTGGCGACCCAGCTTATTTCACAGCTTTTCGGGGTGCTGTACGTGCTGGATGAGCCTTCCGCCGGGCTGCATCCGGACGATGTGCAGGCGCTGCTGCATTCCCTGCGTTCGCTGCTGGAGGCCGGCAACTCGCTGGCGATTGTAGAACACAATCTTGATGTGATTGCCGAAGCCGACTGGCTGATTGAGGTGGGGCCAGGGCCGGGCCGCCAGGGAGGCGAAATCGTCTATAACGGTGTGCCGGACGGGCTGGAGAAAGTGACAGTGTCACGTACAGCGCCTTATTTGTTCAGCCAGCAGCAGCCGGGTTTACGCCAGCGTAACACCCCGGCCAGCTGGCTCAGGCTGGAACAGGTTAGCTGCAACAATATTTCCGCGCTTGATGTGGCCATTCCCCTTGAAAGCATGACCGTGATCACCGGCGTATCGGGTTCGGGGAAATCAACGTTGCTGACCCGCGTCCTGCCGGGCTTGCTGGCACGGCTGGATAACACGCCGGGGGATGAAGAGGCCGGGGAAGAAGACGAGACGTCAGATGTGCAGGGGAACATTGTTGCCGGAGGCGACAGCCTTAAAAGGCTGATCCGCATCGATCAGCGCCCTATCGGACGCACGCCTCGTTCCAACCTGGCAACGTACACCGGCTTTTTTGACACTGTGCGTAAGCTGTTTGCAGAAACCGACGAGGCAAAACGGCGAGGCTTTACCGCGAGCCGGTTCTCTTTCAATCTGCCCGAGGGGCGCTGTCCGGTCTGCGAAGGCCAGGGGCAAATCACCATTGAACTGATGTTTATGCCGGGCGTAAGCGCGCCCTGTTCCGCCTGCGGCGGCGCCCGCTACAACGAGGAAACGCTGAAGATACGGTGGCAAAACCGAACAGTTGCTGACGTCCTCGATCTGACCGTGGATGAGGCCGTTACCGTTTTTGAAGGCAATGACACCATTCAGCGTTCTTTAACGGCGCTTACCGCCCTGGGGCTGGGATACCTGAAATTAGGCCAGCCCGCCACGGAATTATCCGGCGGCGAATGCCAGCGCATCAAGCTGGCCTGGGAGCTTCAGCGCGCGCAGCGGGGGAAAACGCTTTATCTGCTGGACGAGCCATCTTCGGGCCTCCATCCTTCCGATACGGATAAACTGCTGGGCGTGCTGGATCGGCTGGTGCAGCGTGGCGATACCGTTATCATGGCCGAACATGATATGCGCATCGCCGCCGAGGCGGACTGGGTGATCGATTTAGGGCCGGGTTCCGGGAGTAACGGCGGCCGCGTCGTGGCGGCTGGAACACCTGAAACGGTCAGCCAGGCGGCTGAGAGCCTGACCGCGCCTTATCTGGCCAGCAAGCTGGAAAAAAGAACCGCCGATCCGCAGTAAGCCTTAAAGGAGGAAGGAAAGTACCCCTTCCTCCTTTATCACTCCGGTCAGACCAGCGCCCACACCAGCCACGTCAGCGCAAAGCCGCTCAGGCCCATCACCGTGGTTAACACCGTCCAGGTTTTCAGACCGTCGACCACGGACAGCCCCAGATAGCGCGTTACCACCCAGAAGCCCGCATCGTTCACGTGCGACAGGCCCAGCCCGCCAAAGCAGGCGGCCAGCGTCACCAGCACCCTGTCCATCTCGTTTGCGCCGCCCACCGCCGACGTCAGCAAGCCGCTGGTGGTCAGGATCGCTACCGTGGCCGATCCCTGCGAGGCGCGCAGCGCCAGCGACAGGATAAACGCCGCCGGCACCAGCGGCAGATGCAGCGTTTCCAGCGTTAACGCCAGCGCTTTACCTACGCCCGACTCTACCAGCACTTTGCCAAATGCGCCGCCGGCGCCCGCTACCAGAATTACGCTGGCCGATCCCGGAATGGCGCGGCCGGTCAGATCTTCCAGCTTGTCTTTGCTCCAGCCGCGACGCAATCCCAGCAGCCACGCGGCCAGCGCCAGCGCGATAAGTAACGCTATCGGCGGCGTGCCGATCACCGTCATCACCTTACGCAGCAGGCTCTCTTCCGCCAGCAGCGAATGCGCCAGCGTACCCAGCACGATCAGCGCAATAGGCACCACGATCAGGCCAGAAATCATCAGCGCGCCCGGCGTCTCGCTCTTTTTCTCTGCGCCTTCCGGCTTCGCCATTTGCAGGCTTTCCAGTACCTCCACCGACAGCTGGAAGCGCTGGCGATTCATCGCCTTCGCCACCAGGTAGCCGACAATGCCCACCGGGATCGAAATTACCAGGCCCAGCAGCATCAGCCAGCCCATATCAGTGTGCAGGATCCCGGCCGCCGCCGCCGGGCCAGGATGCGTAGGCAGCGCCACGTGCACCGTCAGCATGACGCCCGCCATCGGCAAACCGAACTTGATCGGTGAGACGCGCGCAACTTTGCTGAAGCCGTAGATCAGCGGGATCACGATAATAAAGCCGACTTCAAAAAACACCGGGATCCCCAGGATAAACGCCGCCATGGTCAGCGCCGCTACGGTGCGCCGGATGCCCAGCGTCTTGCTGAAACGCTGCGCAAGCGACTCTGCGCCGCCCGATGCCTCAATAATCGCGCCGAGCATCGCGCCCAGTACGATGATAATAGCGATATGACCGAGCAGCCCGCCCATGCCGCTCATAATGATTTCCATGATTTTTTCAGACGGAATGCCGGTGGCGATAGCGACCAGCAGGCTCACAATCAACAGCGCAACGAAGGGATGGACTTTGGCTTTAATGACCAGCAGCAGCAGAACAACGACGCTGGCGGTCGCGATGGCTAACAGCATAGCGGTGGACATGGTAATCCTTCTATTCTTATCGTTTTAACAGACCCGGTGCAGGTAAAGGGTGAGGTAAACCGGCGCGAAGGCGCCGGGTAACACAGGCTTAGCGTTTTTTCGCCCAGGGTTTAAACCAGCCAAGCCCGGCGAGCGTGCCGTTGCGTGGAATATATTCGCAGCCTACCCAGCCGTCGTAGCCCACGTCATCCAGCAGGGTAAACAGCCACGGGTAGTTGATTTCGCCCTCGTCCGGCTCGTGGCGATCCGGTGCAGAGGCGATCTGCACGTGACGATAGCGCCCAGCGTTTTCCCGGATCAGGTGGCTCAGGTTGCCGTCCACCATCTGCGCGTGAAACAGGTCGAGCTGGGTGAAGACGTTTGGCCGATCGATACGCGCCATCATCGCCAGCGTCTGATACTGGCTGGCATAGAGATAGTTGGGCTTGATTTTGGGGCCGAGCGCCTCCAGCAGGATGGTGATGCCGTGCGGCGCAAAACGGTCGGCCGCATAGTGAATATTGCTGATAAACGTCTGCTCGCAGGCCGCGCGATCCATGCCTTCCTGCACCACGCCAGCCATGATATGCACCTGCGAGACGTTCAGCGCCAGCGCATACTCCAGCGCGCTGTCGATATCGGCGCGGGCATCGGCTTCGCGCCCCGGGATCGCCGTTACGCCCCATTCTCCTGACTGCACGTCGCGCGGCGCGGTGTTAAACAGCACCAGCTTAAGGTTATGTTCATCCAGCCGCGCTTTTAGCTGTTGCGCCGGGTAGTCATAGGGAAACAGAAATTCCACGGCCTCGAAACCGGCGTCGGCCGCCGCGGCAAAGCGATCCAGGAAAGGCACTTCGGTAAACTGGGTGGAAATATTGGCTGCAAACTTCGGCATTATCGGCTCCTTAACTCGTCAACTTCGGCCTCGCTGAGGTAGCGGATCGCGCGGTCGCCCAGCGTGAAAATCAGGCGCGCCGTCTCTTCCAGCTCTTCCGTATTATCCGCCGCCTCGCGCAGCGAGCTGCCTACCACTACCGAGCCGTGGTTCGCCAGTAGAAAGCCGCGATAGCGCCCCGCCAGCGCGGCGAGATCGTCTGCCAGCCGCGTATCGCCCGGCCGGTAATAAGGCACGACAGGCACATCGCCGACGCGCATCACCACATAAGGCGTAAACGGTCGGATACAGTTCTGCCGATCCAGATCTTCCAGACAGGAGAGCGCGGTCAGATAGTGGCTGTGCAGGTGCACCACCGCTTTGCAGTCGGGATCGTTCAGATAAAGCGCCCGGTGAAAGGCGATCTCTTTGGAGGGCTTGTCGCCGGCGATCCATTCGCCCTGCGGCGTCACTTTAGACAGGCGATCGCCGTCCAGTTCGCCCAGACAGGAGCCGGTCGGCGTCGCCAGCAGATTACCGTCCTCCAGCAGCACAGAAAGGTTGCCGGCAGAGCCGGTAGCGTAGCCGCGCTGAAAAAAAGAGGCGCCCAGCTTCACCATCTCCTGGCGAGCCTGTTGTTCTGTCATGATGAAAACTCCGTTTGCGCGCGGCGGAAAAACTGCTCGTCGCCAAAATTGCCTGACTTCAGCGCCAGCGACAGCGGCTGATGAATATCCCTTACCCAGGGCACGCCGGGGGAAATGGTCGGGCCGATATGGAAAGCGGTCACGTCCAGGCTCTGCGCCACCACGCCGGAAGTTTCGCCGCCCGCTACGATAAAGCGTTGCCAGCCGCGCGCCTTCAGGTTGCGGGTCACGGCGGCGAACAGGGTTTCTACCGCCTCGCTGCTGCGCTGTGCACCGTATTGCTGCTGAATAAGCTGTAGCTGTTGCGCATCCGCCGTGGCGTAAAGCATCGGCGCCAGCGGCCGGGCGTTTTGATCGGCAACCCAGTCGGCAAGCTCGCGGGCATAGTCGTCTACATTGTCCAGACAGCGGCTGACCTCTACTTCACGCGCGGGCGCCTGCTGACGATAGGCGTTGACCTGCCGGTTGGTCATCTGCGAGCAGGAGCCGGAAATCACCACCGCGCGCTCGCCGCGTGGACGCCCTGCCGTTTCGGCCTCGTTACCAAGGTTTTGCGTCGTGGCCCAATGGCGCGCCAGCCCGATAGCCAGGCCGGAGCCGCCGGTGACCAGGCGCATCTCGCGCAGCGCCTCGCCCTGGGTCAGTAAATGCTGTTTGCTGAGCGCATCCAGCACCACATAATTCACCCCGGCGGCCTTCAGCTCGCTTAGTTTTTCGCGCACCGCTTCGGCACCGAGGTCCAGCGTGGCGGCGGCAATCAGGCCCGCTTTGCCCTTAGCCTGACGCGCCATCAGGCGCAGCAGATTGCTGTCCGTCATCGGCGTGACCGGATGATGACGCATCCCCGACTCCGACAGCAGCTGTTCGCCGACAAACAGATGGCCCTGATAGACGGTGCGGCCGTTCACCGGCAGCGCCGGACAGATAGCCGTCTGCGTTTCGCCAAGCTCATATAGCAGCGCGTCGGTGACCGGGCCGATATTGCCTTTCTCCGTACTGTCGAAGGTGGAGCAGTATTTAAAATAGAAACGATCGCAGCCCTGCTCCCGGAGCCAGCGCAGCGCGGCCAGCGACTGGTCAACCGCCTGCTCAACCGGGCAGGAGCGCGACTTCAGGCTGATAACGATCGCCTGCGCGGCAAGGCTTTCCTGCTGTTCAGGCACGCCGTTAAACTGGATGGTGGCCAGGCCGTTCTGCGTCAGAAAGCTGGCGATATCGGTCGCGCCGGTAAAGTCGTCGGCAATCACTCCTAAACGCGTCATGCCTGCTCCTTGCCCTGAGGCAGCGTGATACCGCTGAAAATCTTGATCACCGCGCTGTCGTCTTCACGGCCATAGCCGGCGTTGCTGGCTTCGGTAAACATGTTCAGCGCGGTAGAGGCCAGCGGCAGCGGAAACTGCAGCGCTTTTGCCGTCTCGGCCACCAGGTTGAGATCTTTCACAAAGATATCGACTGCGGATTTCGGGCTGTAGTCGCCGTCGACCACGTGGCGCATCCGGTTCTCAAACATCCATGAGTTGCCCGCCGCATTGGTGACGACCTCATACATGGTATCCAGTGGGATACCGGCGCGGGCGGCCATCGCCATCGCTTCCGCTCCCACCGCGATATGCACGCCAGCCAGCAGCTGATGAATAATTTTTACGGTGGATCCCAGGCCGATTTCGCTGCCGACGCGGTAGACTTTTGCCGCCACCGCCTCCAGCACCGGCTGCAAACGTTCAAACGCGGCATCGCTGCCGGAGGCCATCACCGTCATCTCACCGGTTGCCGCTTTGGCCGCGCCGCCGGAAACGGGCGCGTCCAGCATCAGCAGCTGATGCTGCGCCAGCCGCTGTTCAATCTGCTGCGCGTCCTGCGCAGAGATAGTGGACGACACCATCACCACCGTGCCCGGCTTCAGCCTGGCGGCCAGGCCGTTATCGCCGAATAAAATAGCGTTAACCTGTTTAGCGTTGACCACCAGCAGCAGCACGGCCTCAAGCTGATCGACGAACCCGTCGGCGGCGGTTTGCGCATCGCGGGCGCCCGTCTGGCGCAGCGTTTCCAGCGCCGCTGGATTAAGATCGACGCCCCAGGTGTTCAGCCCCGCACGAATGCAGGAGGCGGCTGCGCCCATCCCCATCGACCCTAAACCGATTACGCAAACGTTTTGAATTGGCACCGTGGCCTCCGTTGTTAAATTAAGTTATTATTTGTTCAATGTTGTTAATCGTGCCAGCTTATCGGATGAATAAATGTGCCGCGCATCACAAATTGAAGGCGGCGAACAAAAAAGAACATTTCTTCACAAGCGCTGTCAGCACTGAATCCTGAGGCGAAAAGGCGGAACCACACCGCAGAACCGGCAAATTTTCTATTCGCGCGGCCATCCCTTTCCATTACAATGTGAAAAATTGATAATTTCACAGGAGCAGACGTGATCCCGGTTGAACGACATCAGCAGATCCTGGCGATGGTGGCCGAACGCGGCGTGGTGAGCTTTTCGGAACTGAGCGAACGGCTGGGCGTATCGCATATGACCATTCGACGCGACGTGCAGAAGCTGGAGGAACAAGGCGCGCTGCTGGCGGTATCCGGCGGCGTGCGTTCGGCCGAACGGCTGGCGGCGGAACCGTCGCACCAGACCAAAACCTCGCTCTATAACGCGGAGAAAAATGCGATTGGCCGCCGCGCCGCGCAGCATATTCCCCGCAACAGCTGTATTTATATTGATGCGGGCACCACCACGCTGGCGCTGGCCGGCGAGCTGCTGGATCGCGACGACCTGCTGGTGGTGACCAACGATTTTATGGTGGCGGCCTTGCTGATGGAGAAAAGCCGCTGTCGGCTGATCCACACCGGCGGCACGGTATGCCGCGAAAACCGTTCCTGCGTCGGGGAAAGCGCGGCGCGCAGCCTGCGCCATCTCGCTATTGATATCGCTTTTATCTCTGCATCCTGCTGGGGGCCGCGAGGCCTCTTTACCCCGGACGAGGACAAGGTCACGGTAAAGCAGGCGGTGTGCGACGTCAGCAGCAAGCGCGTACTGCTCAGCGACAGCTCCAAATACAATAAAATCGCCACGTTTATGGCGCTGCCGCTGGAGATCTTCGACACCATCGTCACCGATAGCCGCCTGAGTGCTCAGGCGCGCGAAGCGCTGGGCGAAGGAAACTGGAAGCTGGCTCTCGCGGATTAACCTGCGTGGCGGTCAGGCGGCGGCTGGTGCGCTATAGTGCGGCCAAAGGAAAGCCGGACAACAGTGGAGGCTGGTATGCCCGCCAGAAAAAGGAAAAAAATCACCCGCACGCCGCACGATGCGGTTTTTAAGCAATTTCTGACCGATCCCGCTGTCGCGAAAGATTTTATGGCGCAGCATCTGTCCGAGTCGGTGCGGGCCGCCTGCGATTTTTCGACTCTGCGGCTGGCGTCCGGCAGCTTTGTTGAAGAGAGCCTGCGCGCCTGCTTCAGCGATGTGCTTTATAGCCTGAAAACCGCCGGCGGCGACGGCTATATTTATGTGCTGATTGAACACCAGTCGACGCCCGATCGTCATATGGCCTTCCGGCTGCTGCGCTACGCGGTTGCCGTGATGCAGCGCCATCTGGACGCCGGTCACACTAAGCTGCCGCTGGTGATCCCGGTGCTGTTTTATAACGGCAAACGGTCGCCCTATCCTTTTTCGACCCACTGGCTTCATGGATTTACCGATCCCGATATGGCGGGCAGGATCTATGGCACCCATTTCCCCCTGGTCGACGTCACGGCGATCCCCGATGACGAGATTGTGCATCACCGGAAGATGGCGGCGCTGACGCTGGTACAAAAGCATATTAACCAGCGCGATATGACGGACCTGTTGGACAGGCTGACCGCGTTGATTTTAGCGGGAGATCTCACAGAACAGCATTTGATTTCACTGGTAAACTATTTATTGCTTGCAGGTGAAGCTTCAGACGCAAAGGTATTTGTACAGCAGCTGGCACAGCGCGTGCCGCAACACGAGGAGAAACTGATGACTATCGCACAGCAGCTCAAGCAAACAGGCGTTCAGGAAGGGATGAAAATGGGCGTCGAAAAAGGAATGCGGCTCGGTCGAAAAGCGGAGGCGCGCAATATCGCTCGGGCGATGCTGCGGCAGGGATTTGACCTTCAGGCCGTGGCAACGCTAACCGGGCTGAGCAAGGTTGAACTGGCGCAGCTTTACCCGTGATTTTTCCACCAGGCCTGCAATAAGCACGTCCGGGCCGTCGCCAGGCCCGGCAAAACCCAACCCCATCCTGCTTTTTGCGCCCTGCCGCATACCCTTCACTTTCTACGCAATAGTCTATGATTTCTTCAAAGCTTACATCGCACTCCTTGCGATGTCGTCTATCGCTCACCGCTGTGCTTAAAGAGGCTATTGAATGGGATCCGGAACATTTAGTAAGAGCTGGGGGGCCGAGTATGTGGCCGACGGTAAGGTTCGTTTTCGCCTTTGGGCTACGGGGCAAAAAAGCGTCACGCTCAGGCTGGCCGGAAAAGATATTGCCATGTCCGCCAGCGGCGACGGCTGGTTTGAAGCGGAGGTCAGCGAGGTAGCGCCCGGCGCGGAATACAACTTTGTGCTTGCCGACGGCATGGTGGTGCCGGATCCGGCATCGCGTGCGCAAAAGGCGGACGTTAACGGCCCCTCTGTGGTTATCGATCCCGCAAGCTATAGCTGGCAGCATGAATGGCGCGGTCGTCCGTGGATTGAAACGGTGGTGTACGAAATGCATATCGGCACCTTTACCCCGGAAGGCACCTTTCGGGCCGCCATAGAGAAACTGCCTCACCTGGCGGAGCTGGGTATCACCATGCTGGAAGTGCTGCCCGTTTCGCAGTTTGGCGGCAATCGCGGCTGGGGCTACGACGGCGTGCTGCTTTACGCGCCGCACTCCGCTTACGGCACGCCGGACGATTTCAAAGCCTTTATCGACGCCGCGCACGGTCATGGCCTGTCGGTGGTGCTTGATATCGTCCTGAACCATTTTGGCCCGGAAGGCAACTACCTGCCGCTGCTGGCGCCTGACTTCTTTCATAAAGAGCGCATGACTCCCTGGGGAGCCGGAATCGCTTATGACGTCGCGGCGGCTCGCGACTATATGGTGGAAGCGCCGCTGTACTGGCTACAGGAGTACAATCTGGACGGGCTGCGTTTTGACGCCATCGATCAGATTGAAGACACCTCGGAAAAACATGCGCTGATCGCTATCGCCGAACGTATTCGTGCAGAAATCACCGACCGGCCGGTTCACCTCACCACCGAGGACAGCCGTAACGTCATTTTCCTGCACCCGCGTGAAGAGGACGGCAGCGTGCCGCTGTTTACCGGCGAGTGGAACGATGATTTCCATAACGCCATTCACGTTTTCGCCACCGGCGAAACCCACGCCTACTATCGCGACTTCGCTAACGAGCCGGAAAAGCTTATTGCGCGCATTCTGACGGAAGGCTTCGCTTATCAGGGCGAAGTCTCGGCGCAGTCGGGTGAAAAACGCGGCGTGAAAAGTTCAGGTCAGCCGCCGGTCGCTTTTGTCGATTTTATTCAGAACCATGACCAGACGGGCAACCGCGCCCAGGGCGACAGGCTGATCCAGCTGGCGGGCGCCGATCGCACCAAAGTGCTGCTGGCCACGCTGCTCTGCTCGCCGCATATTCCCCTGCTGTTTATGGGCGAAGAGTACGGCGAAACCAGGCCTTTCCTGTTCTTTACCGATTTCCACGGCGATCTGGCTAAAGCGGTGCGCGAAGGGCGCGCGCGTGAATTCCAGGGCCATGCCGGACATGAAGACGAAAGCGTGCCCGATCCTAATGCCAAAAGCACGTTTGACGCTTCAAAGCTGGACTGGCAAAAAACGCAAAGCCCGCAGGGACAGGCGTGGCTGGCATTGACCAAAGAGCTGCTGGCCGTGCGGCAGCGCTATATCGTGCCGCTGCTCACCACTGCAGGCGGCAACAGCGGCAAAGTGCTGCAAACCGCCGCCGGTTTCGTCGCTGTCAGCTGGACGTTCCCTCAGGGCACGCTGTCGATCGCGCTGAATATCGGCGAGAAAACCCAGCCCGTGCCGGACATGCCGGGCGAGACGATTTTTAGCTGGCCGCAGGCCATCACCGAGCTGCCCCAGCATGCCATCCTTGTTCGCCTTGCTCCGGGAGAAACCGCGTGACTATTCCAGCCTCGACCTACCGTATCCAGTTCCGCAGCGGCATGACTTTCGATCGGGCCGCCGCGCTTGTTCCCTATCTGAAACAGCTGGGCATTAGTCATCTCTACGCGTCGCCCATTTTTACCGCGCTTTCCGGCTCTACCCACGGTTACGATGTTATCAACGCCAATGAAATCGATCCGGCGATTGGCGGCCGTGAGGGCTTCGATCGTCTGGTGAAAACGCTGCAACAGGCTGGCCTGGGGCTGATCATCGATATCGTGCCGAACCATATGGCCTCATCGCTGGAAAACGCCTGGTGGCGCGACGTGGTAGAGCACGGCGAAAACAGCCGCTACGCCCACCATTTTGATATCGACTGGTCACGTCGTCTGACGCTGCCTTTCCTTGGCGATGATTTTGAGGTGGAGCTTGAAAACGGCGCTATCGCGGTTAAACCCGATCCGCAAACCGGGAAACCGGCGCTGGCTTACTACGAACATTTCTATCCGCTGACGCCTGCAAGCTGGCAGGATCGGGTGGAGGCGGTGCTGCAACTCACCGACAAAGCCGATATCGCTGCGCTGCACGACAGCCAGCCCTACAGGCTGATGTCCTGGCGGGACGCGCCGCGCGACCTCTCCTTCCGCCGCTTTTTTGAAATCACGGGGCTGGCCGGCGTGCGGGTGGAAGATAAGGCGGTGTTCGATGATGCGCACCAGCTGATCCTCGAGCTGGTGCGCAGCGGCGCGGTGCAGGGCCTGCGCGTTGACCACGTCGACGGGCTGGCCGATCCTAAAAGCTATCTGGAACGGCTGCGTCAGGAAGCCGGACCGGATTGCTATATCACGGTAGAAAAGATCCTGGCTAAGGGCGAGCATCTGCCTGCCGACTGGCCTGTCTCCGGCACCACTGGGTATGAATTTATTGCTTCCCTGTCCGAAGCGCTGGTGGACGGCAAACATATTCGTCAGCTGCGGCAGGCCTATGAAACGCTGCTGGGCAAGCCGGTTGACGTGCAGGCGGAGCTGCGCGCGGCCAAAATGCTGATGGCGACCCGCAACTTCGCCGGTGAAGCGACCAGGCTTTTGCAGCTTGCCACCACTATCGCCGCCGCCGATAACGAGCCGCTGGAAGAGAAAGCGCTGTTGACGGCGCTGCGGGAGCTGCTGGTCGCCTTCCCCGTTTACCGCACTTACGGCACAACAGAGGGGCTGCCGCCCGAAGATGCCGACCTGCTGCTGAAAGTAGCGGACGAGGTGCGCCAGGGCGTTAAGGCACCGGATCCCGAGGCGCTGGGCTTTTTAACGCGGATTATGGCGGGCGAAGTTTCCGCTGCCGCCAGTGACGACGCCGCCAGCTTCCGCACCCGCTTCCAGCAGCTGACCGGGCCGCTGATGGCAAAATCGGTCGAGGACACGCTGTTTTTCCGCCTGCATATGGCGCTGGCGCTGAATGAGGTCGGCGCGGAGCCGATGCCGGATGACTTCTCGCCGGAACGTTTCCACCAGGAGATGCAGGAGCGGCTGGCCCGTCAGCCGGACGCCCTTTCCGGCACCTCTACCCACGACACCAAGCGTGGCGAAGATGCGCGAGCGCGCCTCTATACGCTGAGCGAAGCGCCGGAGCGCTGGGCGGAGTGCGTCTCTCGCTGGCGGCAAGGCAACCAGTCTCAGGTGGTGCAGCTTAAGGACGGCCCTGCGCCAAAACCCGCCGTGGAGTGGATGCTGTACCAGTCGCTGGCGGGCGCATGGCCCACCGATCTGGCGCCTGATGATGCTGAAGGCCTCAAGGCGCTGGAGGAGCGCTTTACCGGCTTTGTAGAAAAAGCGCTGCGTGAGGCGAAGCTGCGCACCGACTGGGCCGACAGCAACGAAACCTATGAAAATGCCGTGCTCGACTATGTGCGTCATCTGCTGTCGCCCGATAATCAGGCTTTTTTGCAGGACTTCACCGCGTCGCTCCAGCCCTTTATCCACGCAGGCCTTGTTAACAGCCTGACCCAGACGGCCATCAAGCTGACCGCACCGGGCGTGCCGGATATTTATCAGGGCAGCGAAACGCTGGATCTGAGCCTGGTGGATCCCGACAACCGTCGCGAGCCGGATTTCGCCGCGCTGGAGCAGCTGTTAAATCAGGTTGAGCAGGTCGATCCCGCTAATGAAGCGCACTGGCTGGACGGTCGCCTGAAGCAGCAGCTGATTGCTAAAGTGCTGCCCCTGCGTCAGCAGCTGCCGGATCTGTTTCGTAAAGGCGACTATCTGCCGCTGAGCGCCACGGGTCAGCAGGCGGAGAACGTGCTGGCTTTTGGTCGAGCCAACGACGAGGCGGCGCTGATTGTGATCCTGCCCCGCCTTGTGTTTAACCGATTGCAGGAGGCGCACTGGGCGCCGGCGGAAATCGCCCTGCCGGAGGCGCTGGCTGGCCGACGCTATATCAATCTGATCAGTGGCGCAGAATCTGCGCTGGAGACAAGCTTTAGCCTGGCGGGAGGCGATCGGCGGATGCCGGTTATTCTGCTTAGCCGGTAAAGCTGACTCTACAGCACAAGGACGTGCTGCTGTAACTTATCCCTATAGTTAACGCTGGTATTACGGAAGCTGCCGCTAATTTGCATTAACGCTTGCCGAAAGCGGCATGTCTGAACCATCTCGTAACAGATGCTCCGCTTTTTCCTGCCCATTTGTAACTAAATTAACTAAAATATGACATTTTTTAGTTTTGTAACTAAAAACACATACAATCTGCCATAACAATATTTTAATATTTATGGACACTTTTTAACTAATGTCAAATCCCGACTATCGACACCTGCCATGATTAAATCAAAAAAACTGATTACCTCAGTTTCGCTGTCTGCGTTACTGATTTCTACAGCGATCCATGCTGAAACTGCACCAGAGAAAACCGACGTTCTGCTGATCGGCGGCGGCATCATGAGCGCCTCGCTGGGCACGATGCTGGAAGACGTTCAGCCAGACTGGAAACAGATTATGGTTGAGAAGCTCGACGGCGTCGCCCTTGAGTCTTCCAACGGCTGGAACAACGCCGGTACCGGCCACTCCGCCAATATGGAGCTGAACTATACGCCTGAGCGTGCCGACGGCACCATCGACGTCAGCAAGGCGCTGGAGATCAACGAAGCCTTTATGATCTCTCGCCAGTTCTGGACTTCTCAGGTGAAAAACGGCGTGCTGAACAACCCGCACTCCTTTATCAACTCTACGCCGCACATGAGCTTTGTCTGGGGCGACGACAACGTTGAGTTCCTGAGCAAGCGCTATGCTGCGCTGCAGAAAACCACCCTGTTCCAGGGCATGAAGTTCTCTACCGATCAGGATCAGATCAAACAGTGGGCGCCGCTGGTTATTGAAGGCCGCGATCCTAAGCAGAAAGTCGCGGCCACCTGGACGCCGGTAGGCACCGACGTTAACTACGGTGAGATCACTCGTCAGCTGACCGCCAGCCTGAAGAAAAACAGCAACTTTAAGCTGGAAACCTCTTCAGAAGTGACCGACTTTAAGCGTAACAGCGACAACTCCTGGCACGTGACCATCAAAGACGTGAAAAACGGCGGCGAACGCGCGATTGACGCGAAATATGTCTTTATCGGTGCTGGCGGCGGCGCGCTGAAGCTGCTGCAAAAAACCGGCATTCCGGAAGCGGACAACTATGCAGGCTTCCCGGTTGGCGGCTCTTTCCTGGTCACCGAGAATCCGGCCATTACCAGCCGTCACCTGCAAAAAGTGTACGGTCAGGCTTCCGTAGGCGCACCGCCAATGTCCGTTCCGCATATCGATGCGCGTAACCTGGACGGTAAGCGTGTGGTACTGTTTGGGCCGTTCGCGACCTTCTCTACCAAGTTCCTGAAAAACGGTTCGCTGTTCGATCTGCTGAGCACCACCACCACCAGCAACTTTATGCCGATGACCCACGTGGGCATGGATAACTTTGACCTGGTGAAATACCTGATTGGTCAGGTCATGCTGAGCGACGACGACCGTTTTGCCGCGCTGAAAGAGTACTATCCGGACGCGAAGAAAGAAGACTGGAAACTGATCCAGGCGGGTCAACGCGTGCAGATCATCAAGAAAGATGCGGATAAAGGCGGCGTGCTGAAGCTGGGTACAGAAATTGTGACCGATCAGCAGAAAACCGTGGCGGCCCTGCTGGGCGCATCGCCAGGCGCTTCGACTGCGGCACCTATCGCTATCAACGTGATGAAGAAGCTGTTCCCGGAGCAGTTCAACTCGCCGGAATGGCAGGAAAAGATCCATAAAGTGGTGCCAACCTACGGCCAGACGCTGAACGGTAACACCGAGCTGACGCAGCATGTCTGGGATGACACCGCGGCCACGCTGCAGCTGACCAAGCCACCGGTTATCAAGATGCCTGCTCAGGAGCCTGCGCAGTCCACCATTACTGGCCAGGCTGAGAAAACGCCAGCCCAGCACGATATGGCGCTGTAAATCCTGTTTCCCGCGCCGGATGGCGCGGGGATCTTTTCAATGATGTGTTTAGAAAAAATGCTGATTGATCGCCTCCTTAAACTATTCTGATTATTTTGCCGAACGTCCCTGAATCCCATTTTCAATAGTATCGATTAAACACCTGGATTTTCTCTTTTAACTCCACCAGCCTAATGATTTTCCCAAAACGTACAGCGCGTTTCCTAACGCTGCGCCTATCGCACCGCTTTGCCAGCCATCATAATCTTTAATTCCGCCGCGGGTTGTTAGCGTTGTTTCGGTTTCAGTCAGGCCACTGGTAATGCTATCGCTTCCTCCGTTTACGTAAATTAACTCTGAAGCATCAAGTTCTCTCATAGAAGTATCCTTCAGGCTGATGGCAACCAGCAGGTATAATGTTCGAAAGAGACACTATCCCTGCGTCTGCGCGCAAAAGCGCCTGTAGCACAGGCTATCGTGAAATTAAGAAAGCCTGTTGAAAGAAAAAGTAGTGGTGAAAAATCAGTTTGTGAAGCAAGCGAAAGTAAAAATTTTAGTTAAGGAAATATTTAACAGATAATTTTGATTTTAATCAAAAATAAGGGGGCTCACATCCTAATAAACCGGGCTAGCGGCCGGGCAGGCCGCTAAATAAGCCCCTTGCGGGCAAATGTGATACGAGTCGCTTCATTCAGATCCATAGCTTTCAAGGTTTCAGGGGGGACCCATGCGATTTCCTGAAACTCCTCGTTAAAAGTAATATTTCGATTAGTACTGATGCAGTCAAATATAAGATAAATCATATAAATTTCTTCAGTTGTGCCATCCGGGTACGTTTTGGTTCGGATGTCATCACGAAAAGTCCAGGGCTGAATATCTGTGATGCATAGCTCCTCGCCTAACTCTTCATTTATTTCGCGCCTCAGGGCTTCTTCCAGTGTTTCGCCCGCCTCCATCCCTCCACCAGGCAAGGCCCACTGCCCCGGAAAAACACCACGATCCGCAGCCATTTTACAAAGCAAATACTCACCTTCGTTTTGAATCACAGGACATACGATTATCCTCTGCCGCATTTTATTTCCTTAATATCGTTATTTATCCATTAAAGTATCAGGAGGTTTTAATATGTTATTGACCTCAACTGAGGTCAATTTTCCGGAAAGCTATCCGTAATTTCCCGTTTTGATATCTATGCGATTTTATCCGAGTTATGTTCTTTATTACTCTGTGCTGATTACTCGTTTTATTACTGCGGATATTCGGGAAGCTCAGTAACCTCGCAGGAGAAAGGATTGCGTGCTCAGGGTACGCTCAGCTGAAGCAATTTTAAAGCCATTACGTTTATTTTTGCGGGGTCAGGAAGAAAAGGAGAGGTCGCCCCCTCCTTCCCATTTTTAGCGCAGCGTGCCCGACGTTTCGGTCGCTTCTGCGTGCTCCAGCGCGACAGGAATGCTTTTATAAGCCGGAATACCGCTTTCGGTATCGAAGCTGTCCAGCGGCACCAGCACGTTGGCTTCCGGATAGTAGGCCGCGACCGAGCCAGGCGCCATGTCGTAAACCACTATCGTCAGATTATCCAGGCGTCGCGAGGTCTGCTTGCCGTCCGGATCGAGCGC
This sequence comes from Erwinia sp. PsM31, assembly GCF_030433775.1. Taxonomy (NCBI): domain Bacteria; kingdom Pseudomonadati; phylum Pseudomonadota; class Gammaproteobacteria; order Enterobacterales; family Erwiniaceae; genus Erwinia; species Erwinia sp. PsM31. Next base: position 79,852 of record NZ_JARUWZ010000002.1, read on the forward strand.
CACCATATGCACCTTGTCGCCGACCCGCAGGCGGCGTTTTTCTGCCTCATCTGCCGAGATAAACAGCACGTCCCGCCTTCCCGTCACGCCGCGATAGCGATCGTTCAGCCCGTACAGCGTGGTGTTGTACTGATCGTGACTGCGCAGCGTCGTCAGCACCAAATCGTGGCACTTCAGCGAACGCGGATCCTCGTTAATGCCCTGCATGATCTTAAACTGCGCTTTACCCGACGGCGTCAGCCATTTGCGTTCCGACGCGGCGTTGTAAAGACGGAAGCCGCCCGGCTGTAGGATCTTGCGGTTAAAATCCTCAAAGGCCGGGAAAACGGCTTCGATAGCCTGGCGGATAAAGCTGTAGTCGCCGATCATTCTGTCCCAGTTCACCTTAGTGTTGGGCAGCGTGGCTTTCGCCAGACCCGCTACGATGGCCGGCTCCGACTTCAGCCATTCCGAAGCGGGCTTCAGCGAGCCGCGCGAGGCGTGCACCATCGACATGGAATCTTCCACGGTCACGCTCTGCTCGCCCGATGCCTGCCTGTCGATTTCGGTTCGGCCAAGCACCGGCAGCAGATAGTTATGTTTGCCCAACAGCAGATGCGAGCGGTTCAGCTTGGTCGCCATATGCACCACCAGATCCAGCTTGCGCATCGCCTCGAAGGTTTGCTGCGGATCGGAGATCGCCTCCGCCAGGTTGCCGCCCAGGCAAAGCAGTGCTTTGGAGTGGCCGTCGCGGATCGCCTGAATAGCCTGCACCGCACCGTGTCCATGTTTCTGCGGCGGCTTAAAGCCAAACACTTTTTCCAGGTTGTCCAGCAGCGACTGCGGCGGGATTTCAGTAATGCCGACGGTACGATCGCCCTGTACGTTAGAGTGGCCGCGCAGTGGGCAGATGCCCGCGCCTTTCTTGCCGATATTGCCACGCATCAACAGCAGGTTAGCGATTTGCTGTACATTTTGCGTGCCGTACTGGTGCTGGGTGATACCCATGCCGTAACAGATAATGGTTCTTTCTGCTTTGGCATACAGGTGGGCAATATTCTGGATCTCTTCAAACGTCATACCGGAGACTTTCAGAATATGCGGCCAGTCGGTGGCATCCAGGTCCGCCTTCAGGGCGTCAAAACCTTCGGTATGTTCGCTGATAAAGCTTTCGTCCAGCACGCCGGGCTCTCCGGCCGCCAGCGCCCGCTCGTGCATCACCAGCAGACACTTCATCACGCCTTTCAGCATGGCGGCATCGCCGCCAACGCGCACTTTGTAATAGGTAGAAGCGAGCGTGGTGGAGCTGAGCGACAGCATTTCTACCGGGCTTTGCGGAGAGGTAAAGCGTTCAAGCCCTCTTTCCCGCAGCGGATTGATCGCCACGATGGTTGCGCCGCGTTTGGAGACTTCACGTAGCGTACCCAGCATGCGTGGATGATTAGTGCCGGGGTTATGGCCGATACACAGCACCAGATCGCAGTGATCGAAATCTTCCAGTTCGATGGTGCCTTTGCCTATGCCGATGGACTGCGGCAGGCCGACGCTGGTCGGCTCATGGCACATATTGGAGCAATCCGGGAAATTATTAGTGCCGTATTCGCGCGCGAACAGCTGCCAGAGAAACGCTGCTTCGTTAGAAGCGCGGCCTGAGGTATAGAACTCCACGCTATCCGGATCTTCGTAGCTTTGCAGCTTTTCGCCGATTTCACGGAAGGCGGTTTCCCATTCTATAGGCTGCCAGGTATCGGTGGCCGCATCGTATTTCATCGGGTGAGTCAGACGGCCTTCGCCTTCCAGCTCAAAAGCGTTGCGTTGCCAAAGCTCACTGACGGTATGGGCAGAGAAAAATTCCGGCGTGGTGCGCTTGCTGGTGGCTTCCCAGGAAACGGCCTTGGCGCCATTTTCGCAAAATTCAAAGGAGGAACCGTGCTGAGGATCGGGCCACGCGCAGCCGGGACAATCGAAGCCCTGCGGCTGGTTGACTTTAAACAACGCGATCACGTCCTGTTTGACCGACATCTGGCCGCGGATCGCGTCGGCAACGGCCTTTAACGCTCCCCAACCCCCCGCTGAACCACCGTAAGGCGCTATTCCAATAGTCTTATTTTGTTGTTTCATACGACTCCGCATCACATTACAAACCAATTTTTAGCTTAGAACAGCATGCGGCTTCCGACCGGTTTTTTGCTTTCAGAATGTTACCGAATGGCGCTATTAATAACCCATAGCGGCCAGCGACCTGAATCCACAATGGTGCTGAGCCTGCGCATTGTAAACAGAAAGTAAATACCGTATAACAATACGCACCGAGGGGTGTCCTGTTACGGGCTGAGATGGCGCAAGCCGAACCCTTTGAACCTGATCTGGGTCATGCCAGCGAAGGGACGGCTGAGCCAGATAACGCACGTTCCCGCGCCTGACCGGATCTCAAGTATTGAGGAGGTTCCGTGTTTGACGGTTTCTACGGACGGCTGCGTCAACAGACCGGCGATCGCTGGCTGCACTATATCCATCACCCTTTTGTTCGCCAGCTGGCTGACGGCACCCTGCCTGCGTCGGCTTTTCGCCGTTACCTTATCCAGGACTATCTGTTCCTTATCCATTTTGCCCGCGCCTACGCGCTGCTGGTCAGCAAATTTCAAACGCTGCCGGAGATGCGTGCGGCAATCCGCTCGCTGAACGCCATCGTCGACGAACTGCCGCTCCACGTGCGCTACTGCGCGCAGTGGGGCCTGACCGGGAAGGCGATGGCGGCGGAAACCGAGGCGCCAGAAACGCTAAATTATACCCGCTATGTGCTGGATATTGGTCACGCGGGCGACGCGCTCGATCTGTTGACCGCCCTGATGCCCTGCGTGGCTGGCTATGCCGAGATCGGCGTCGGCTTGCTGAACGATACGCAAACCGTATTGACCGGCAATCCCTACGCGCCGTGGATTGAAAACTATGGCGCTCCGCTTTACCTGAGCGGCGTGCAGGCTTCGCTGACGCTGTTTGAAAACCTGGCCGCCCAGCGCGGCGGCGCGAGCCGCTTTGAGGCGCTGGCGGGAATATTCGCCACCGCGACACGGCTGGAAACGGCATTCTGGCAGATGGGGCTTGATGCTGCCTGCGCTACGCCGGAAGCGCGATGACGCCGGGTATAGAGGTGAAGGCGGTCAGCCTGCATTTTAGCGATCGTACGTTATTTAAGCAGCTAAGCTTTACGCTGGCAGGTGGCCGCTTTACTTCTCTGCTTGGCCCCAGCGGCGTCGGTAAAAGCAGCCTGCTGAAGATCATTGCGGGGCTGCTTGCACCCTCGACAGGATCGGTGCTGGGTAGCGATGGGCTGCCGGTTGCCGGACGCATCGCCTGGATGGGACAGCGGGATCTGCTCTATCCGTGGCTTAGCGCGATCGACAATGTCGCGCTGGGTGCGCGTTTACGCGGCGAGAAAGCTGACAGACAATGGGCAGAACATCTGCTTGAACGCGTGGGCCTGGCTGGCAATGCCGGCGCGCTGCCCGCCACGCTGTCGGGCGGGATGCGTCAGCGTGTCGCGCTCGCCCGGACCTTGTACGAGCGACGGCCCATTGTGCTAATGGATGAACCCTTTTCCGCTCTTGATGCCATTACCCGCGCCCAAATTCAGGCGCTGGCCGCAGAGCTGCTGGCCGACTGCACCGTGCTGCTGATTACGCACGATCCAGTAGAAGCCTGTCGCCTCAGTCATCGCCTGCTGATCCTTTCTGCTGCCGGGCTTAGCGAGCTTCCTGAGCTGGCTGGTCAGCCGCCGCGAGCGCCCGACGATCCCAATTTATTGCGTAGCCAGGCGCAGCTTATGCGCCAGCTGACAGAGGACATGGCATGAATGCAGCAACGATACGCCGTGGCGTCACGGTATTTGTCGGGCTGATGGCGCTGTGGCAGCTGGCCACGCCTGGCAGCATCCCGGCTTTTCTGTTGCCCTCGCCCATCGCCGTGGCTGCGGCTATGCGGGATAACGCTGGCTATCTCGCTTACCACACGCTTATTACCGCTACTGAAATCGCCGGCGGGCTTATCGCGGGCGTGCTGCTCGGCGCCCTGCTGGCGCTGCTGATGACCTTTTCGCCCGGCCTGCAACGCTGGCTGATGCCGCTGGTATTGACCAGCCAGGCGATCCCCGTGTTTGCGCTGGCGCCGCTGCTGGTGCTCTGGTTTGGCTTCGGCATCAGCGCCAAAATTGTGATGGCGATCCTGGTGATTTTTTTCCCGGTTGCCTCCGCTTTTTTTGATGGCTTACGGCGGGTCGAACAGGACTATCTGGATCTGGCGCGCACGATGGGTGCCTCTTCCGCTTCGCAGCTGCGGCATGTGCGGCTGATGGCGGCGCTGCCGGCCTTTGGCTCAGGGCTGCGGATGGCGGTCGCCGTCGCGCCCATTGGTGCGATTGTCGGCGAATGGGTGGGCTCCGCCGAAGGATTGGGGTTTGTAATGCTGAATGCTAACGCGCGAATGCAGAGCGATCTCTGCTTCGCCGCCCTGTTTGTGCTGGTAGCCATGACGATTGCGCTCTGGCTGAGTACCGATATCCTGCTGCGCCGCCTGATCCGCTGGTCGCCGGAGCGTTAATCACCGTAAGGACAAGATAATGAAAAAAGCTTTAGTTTGTGGGCTGGTGGTAGCAACGTTATCTCCTTTCGCCAGCGCGGCGCAAAAGCTGACGCTGATGCTGGACTGGTATGTTAATCCCGATCACGCGCCGATTATGGTGGCGCAGCAGACTGGCGCGTTTAAGGCTCAGGGGCTGGATGTGACGATTATTCCGCCTTCCGATCCGGCGTTGCCGCCACGTCTGGTCGCGGCCGGTAAGGTGGATCTGGCGGTGACCTATCAGCCACAGCTGCACTTTTTTGCCGACCAGGGCTTACCGCTGGTACGCGTCGGCACGCTGATTGATTCCCCGCTCAACACGCTGATTACGCTTGATAAAAGCGTGCATTCTCCGGCAGACCTGCAAGGGAAAACGGTGGGGTATTCCGTCAGCGGCATCGAACAGGCCACGCTCGCCGCTATGCTGCAGCACGACCAGCGGCAACTCAGCGACGTTAAGCTGGTTAACGTCAATTTTCAGCTGACCAGCGCGTTGCTGACCGGCAAAGTTGATGCGGTCATCGGCGGCTACCGTAATATTGAAGCGCTGGAAGTGAAGCTTCAGGGCAAAGATCCCGTGGTGTTCAACGTCGAGGACTACGGCGTGCCGGCCTATGATGAGCTAATTCTGGTGGCGAATCGCGATAGCCTGAACAAACCCGCTATCAAAAAGTTCCTGATAGCGCTCAAGCAGGGCAACGACTACTTGCAGGCCCATCCTGAAGAAAGCTGGCGGGCATTCGCTAAATTGCATCCTGAGCTGAACACCGGGCTGAACAGACAGGCATGGGTAAAAACGCTGCCGCTGTTTGCCCGCGACCCGGCCCGCCTGGATCGCCAGCGCTATCGGCAGTATGAAACTTTTCTTTTTAACCATGGGCTGATTAAAAAAATTACGCCGGTTAACGACTACGTCGTCGAAATCCAGTAAGCTCGCGGACTGACGCCACAAGCTGAATTTTAATCGATTTCAAATTGCGCTGGACAACACCGCAAAGGCATCTGGTAAGGTATGCATAAAATAGCGAAAAATCTGGAAGCCCCCATGCTGTCAACCATCATCTATCGTAGCCATATTTCCGATGACGTCGCGTATAAGACGTTGGGGAAACTGGCCGAACAAGCCAATCAGGTCAACGAATCACACAGCGTGACGGGCATTTTATTGTTCAACGGCACCCACTTTTTCCAGGTGCTGGAGGGCCCGGAGGACGCTGTGACCGCTATCTATGAGGAGATCTGCAACGATCCCCGGCACCATAATCTGGTAGAACTGATGCGCGATTACGCGCCCGCCAGACGTTTTGGCAATGTCGGCATGGAACTGTTCGACCTGCGTGAATACGACCCGGAAAACGTGCTGCAGGCCGTGCTCGATAAAGGCACCTCTAAATATCAGCTGACTTACGACGATCGCGCATTGCAGTTCCTGCGCGTGTTTGTCGACGCCACCGAACGGGAAAACTATTTTGAGATCCCGCCGGGCGACTCCTGGGAGTTCGTTGTCGATCGCGAGGAAGCGCTGCCCCGCGAGGCTGTTCCCTCGGCCACGGCCGACTACAGCTTCGCTTTTCAGCCGATTATCGATCCGCTTTCCCGCCAGATCGTGTCGCTTGAGGCCGTTATGCGCCCAACGTCGGGCATGTCGGCGGCCGATTATCTCGCCGGGCTGCCGCGCAGTGAAAGGTATAGCGTCGATCTTAAATCCAAACAGCACGTTTTTGCGATGGCGAAGCAGCTGGGCATTAATGGCCTGACGCTGTCGATCAACCTGCTGCCGATGTCGCTGGCGATTGTGCCGGATGCGGTCGATTTCCTGCTGGAGGCGATCCATGCTAACGGGCTGGTGCCTGAGCAAATCGTTGTTGAGGTCACGGAGAACGGCACGGTATTCCGCGCGGACGAATTCGAGGCGGCGATTAAAAAACTCAAGGCTTCCGGTATCAGCCTGGCGATTGATGGCTTTGGCGCCGGTTCTGCCGGGCTGGTGCTGCTGACCCAGTTTCAGCCTGACAAAATCAAAATCGATCGCAACATCATTGCCGACGTGCATAAAAGCGGCCCGAAACAGGCTATCGTGCAGGCGATTTTGAAATTTTGCTCCTCTTTGCAGATCGCCGTGATTGCCGAAGGCGTTAACAAGCCCGAAGAGTGGATGTGGTTGGAGTCGGCAGGCATTTGCAACTTCCAGGGCGCGCTGTTCGCGCCGTCCACGCTGAACGCTTTCCCTGTCGTGGCCTGGCCGGAAAAACTCGAAAACGATTAACCTTCGGCCTGCGAACCGGCAGCCCATGCCGCCGGTTCGTTCACCCTCAGGCAAATTTTTTTGCGCCCGCCACGCAGCCCAGCGCGGCCAAAGCGCATGCCAGCATTACGCCGCTGATGCTTTCGTGCAGAAACAGTGCCGCAAAACCAAAGCCGATAAAAGGTTGCAGCAGCTGCAGTTGCCCTACCGCCGCCGTGCCGCCCTTCGCCAGGCCGTGATACCAAAAAATAAAGCCGATCAGCATGCTGAACAGCGAGACGTAGCCTAATCCCATCCATGCGGAAAACGTCACCGCCTGGAACGAAGCCGGCCAGGTCAGCGCAGCAATGGGCAGCGCTACCGGAAGAGCCAGTGCTAACGCCCAGGCAATAGTTTGCCAACCGCCCAGTCCGCGCGCCACACGAGCGCCTTCCGCATAGCCCGCGCCGCAGACGATCACGGCCGCTATGGTCAGTAAATCCTGCCATGAAGCATGACTTTCTTTAGCGGCCAGCGCGTAGCTCGCCACAACAGCGCCGCCAGCCAGCGAAAATAGCCAGAAAGCGGGCTGCGGCCTGCGCTCGCCGCGAACCACGCCAAAGGCGGCAGTACAGAGCGGCAACAGCCCAAGGTACATAAGCGAATGAGCGGCGGAAACGTCCTGCAGCGCAAAAGCCGTCAGCAGCGGAAAACCTATCACTACGCCCATAGCAACCACCATAAGCGAAAACAGATCCGCACGCTGCGGCATTCGTTGACGACCGAGCGCCAGCAGCAGCAGTGCCGCCACCGCCGCAAGGCTGGCGCGCGCAGAAGTTAAAAACAGCGGCGTGAAGTCCGCCACCGCCAGCCGCGTTGCCGGTAGCGATCCGGCAAAAATCATTACACCCGCCAGCCCGCTAAGCCAGCCGTTCGCTTTATTTTTCATGCTTTCTCCCGTTGGACTTCGCTCAGTTAAGCATTGGCAGGATCGCTTACGCCAGATACAATCCAGTACAATTAATCTGAACTGTACTGGCTGTGAATGCAGTACAGGCGTGAGGAACGCCATGCCGCGTAGCCAGACACGTATCGCTTCGGTAATGGAGCAGGTGCGCAAACAGATAGCCGCCCGCGCTTATCTTCCCGGCGCGCGCTTGCCCTCCGTGCGCCAGCAGGCGCGCCTTTCTGGCGTATCGGTTTCTACCGTAGTGGAAGCTTATGAACGGCTGGCCGCTGAAAACCTCATTGCGGCCCGGCCCGGCGCCGGTTTTTTTGTATCAGGCCCGGCGGCTCCGCTTGATTTAACGCAGCTGACGGCCGATAAAGAGCGCGATATCGATCCTTTATGGATATCGCGCCAGGCGCTGGAGGCGGATCCACAGCTGCTTAAGCCCGGCTGCGGCTGGCTGCCACCCTCATGGCTGTACGAAGAAGGCGTACGCAAAGCGATGCGCATGGCGGCACGAGCGCAGAGCGCGCTACTGACCGACTACGCCTCGCCCTATGGGCACGCAGAGCTACGCCAGTTTTTAGGCCGCAAGCTGGCGAAAACGGGGATTACCGCGACGGCAGATCAGATCATGCTGACCGAATCAGGCACCCAGGCCGTAGATTTGATCTGCCGTTTTTTACTCCAGCCGGGAGACTGCGTGCTGGTTGACGATCCCTGCTATTTCAATTTTCACGCGCTGCTTCGCGCTCACCCGGTAAAGATCGTCGGCGTGCCGTTCACGCCGCAGGGGCCAGATCTGACGGCGTTTGCCCAAATCCTGCAAAACCACGCTCCCCGGCTTTATATCACTAATGCAGGTATCCATAATCCTACTGGCGTATCGCTTACGCCAGTGGTTGCCCATCAGATGCTTAAGCTTGCGGAAGCGGCCGGGCTGATTATTGTGGAAGATGATATCTTTGCCGATTTTGAAACCCATCCCGCGCCAAGACTGGCGGCGTATGACGGTTTACATAACGTTATTCAAATCGGCAGCTTTTCCAAAACGGTTTCGGCGGCGGTGCGCTGCGGCTATATTGTCGCCCGGCGAGACTGGACGGACAGCCTTGTCGATTTGAAAATTGCTACCAGCTTCGGCGGCGGTCAGCTTGCCTCAATGCTGCTGCACAGCGCGCTGACAGGCAGCGGCTATCGACGCCATATGGAATCGGTACGGTTACGGCTGGCGGTAGCGATGCAAACCACGCTGGAAAAGCTGGCGGCGCTGGATATCCTGCCCTGGCATACGCCACAGGCCGGTATGTTCCTCTGGTGCCGTCTACCTGAAGGTGCCGATGCCGCACGGGCGTCACGCGCCTGCTTAAAAGAAGGCGTCGTGCTGGCGCCCGGTAACGCGTTCAGTCAATCCGGTTCGGCAGCGGATTTTTTGCGCTTTAATGTCTCACAGTGTAATGATCCTGCCATCTTCTCCGCGCTGAAACGTGCGCTTAAGCAGGGTTGATTGACTTTCCTTCGCGGCGCAACTTTTCCTTTTAACGCTATGAATAACCAGGATACTTTGTTTCTGTTGAGCAATCATGCTTTACACCGTCTGATGACGGCCGCGGATCGGCTATAAGGAACGCTTTCGTGATGCAATTTTCCAGCGGTTTTTTTCTCAGCCTGTCGCTCTGCCTGGATATCGGCATCGCCAATATCGCTATGATCACGCTGGCCATGCAGCGCGGCTATTTTCATGGCTTCTGGCTTGGGATCGGCACCTGTGTGGGCGACCTGGCGTACGCGCTGCTGGCGCTGGCCGGTATGACGGTGCTGTTACAGTTTGCCGCGGTGCGCTGGGTACTGTGGATTGGCGGCGGCGCGATGCTGCTGTGGTTCGCGCTGAAAATGGCGCTGGCCGCGTTTCGTCGTCAGGGTGAACTGCGTACTGACGAGCCGCAGCAGGCCAGGCCGCTACGCAACGAGTTTGGCCGCGGCGTGCTGCTGGCTATGTCCTCCCCCACGGCAATCCTGTGGTTCGCAACCGTCGGCGGCGCGCTGATTTCTCGTATGGGGCAGCACAGCACAACGGATTCGGGCTGGTTTCTGAGCGGTTTTTTCCTGGCGGGCGTCTTCTGGACCTGCGTTTTATGTCTGGTAGGCAGCTTCGGCGGCAGGCTGCTGGGTGCTCGTCTGCTGAAATATTCCTATATGGCCTCTGCCATAATCTTCAGCTATTTCGCGGTTTACGTGATTATTTCGGGCTATCGCGAGTTTATTATTGTCTGAACAGTACAACGCCGCCGGTAAGCTGCCGGCGGCGGAGCTGGAAGCAGGAAAGTTAGTGCTTAATTTGCCGAAGATCGTCCTCTGACAGTCCGGTCACTTCCATCACGGCTGCGCGATCGAATCCTTTTTCCAGCATGGTGCGGGCGATTTTCAGGCTGGCTTCGCGCTCGCCGTCCTGATGGCCCAGACTGCGGCCCTGTTCGAGTCCCACCTGTAATCCCTGTTCCCTGCCCATCTCTTCAAGTCTTTTTGCTATGGTCATCAGTTCATCCTTATGCTGCGGCAGCGCCTGTGCCAGTTCGTGGAGAAATCCTTTTACATCGGGCGTCTCTCCTGCCTGAATCATATAGTTTATCAGTGCGGCCTGCTGTTGTCCGCTCAGTTCGTCGCTCTGCATCAGCTGGGTTATTTCATTAAACAAATCGTGCAGGTCGCGAATGCGAATATGTTTTTGCAGCAGCGTCAGCAGCGCCACCCGGCGGTGCTTTAAAATTTCATCATCCGGGATAACGGTAATATCCACTAGCGGAAAACGGCCGCCGTAGAGTTTTGCTGCCAGCCTGGGTTCACTAAAGAGATCCAGCCAGCTCATGCTGTAAGGATAAGGCGAGCGGCCGCCCTGGTAAAACAGCTCCGGTATTACCAGCGGCAACATTTTATGACCGGCGTCCATATGCCGCTGCATAGCCGCAATGGCGTAGCGAAGCAGACGAAAAGGCATCATTCTGTCCGGCGAGCTTTGATGTTCGATTAATATATAGGCGTAGCCGTCGCCACGGGTGGTTTTAAGTGAGTAAAGGATATCGCTGTAGCAGGCTCGCAGATCGTCTTCAACAAAACTGCCCGACTCCAGCCTGAGCGTGTCCAGATCGCAGATTTCACGCAGTTCCTCAGGCAGATGCAGCTCCAGAAAATCCTGAGCGTGGAGCGTGTTGGACAGAAACGTTTTAAAGATTGCGTCGTGCGGTGTAGGCGTACTGTTTTGCATTGGGGCCATCCTGTGCCGTTATGATGAAAATTCAGGCAAATGCTGGCACAGGATAAAAACAAAATAAAGATATTTTTATTATAATTTTCAATACGTTACGATAACGCGTTACGGATTTCAGCGCTAAATTAGCGGTTAACCTTAGCGGGATGCCTGGCCGCACCCTTCAGGATGCGGCTTCAGATATTATTTTAAGGCATTTTTAAAGAATGAGGTCAGCTTAGCAAATGGGATAAGATCGGTACGGTCATACAGATCGACATGGCCCGCGCCCGGTACAATATATAATTCTTTCGGTTTTCCGGCACGCTGGTAGGCATCTTCGCTAAATTCTTTGGAATGCGCTTTATCGCCGGTAATAAACAGCATCGGACGTGGCGAAATGGTGTCAATATCATTGAACGGATAGAAGTTCATAAACTTTCCGATACTGCTCAGCATCGGTTTTGTCGTCAGCGCTTCTTTCTCGCCCTGCGGCGTATAACCACCGCGTGATGTGCGGTAGAAATCGAAGAATTCCCGTTGGATAGCAGATGTTGTATCGTCAAGCTTGTTCACCGTACCTGGAATATAGACCGTTTCTCCGCCTTTAAATTCAGCAAGACGCTGTTCCGCTGCCGTTTTGATAAATGCCTGGCGCTGTTCAGGCGTTACGGAATGCTGCAATCCATTACGGAAAGCGGCCCCCATGTCATACATGCTGACCGTCGCGATGGCCTTCATACGCGGGTCTATTTTGGCCGCGCTGATAACAAAGCTGCCGCTGCCGCAAATCCCCAGCACGCCAATTTTTTCTGCATCAATATAGGGTTGCGTACTCAAATAATCGACGGCGGCGCTAAAATCATCCGAATAGATTTCCGGAGAAATCAGATGGCCGGGTTTCCCCTCGCTTTCGCCCCAAAAAGAGAGGTCTATCGCCAGCGTGACGAATCCCTGCTCCGCCAGTTTTTGGGCGTAAAGAGTTGAGCTTTGTTCTTTTACCGCGCCCATAGGATGACCAATAACGATAGCCGGATTTTTACTTGCCTGCTTCATCCCTTTCGGCATAAATAAATTACCGACCACGTTCATTTGATACTGATTTTTAAAAATCACCTTTTGACGGGTAACCTTATCGCTTTTATAAAAGTTATCTGCGCCGTCAGACATATCGGCTCCGGTTGCAGCAAACGAGCTGATTGCCAGCCCTAATAACAAGGTTAATATTCTCACTGTAGAGTCCTCAATAGCTTTTATTAATATTTACATGAAGCAAGCCGCTATCGCCAAAACGCTTTATAGTCATCAGGATTAAAAACGACTCGCGGGAATAGCACAGAAAAACGCGGCGTTGATTCATTCTCAATGCTGGCCTGAGGAAATTTTACAGGTGGCGCACAGCATTACTAGCTAATGAATGCTTAATAGGTTTATAACTACAGCTTATCAATGATTGAGATCTGCACCTGGTGAAACGCAACCTGAACGACCTACTCTATTTTGTTACCGTCGCGCGTGAAAAGAGCTTTACCCGCGCCGCCGCGAGACTGGGCGTGACTCAGCCTGCTCTCAGCCAGGCGATTTCCGCACTTGAGGAGCGTATGCAAATTCGCCTGCTTACGCGTACGACCCGTAGCGTCTCGCCAACGGTGGCCGGCGAGCGTTTACTGCTGACCATAGGTAACCGTATCGATGAAATCGAAGCCGAACTGGATATGCTTACCGAGATGCGCGATAAGCCAGCAGGCACGGTTCGCATTACCTGCGGTCCCAACGTTTTGCACAGTACGCTACTGCCAAAGCTGACGCCGCTGCTGCGCCAGTATCCTGACATCACCCTCGAATTTGATGCCAATCACGGATTTCGTGACATTGTCACAGATCGGTTCGATGCGGGCGTGCGGCTTGGCGATACCATAGATAAAGATATGATCGCGGTACCCATCGGCCCTGAGCTACGCATGGCCGCAGTGGCAACGCCGGAGTATTTTACACGTTACCCTCTTCCCGAAACGCCTCATGATCTCACGCAGCACGCCTGCATTAACCAGCGTATGGTTCGCTCTGGCGGGCTATACGTCTGGGACTTCGATCAGGACGGCGGCGATTTGAACGTACGCGTCAGCGGCCAGCTTATTTTCAATACTTCTGAACACATTGTTGCCGCAGCGCTGGCAGGACTTGGCATCGCTTTTTTACCCGAAGAAGAGTTCGGCAATCATATTGAAGAGGGACGGTTGATCCGTGTGCTGGAGCAGTGGTGCAGGCCTTTTCCCGGCTACTACCTCTATTATCCCAGCCGGAAACAGCCTTCACCCGCCTTCTCTCTGGTAGTCGATGCACTTCGGGTAAGCCGAAAGCGTAGACCTGCCAGCGGGTCGCCTCAGGGTTAGCGCAGCCCCTTCCCCGGCAGCGTCAGCCCTTCTCCGCCCTGGCACATGTAATGGAATGCAAATAACTTCCTGCGGATCGCCTTTAAATGTGAACGAAGATTTCTCCACGCCTGATTAGCAGCAATAGCTAAATACAACGTGGCGGAAAGGCGTTGTATAGCTCCTGAGGTTTACTTTTTATTAACAATAAATCCAAATGCGTAACACTGTGCGCCACGGGCGACCTTAATGAGGAGTGAAGTTATGAAAGCGTTAGTTCAGGATGTGCTCTCTATTTTTTCAGCGAAATCGATCGAGCCGGTGCTGGTTCGCTCAGGCCTGTCTCAGCGGGAAAAAGCCTCGATCGCGCCTTTCGGCGTAACGGAAGTCAGCTGGGCAACCTCGCTGGAAGATCTCCACGACGCGCTGGTGCAAAAGGCGCTGGCCGCAGGCGCGGTCGGTTACCATATTACCCATGTGGAATCCCATAAGCCGGGCCAGGAGACGCAGTCGGTGCTGGCTGCCACCGCCACGCTGTATAACATCAGCGACAGACAGATCGTTGATAACGCGGCGCTTTAAACGGATCGTGCCGAGGTCTGCATTTTCTGAATAGCGAGTGTGCTTTACCGGAATCCAACTATGGCAATCTCCTGAAGGCTGGTAGGCTTTCTGGCCAGCCTGACGGGGCGGCTGTTATCTCAGCCGGCGCGGCGCATTTTTAGCCGCTAAATAAGCGGCGCCGCAGCCTGGCGCGCCAGGGGCAACGCCATAAATGAAGTCCCGTCCTACAGAGTCGCTGGCTAACCGGGAGAGCATTATGACGCAACTTGTAAATTATCTGCACCAGGTACGCCACCATCTGCATCGATTCCCTGAACTTTCGGGTCAGGAAGTCGCCACCACGGCTTATCTGCGCGAGCAGCTGGCTAACCACGATATTACCGCGCTGGATCTGCCGCTGGCGACAGGCCTGGTTGCGGAAATTCGCGGCGATCGGCCAGGCCCGCTGGTGGTGGTACGCGGCGATATCGATGCTTTGCCGATTGAGGAACAGACCGACCTGGCTTTCCGCTCGCAAACGCCGGGCGTGATGCATGCCTGCGGCCATGATTTCCACGCTTCGGCAGTGCTGGGCGCGGCGATCCTGCTGCAGCAACAGTGCGACCAGCTGGCAGGAAGCGTGCGTATTCTGTTTCAGCCCGCCGAGGAAACCGGCCAGGGCGCGCCAGCCGTACTGGCGAGCGGCGCGCTGGATAAAGCCAGCGTCATTTTCGGCCTGCACAACGACCCAGGCCTGCCGGTCGGCGTGGTGGGTTGCAAAGCGGGCGCGCTGACCGCAGGCGTTGACCGTTTCGCCATCCGCATTACCGGCACGGGCAGCCACGCCGCGCGCCCGCATGAAGGCAACGATCCGATCGTGATTGCCGGCCAGCTGATTACCGCTCTGCAAACGCTGATCGCCCGCAATCTCCCCTCCGAGCAAAACGCCGTGGTTTCCGTAACGCAGATCCACAGCGGCACGACCTGGAACGTGATCCCGGCAGAGGCATGGCTGGAGGGCACGGTGCGCACCTTTAACGCCGAAAGCCGCGCCCTGCTCGAACGCCGCTTGCGCCAGCTGCTTAGCGGCCTGGCCGTCTCGTTTAATGCAGAACTCAGCCTGGACTGGCAGCCGGGGCCGCCTTCGGTTAGCAACGACGCGCGCTGGGCGGCTTTCGCGCTTGAACAGGCCAGCGCCAGCGGGCTGGAAGCGCGTACCGTTGCGGCCAGCCCGATAGGCGAAGATTTTGCTTTCTATCAGCAGCGGATCCCTGGCGCCTTTGTGATGGTCGGCTCCGGCGGCCCCTGGCCACTGCATCATCCTGAATTTCGCGTTGATGATAACGCCCTCTTTCCGGCGGCTCGTTATCTGGCCAGGCTGGCGTTTACGGCCGGCAAAACGCTGGCGGCAGAAGCGGGAGTGACAGCCTGAGAATTCAGCTCAGCCTGTCAAACAAAGAGGATGGCCGATGCTTAGCTTTTTCTTTCTGAAGCAGCCTGGTGGATCACCATTTTTCCTGCCTGGCGAGCTAACGCAATGTTTTCGGCCTGTTGTAACACCTGCTGTAGATCCTCTTCATCTATATCAAGGAACTCCCCTTTCATTAACGCTTCGTGCAGATCCTGCCGTGAAATGGCCACATCCATCTGTACGGGTTTTGGCAAGGTTTCAGCGGCAGAAAGCGTATGCGGGTAACGACGACCGATCAGATTATTGAAAAGGATGGCCACAAACGTCAGCGAGACTGAATTAAGCAGCACCGGGACAAAAGCGAAATGGTAGCCACTCATTCCTGCCGCGTGGCTGCCCATCACTGCAGTCAACGCTATTGCGCCGCCCGGGGGATGAAGACAGCGCAGCTTAAACATCAGCACCACGGACAGGCCAGCAGCGAGTGCAGCCCCAATCACGGGCTGTTCAATATAGTGCGCGACGGTCAGGCCGGTTAATGCTGATACAAAATTACCACCTATTACTGACCATGGCTGAGCCAGCGGGCTGTTAGATGCAGCAAACAGCAGAACGGCGGAGGCACCCATTGGCGCAATAAACCAGACGTTAACTTCGCCCAGCGTCCAGTGGCTGAACAGGCTGGCGAACAGCAAACCGGTGAAAGCCCCCAGGCTGGAAAGGATTATCTGGCGGGGTGCCACTACCACCGGGCGCGGCCAGAATCTTTTTATAAAATGCTTTATTTGAGAAATAGTTATCATGCAGGCGATATCTTATCTGATAAAAACGGCGCGCGAATAGTCTCTGAATTTACGGCGAAACACAATGCCCGATCTTTTGCCAATCCTCTGGCGTTCAGGGCCCTTGCTGGCCGCAGCGTAGGCGTCGCTGGGATCGACACTGGTCCCAAAACGATAACGATGTAATCAGAATTTGGCCTTATACTCCCAGCCTGGCCGGTTATTGATTAGCCTGATTGATAAAATTCCCTTTTTCCTTGGTTATTGTACGCATCTGCTATGCCTGACTTAGCGTGCCCTAAGGCCTGCCGGATGTACCCACAAAAAATAGAAAAATTACCCAGCCGGAGTCGCGGTGTTAAAAATGAATTTTATTGCCGGTAATGTTAAAACCACGGTAATTCTGGCATTTCCCAGAGCAAAAGCGCCTGCCTCAGATTTTAAATCAAACGGCATCTCTTTTTTTTCAATTGCCCGAGAAAAAAAGGAAAAGACACCTGTGATTCAATTGTTATATCGATAAGGCGTGATTTTTTCATTAAAGAAATTAAAAGTGACACACACCCCCTGTCAGGGCTATGATTTAAAGTAGATCTATTTTTTTGCGGCAATATACTTCTAAGTCGTTATATTTTCCCCGCTTTATTTTAATGCTTAATTTGCACCAGAGTCAGGCTGGCGCTGAGGCCCCAATGATTATAAACAGTGACAGCAATAACGGCCCTCGTCTCCGTGCATTACAGGCTCTCCTTAGCGCTGATGAAAGCAGGGATGAGGTGCTCAGGAAATTTGTTCAGCTTTCCAGCCAGACGCTGGGCATTCCGGGTAGCTTTATCTCCGTACTGGATGATGATACTCAGTACGTTCGCGCTTCCCACAATTTTTCCCTGTCACACTCTTCTCGTGAAGAGTCGCTGTGTCGTCACGTGGTAGACAGCGATAATCCGGTTGTGGTGCCTGATACCCTGCTCGATATTCGGTTTGCCACTCATTCTCTGGTCATCGGGGCGCCATATATCCGCTTTTACGCTGGCGTGCCGCTAAAAAATAGCGAAGGGATTGTGGTCGGCACGCTGTGCGTAACCGACACGAAGCCCCATCCTTTTAGCGCCAGCCAAATTACCACGCTCAGAATGCTGGCTGCCCTGGTGATCTCTTTCCTTGAAGCATTAAATTCCGCCAGTTTTACCGATCCGGTTACCGCTCTGCCTAATCGTCAGCGCCTTATCCAGGATCTGCAAAACCTGACCGCAGCAGAGAATCAGACGTCGCGTCGGTTAATCATTATTGACTGTATTGATATGCCTCGCGCCTGCGAACTTGCACGCTCAATGGGCATGGGGCCGGTAGAAAATCTGCTTAAAGATGTGGCGACGCTGCTGCCACTCCGTCTGAGGCTGGCAGCAGGTGACAGGCTTTATACGGTTGCCACCGGCCGTATTGCCCTGTTGACACGTCAGGGCAGCCACCTCAGCGCTGAGCGGGTCGTCGAAAAGCTGGAGGGAATTAGCGTCGATCTGGGCGACGGTCTTGCTATCGCGCTAACAATTTTTACGGGCGAGACGGACTTTATTCCAGGGGAGGTCGCTGCTCAGGAGATACTCCGCCGCGCAGTCAGCGCGCTGCATGAAGCTATCGCACGCGGTTTGTCATCGCTCCATTTTGTTGAGGTGGTCAATGAACGGCATACGCAGGATCCTGCGCTGATCAGCGATCTGGCTTCTGCGCTGCGGGAAGGCCAGGGGCTATGGCTGGCCTGGCAGCCCAGAATTTGTCTGCACAGCGGTAAGCCTGTCGGGCTGGAGGCGCTTATCCGCTGGCGCCACCCCACTCGGGGCGAGCTCTCTCCTGCTTTTTTTGTCCCACAGGCTGAACAGGGGCAGTTATTATCCGTCCTGACGAACTGGATGACAGATCGCGTGATTAGCCGGCTGGCAAGACTGAAAAACAGCCATATTCAGTTACCGATAATCATTAATGTCAGCGCACGCGACTTCTCGCATAAAGGCTTTGCTACCATGCTGGAAAATAAAATGCTGAAAGAGAAACTGCCTAATGCCCTGCTCGGCATTGAATGCCTCGAAACCGAACGTATGCTTGAGAACCCGGCGGCACTGAGTGGGATGGAAATGTTAAAACTCAGGGGGTTTGGTATTTCACTGGATGATTTTGTCACAGGCTACCGCAATATCAGCTATCTGCGACGTATGCCACGTGATGCAATAAAAATCGATCGATCTTTGATCCGAAATATTTCCTCGGATACCTCTTCACGGATCATTTCCCGCAGTATTGTAACCATGCTGAAGGAGCTGGATTACACCGTACTGGTGGAGAATGGGGAGGCGGATACGGCGTTAACAGAATATGGCAGTAACCAGGAACAGGACTATTTTTATGCCAGGCCGTTGCCAGAGGCAGAGCTGGATCAGTGGCTGGAATGGCGGCTACGCGATCTGGGCAAGTCGTCTTAACCGGTAAAAGCGGATGAAAAAATGAAAGTATTTAAAGGCAATAAAAAAACGTTGCCGGTGCGTTTCTGCAAATATTGTAATAAGCCAATGACATGGCGTAAAAAATGGGAGAAGTGCTGGGACGAGGTGCAATATTGTTCTGAACGCTGCCGCCAACACGCGAAGCGCCCCCTCTCCCGCAAAGATGAACATTCCTGAACTCAGCTCAGCGGCTGCGAACGCGCTGACCGACTTCGTATCACCCGCTGGTTTTTTCCGTTTTCGCCCGATCGTTTAACACGCCGTTTTGCCTGGTGTATTTCGACAGTACCAGGCCGCGTTTGTCGCATGCTCTGTGCACTTATGCCCGAATTGTTCAAAACGGCCTTATCCCTCACCGTCCTTCCGGCCCTTTCCCTTCAGATTATTCCTAAGAAAATTCGTCTTTTGCCGCCGCTTAATGTGATTTGCATCACACTTTTAGCATCAGATAGTGAGACGGGTGATTTGTACCGCCAAAAATGTTGAATGATAATGATTGTTATTTATAATCGCATTCAAACAAAATCTGTTAACAGTAATTTAACCTATGGGTTGCACGCGGGATATTGTCTTTACAACGAGTAAGCATGACTCCCTGTTTTTTAAGGTGTTTCTCCTTTTTGCATCTCTTGATTTTTATTGGAATTTTCGAGCTGGTAATCCTGCCTGGTTAACCCAGGCAGAGTCTTTGCGTCTTAAAGTACAGGAACTAAATATGGTCTTACGCTCATTCGCTCAATCAGTCCCCTCTTCTGCTGTCGGTGATGTTAGCAGCCCTGAAAAATACATTTTCAATAACCAGCAGCTGCCTGCCTGGAATCAGCAAACCCAGGACGTGCTGGCGCTAATGTCCAGAACACTGGAGGCCGTTGAGAAGCCATTTAGCGGCATCCTTCCCCATGAGCTGGCCACAGCGTTCAGCGAGGTCGATTTGGATCGCCCGCTGGGCAGTAACGAAGAGGCGCTGGCAGAGCTTAGCCAGCTCTACCTCCGTGACGCTGTCTGGTTCCATCATCCTAAATACCTGGCGCATCTCAACTGTCCGCTGGTCATGCCTTCTCTTATGGCTGAGCAGATCATGGCCGCCGTAAACAGCTCGGTAGATACCTGGGATCAAAGCGCAGGCGGCACGCTGATTGAGCAAAAAGTTATTGACTGGACTTTGGGCCGTATTGGCCTGCCTGCTGAATCGGATGGGATTTTTACCAGCGGCGGCACCCAGTCTAATTTGATGGCCATGCTACTGGCACGAGACAGCTGGTGTGAAGCCCATCATCCCGGCCACCTTATTAAACAGCGGGGGCTGCCTGAAGATGCTGCTAAGTGGCGAGTATTCACTTCAAAACTCAGCCATTTCAGCATTCAAAAGTCGATGGCGATCCTTGGATTGGGTTATGACGCCGTTATCCCCGTTGATTACGATGCACATTACCGCATGGACGCGAAACAGCTTGAACAGGAGATCCTGCGCTGCCATGAACAGGGATTAATCCCGATCGCCGTTGTTGCCACCAGCGGCACCACCGATTTTGGCAGTATCGATCCGCTTCAGCAGATAGCGGGCCTTTGCCAACATCACGGCTTATGGATGCATGTTGACGCTGCCTATGGCTGCGGCCTGCTGGTATCAGAAAATCATCGCCACCGCCTGAACGGTATTGAACAGGCCGACTCGGTGACCGTCGACTATCACAAATCGTTCTTTCAAAGCGTCAGCTGCGGCGCTTTCTTCGTGCGTAACCGCAAACATCTGAAGCACGTTACCCACCATGCTGACTACCTTAATCCGTTAAGCGCCCAGCAGGAAGGCACGCCAAACCTGGTCAATAAAAGCATTCAGACTACGCGTCGTTTCGATGCCCTGAAGATGTGGCTGACGCTGCGCATCATGGGGCCGCGCATGCTGGGCGAAGCTTTCGACAGCATTATCAACCTGACGCAAATCGCCCATCAGCTGCTGAACCAACATCCCGCTATCGAGGTGCTCCATGCGCCTGAGTTGACCACGCAGATTTTCCGCTACGTTCCCGAGTCAGCGATGAGCGAGGCACAAATTGATGACATTAATGTAGCGATTCGTAAGGCGCTGTTCCGTTCCGGAAATGCCGTCGTTGCCGGTACCAAAGTAGAAGGACGTCAGTATCTGAAATTTACCCTGTTAAATCCCACCACCACCCCTGCTGACCTCGAAGACGTGGTCAGCCTGATTGCGTATTACGGGCGGGAGCAGATGCGGCTTTCTCTATTGACCCCGGCAAACCAGTGAGAGCGTTAAAATGAATAAGACTGTTTACGATTTTATCGGTATTGGTATTGGCCCTTTCAACCTGGGGCTGGCCTGTCTTAGTGAACCGGTTGAAGGCCTGAACGGCTTCTTCCTCGATCGGAATCCTGGATTTGACTGGCACACCGGCATGATGCTGGAAAACGCGCATTTGCAAACGCCCTTTATGGCCGATCTGGTGACCCTGGCCGATCCTACCAGCCCTTACAGTTTGCTTAACTACATGAAGGAAAAAGGAAAGATATACTCATTCTATATTCGGGAAGACTTCTTCCTGATGCGCAAAGAGTATAATCAGTACTGCCAGTGGGCCTGTTCGCGACTCAGCAATCTGCGCTGGAATACGCATGTTGATTATGTCAGCTACGACGAAGAAACGGGCGCCTACCGTATTTCCGCCACCGATACCCGCAGCGGCACACGGCATGAATGGTTCGCGCGCCGTCTGATCCTTGGCACGGGCCCTACCGCCTGGTTACCCGAATGCAGTATTCCGCACCGCCAGCGCCTTACGCATTCCAGCGAATATCTGCTGAACAAAGCAGAGCTGCAGAAAAAACGTTCGATAACCGTGTTGGGCAGCGGACAGAGCGCCGCAGAAATTTATTACGATCTGCTCACTGAAATCGATCGCTTTGGTTACCAGCTCAACTGGATCACCCGCGCGCCGCGTTTTTATCCGCTGGAATATACCAAACTGACGCTGGAGATGACCTCGCCTGAATGGGTGGACTATTTCCATGATTTGCCGCCGGGCAAGCGCGACGAACTGAATGCCCGCCATAAGAACCTCTATAAAGGTATCAACAGCAGTCTTATCAACGACATTTACGATCTGCTGTACATCAAGCAGCTTGACGGCGAACTGGACGTGAATCTGTTTACCCACTCGGCGCTGACGGATATGCGCTGGCTGCCGCAGGGAGAATTCGAACTATCGCTGCATCAGCAGGAGCAGGATTGCACATTTACCCGGCGCACCGAAGGGTTGGTTGTGGCTACCGGCTATCAGTATCGTCCGCCGGCGTTTCTTGAAGGCGTGACTCAGCGTCTGCGCTGGGATGAAAAGGGTCGTTATGATGTTCAGCGCAACTACAGTATCGATAAGCATAACCAGATCTTTGTGCAGAACGCCGAGCTTCATACCCATGGGTTCGTAACGCCCGATCTGGGTATGGCCTGCTATCGCAACTCGGTTTTGCTGCGTGAGCTGACCGGGCGAGAAGTCTATCCGATCGAACGGCAAATTGCCTTCCAGACCTTTCCTGCACAAACGGAGCGATAACATGTCATCGCCTACAATTTTTAGCGCCGACCGTCCGGCCGGCACGTTCAGCCTCCGGCCTATGCGCGCAGAAGACGCTGTGTTGATCCATAGCTGGGTTACGCGTGAATATGCGCGCTTCTGGGGGATGCAGACACATAGCCCTGAGCAGGTTGCCGCTTTTTACCAGGATTTAACGTCCTCCGATCCGCACGCAGCGCTGATCGGCTGTTGCGACGATCGGCCTGTGTTCCTGATCGAATGCTACCGCGCCAGCGACGATGAGGTAGGTAAGTTTTATCCTGCCGCGCCGGACGACTATGGCATGCATATTTTGATCGCCCCTGCCAGCCAGCCGGTCAGGGATTTCAGCTGGCAGGTTTTCACCCTGGTGATGGATTACATGTTCAGCCGACCGGAAGTGAACCGCGTAGTGGTTGAGCCAGACGTACGTAACGACAAAATTCATGTGCTAAACAAGCGTGCGGGTTTTCGTTATCAGCAAACCATTGATATGGCACACAAAACAGCCTGGCTGGCCTTTTGCCAGCGGGAAGATTACCAACACGCTCTACTGCAGGAACAGCTGAATATGACCACTGAAACGACCTCACTGCTGAACGGCGCTCATCTGACGTGCGATAACTGGACCCAGGCTAACCGTTTGCTGATCCGCAAAGCTATTGCCGAATTTGCTCATGAAAAAATCGTAACGCCTGTTGAAACGGGTGATTGCCGCTATATGTTGTCCGTACCGGGAAGCGAATTAACTTATCATTTCCGGGCGATGCGCCTTGCGCTGGATCATTGGGAAATTGAGGTTGAGTCGCTGAGCAAACAGGAGAATGGTCGTGCTCTGCCGCTGGATGCGCTGCAGTTTATCGTTGAGTTTAACCAACAGATTGGCATCCCACAGGCGCTGCTGGCAACATATATGGAAGAGATTAGCAGCACGCTGTGCAGCAGCGTTTTCAAGCTACAAAAAAACCAGCCTGACAGTCAGGCGCTGGTAAAAGCGGATTTCCAGACTGTTGAAGCCTCCATGACCGAAGGTCATCCCTGCTTTGTTGCCAACAATGGCCGTATTGGCTTTGATGCCCGTGACTATCTTGCTTTTGCGCCAGAGGCCGCTACGCCTGTCAGGCTCATCTGGGTAGCGGTTCACCAACGCAATGCCCATTTCTCCAGCCTGAGCAACCTGAGCTACGAGCAGCTGATGCGCGATGAGCTGGGGGAAAAAACCGTGGAGCACTTTACCCAGCAACTGATTAAAAAAGGGCTGTCGGCTGATGAATACATTTTCATGCCCGTTCATCCATGGCAGTGGCAAAACAAGTTGCTGACCGTTTTTGCGGCAGATATTGCGAATAACGATATTGTCTATCTGGGCAGCGGCGACGATAGCTATCAGGCCCAGCAGTCTATTCGCACTTTCTTTAATCGTAGCCAGCCCGGCAAACGTTATGTTAAAACGGCTTTGTCCGTGCTTAATATGGGTTTTATGCGCGGCCTGTCGCCTTACTATATGGCTACCACGCCAGCGATTAACGAGTGGCTGGAAAAGCTGGTTGTCGGTGATGCATGGCTGCAACGCTGCGATTTTCGCATCCTGCGTGAAGTGGCGGCAGTGGGTTATCACAACCGCTATTACGAGCAGGCTATCAAGGGCGATTCCGCTTATAAAAAGATGTTTGCCGCGCTGTGGAGGGATAACCCGGCCGCCAGCCTGAAGCCCGGCCAGCGTCTGATGACTATGGCGTCTTTCCTGCACAGAGACCATCATCAGCAAGCCCTGCTGCCGGCACTGATAGCCGATTCCGGTTTACCGGCTAAAGAGTGGGTATCACGCTATCTGACCTGCTATCTCAGCCCCCTTCTGCACTGCTTTTATCAGTACGATTTGGTATTTATGCCGCACGGCGAAAACCTGATTATGCTGTTAGAAAACAATGTTCCGGTTAGCGCCTGTATGAAAGATATCGGCGAAGAAATTGCCGTAATGGATCCCGATGCGGTTCTCCCTGACAAGGTACAGCGACTGGCGGTGGACGTGCCGGAAAACCTCAAACTGTTATCGATCTTTACGGATGTTTTTGACTGCATCTTCCGCTTTATCAGTGCGATCCTGCATGAATCGGGCACCTTGCCGGAGGAAGAATTCTGGCAGGCAGTGGCACAGTGCGTTAAAGACTATCAACAGGCACATCCTCAATTCGCAGAGAAATTTTCTCGCTACGACATGTTTGCGCCGGAGTTTACCCGCTCCTGTCTGAATCGTCTGCAGTTGGCAAATAATCAACAGATGATCAATCTCTCCGATCCGGCTGAAAATCTTAAATTTGCCGGAACGCTGATCAACCCGATAGCGCGCTGGCGTTAACGACCCCATTGTTTGCCTTAACAAAAACTTTACTGACGCGACCGCTCTGGCGGCCGCGTTTTCCTTTTTTTATTCCGGGACAGTATACAGATGGCTCTTTATCACCCCCTATCGCAGTTGACTCGCCGACACCTGATTTTCCCGCTGTCGCTGGTGTTATTTGAGTTTGCAACCTATATAGCCCACGACATGATCCAGCCCGGCATGCTGCTGGTCACCCAGGAATTTGCCGTCGGCCCTGAGTGGGTCTCCACCTCACTGACTGCCTATCTTATCGGAGGCCTGATGCTGCAATGGCTGCTCGGGCCGCTTTCCGATCGGGTTGGGCGCCGTCCGGTATTACTCTCCGGCGTGGCTTTTTTTATGCTCACCTGTGTGGCTACGCATTGGGTACAAAGCATTGAACAATTTGTGTTACTGCGCTTTCTGCAGGGAATTAGCCTGTGTTTTATCGGCTCGGTCGGCTACGCCGCCGTACAGGAAGCGTTTAATGAATCACTCAGCGTGAAGATAATGGCATTGATGGCAAACGTCGCTTTACTGGCGCCGTTAGCCGGGCCGCTGGCAGGCGCTGCTTTTCTCTCGGTGGGCGACTGGCGCACTATGTTCTGGCTGTTTGGCGGCCTGTCGGCGATTGCGCTGGTCGGACTGTGGCAGGCTATGCCTGAAACCGCTGGCGACAAAGGAACACCGCTCTCGCTGAAGTCGATTGGTAAAGGCTATTTTGCGCTTCTGCAAGATCGTCAGGTGATGAGCGGATCCCTGGCAATAGGGTTAGTGACTATCCCTTGTCTTTCGTGGGTGGCTTTATCACCAGTGATCCTTATTCATGATAGCGGGCTTAGCCGCATGGGGTATGCGCTGCTGCAACTGCCGGTCTTTATGGCCATGATTGCCGGCAATTTCACGCTAAGCCGACTTGCCAGCCGTGTATCTATTGCGCAGCCGCTGCGCCTGGGTGCCTGGCCTGTCGTCAGCGGGTTAGCCATGGCGGCGGTCGCCACCACCCTTAACGAGCACAGCTACCTGTGGCTGACGGCCGGGCTAAGCATTTACGGTTTCGGGACTGGTCTGGTCAGCGCCGGGCTTTACCGCATGACGCTGTTTTCCAGCAGCGCCGGAAAAGGGAGCGTGGCGGCAATGGTTGGCATGGTCACTATCCTGGTTTTTGCTCTGGGAATTGAAGCCGCAAAGGCCTCTTACTTCAGCGTCGGCAGCCGAGGATTCAGTCTGGTAAACCTTACCTGCGGCCTGCTGTGGCTGGGGCTGGTACTGGCATTTCTCCGCGAAAATCAGCGTCGACAGTCGGTGGTTCGCCCGTAATAAATACCGGCAACGGCGCGGCTTTCTCAACCTTCCCGCCGGTTGCCAGGACGAATCGATCGGCGCTTTGTTCGGGATCGACCAGAGCAAAGTGCCGATCGACTGGGCATCGCCGCATAAAATAAAATCGCTTTTCACGTGTAGCCAAAGCGTTGCGATATTCGTTAACGGCGTCATTCTGAACACATACAGCTGCGATCCTTTCTTACTAAATTCATATAATGGGCATTATATAAACCCAGGAAAGCAGGCGATCCGCCTGAAGAAGAATAATGGGATCCAGGGCGATCGGGATCGGGCTATTTTATAAGCATCAGGATCGATAAAAACGATCGCGCTATGTAAATTCTGCAGCATATTACCCCTGCACATCCCACAGAATTCACGTAGCGCAACCAGATTAGAATTGCCGGAAAAATGTACGGTTCAGGACAGATCCGTCATCGAAACGCCGATAATTTAATCAGGGCAACAAAGCTTCCCCGCCGGTGTCGTTTGAACAGGACGGCTGGGAAAGCATTTTCAGGAAGGCGATTTTTGATGAGCCGTTCGCGAGTACGGCCTGACAGAGGAAAATAAATGAGGCTCAGCCGGGCAAAAATGCTGGGGGAACGCGATGCGCCCTGTCGCCTGGATTTGGCGGAAAGGCGCAATCACGTTTCCCTCACCCACGCCGCTATATCTGTTCCCATTCAGGCAGGTGGTTAGCTTTCTTTCGCCACAGCTGAAAAACGGACATCACAAGGCTAAACAACAGGCCTGCGCTCAGTATGGTTATGGAAGCAGAGAGTAAATCCACATACTGTGCTTTCCAGAACACAAACCACATCACGATCCCCCAGAATGGCGTATAGACAATCGTAAAGCTGAATAAATTAGTCATGAAAGGCGATAAAGGCGGCGGCGCCACCTTGAAGCCAAGGTTCCACAAAAGACGATGGCACGGCGGAGCGTAAGTGCTGTGCCACATCCCTTTCGCCCTCATCATTGCAAAGGCACGCCTTTTTTTTCCATCGAAAATCGGGGAGCTTTTCATAATAAATCCCTGGAATTTTTGTTGTTATTTGAGTGTAACAGTTTCCGAAAGGAATGATTTCTTATTAGCACCGTTTTACTGAAACAGACAGTTAAACCATGTCAAAAGGCATAACGCCGGAGAATATCGCGTACTCAGCGGGCTGGCAGCCGACACAATGTGCATCAGGGAGGATGATTTACCGCGGATGACAGGAATTTATCAGTATAAGCGTGAAACCATTAAAGCGCCCGTTCAGGCACTATGATTATTACGCTGTTTACTGCTCCGCACCATGCCACGGCAGAAGTAAGCACCGGCCGAAAAATATCGGCAAGCTTAACGCTGACCGGCCTCTACGGTTATGCCCCGATAAAAGGTCGGCTCAACCCGTAGCGGCCTGGCGATCAGCCCCTGCTGCTGATAAAAATCGGCCGTTGCCTGCTGCTGAGCCACCGTTTGGGGATCGATAGCCTGCCAGTGTGCTTTCCTGCGGCTGAATGAGAGTTTTACCGCCTGCTGAGGAAAACCGATAATATGGGCCAGCGTTGCCGAATAGCCGTCAATATTGTTGTAGGCCAGCTGCTCAGCATGGGCCAGAAGATTCACATACTGCTGTAATGCCTGGCGTTTTTCCGCATTGCCGAGCGCGCTGTCGGTAGCAGCCAGAAAACTGTTACCTGCGATCAATCCCTGGCCATTAACCAGTACGCGGCCGATGCCGGAGGTTTCCGCCAGCGCGGTATAAGGATCCCACGTTGCCCAGGCATCTATCGCGCCGCTGGCCAGGGCGATTTTCGCGTCGCCAGGCGTAAGATAACGAAAGCGCACGTCTTCTGCCTTAATCCCTGCCTGTGCCAGCGCTTTCAACGCCACGAAATGGCCAATAGAGCCTCGCCCCGTTCCGATACTTTTTCCTTTAAGATCGGCCGCGCTGTGCAGCGTAGAATCCTTATTAACCACGATAGCTGTTCCAATTGGGTCAGATTTATCTACGGCGATAGCCTTTACCTGCGAGCCAGCCGCTATGGAAAATAACAGCGGCGCGTCGCCGATAATACCTGCATCTACCGCGCCGGCATTAAGCGCTTCCGCCAGCGGCGCGGCGGCCGGGAATTCCGCCCATTCAATATGGAAAGGCAGGTTTTTAAGCAAGCCGGAGGCCTCAAGCTGCGCGCGCATATTGCCTTTCTGATCGGCAATTCTTAATGTAGTCACGCCATCAGCATAAACCGACCCGCTTACGGCCAATGCCAGCAATACTATTAAATTTTTCATCTCATCTTTTTCCCTGTCAGAAATCGTTCTAAGTATTTACCTAAGCCAAAATAAGATTAATCCCGCAGAGTACCGATACGCCGCGCAAAAAATCTTATTCTCACTGCCAGATTCAGATGAAAGCATCTTATTGTTTTTTGCCTGATAAATCCGACCGAAACTTATAACAATACTTCCATTACATTACTGAATAATAACTTTTATCAAAATTTACCTACGATAAGGTGCCGCTCCCCAGGCTTATCCTGGGCGTATGCACAAATCGTAAAAAGTCAGCCATAGCTATTTTATCCATATACGGGTGTTTTGGAGTAGTAAAGCTTTCTCAAGAAGGCTTTAAGCGTATTTAGCCATTAAATTCAAAAAGATACTATAAGCCTGGCCATACTTATCAACTGGTCGAATTTTCGACCACACCATACGCTTGCTGGCCACTTTTATCCACAGAAAATGGGGATTACCTGTGCATAAAAAAGTATAAATCGCTCTGAAAAGCGCTACCGTTGCGGTGAAACGCCCTAATTCTGTTGATAATTTTTGCGAAACGCCGCCTCAGGCGTAAAAAATGAGCATCGCCAGGCAGCAAAAGTTCAGGGAGAAAGAGAAAGCGGCCATGCAGGCGCTGTGCCTGACGCTCGGGCGATTTATCTACAGCAATAAAAAACGCTGTAGCCAGCGGCCATCCAGTAGTTCGTCTTGAAGTTGTCCCTGGCTCAGCCTGATAAAAACGCAGCATACGGCTAAAAATGGCCCCCTTTGTTTTATTAGCCAACCGGCCGCAGGCTGTAAAACTACCATTACTTACCAATAAATGATCATTCCGTTTTTTTACGGACTATGTTACAGCAAGAATTATCTTTAAATAAAAGGTGTTAATATTTTATTTTACTGAGAAAGGCTAATGAAAATAAAATTTGAAAAGTCTCTTATAAACACAGATAAAATAAGCGCAGCAGGAAAATTCTTTTGATTTTAATCAAATGCAACGCTGTTTCTTATTTACCACCTACGTGGCGATCTTCATTGCAGCGTCTTTAAATTCCACCGCTTTATCAATCAGCATGGTTTATGCATGAGGTGATATGTTTTTCACTACGAAAATTTTTCTCATAATTAAAATACTCCGCTAAGATAGTTTTCTTTTACGGTAGCCGCTCTCTTTCTTATAGAAATTATTTCCCGTGAATGACGCTAAATGATTTTTCCGATGATTTACGATCCCCTGTCAGACAGCCTCTTTTGCTGGATGGCATGCCCTCCGATCACCTACCTAAACCTGGTTAACATCTCGCTGTCGCGCGCGTTCTCTCCCCTGCCCTGTCCTTAAGGATCCTTCAGGCTTGTCTGCCCGGAAGGCTTATGGGTAAGCAAAAGAAGCGCATTAAGCCTCTGCTAAGCGCCAGCTGCTCGGTGTCTATTTGGGGTTATTGATATTGAAAATAAATGTATGTTGTAACTATTTTAGGTAACTCAGCCAGCTTACAAACCATAAGATGAACCGGCAAAGCAGAAAGGCACGCTCTGTAGCGGCTAAAAGCCGTACGACGGGATTGCCAGTTTTCGATGGAAAAAAGCGTGCCTTTGCAAGGATGAGAGCGAAAAGGATGCGGCACAGCACTTAGCAACAAGGTTGTATTGCGCGTAATAAGGTAGAGAAGTGCCATACAGGCGAGACAAAAGGGAAAACGTTATGGCCCATCGTTTACTGAGAAAGTTCGGCATTGGGTTGATTTTATTTTGCCCGGCTCATGTGCCACCGGCTATTTATTATTCTTTGGATATCTGTCTTTAACTATTACCTTCCCTGCCAGGTTTAAGCGAAAAATTTTTGTGATACAGCCATTGGCATAGCTGAAATACGTTTAAATGGAGGTGCTGACCGTCGCCACAGCCAGCACCTTTTCTGCGCTTAAAAGGATTACTTTTCCGTCGCTAACAGCGCTGCCTTTAACCGGCCAGGTTGCCCTGGCTCAATGCTACCGCCAACCCAGCTCCGGGGCGACATATTTAAGGATTGCTTCCAGCACGTGCGTGCAATATGCCACGCCAAGCTGATTAGGGATGGTCAGCAGCAACGTATCCGCCTCGGCAATCGCTTCATCCTTCGCCAGCTGGGCAATCAGCTTCTCCGGTTCGGCGGCATAGCTGCGCCCGAAGATGGCACGCGTTTTTTCATCCAGGTAGCCAATCTGATCGCCACCCTGCCCGCTGCTGCCAAACCAGGCACGATCCTGTTCGCTGACCAACGCAAAAATACTGCGGCTGACCGAAACGCGCGGTTCGCGCTGATGACCCGCTTCCCGCCAGGCGGCGCGATAGGCACGGATCTGTTTTGCCTGCTGAATATGGAAAGGCTCGCCGGTTTCGTCATCTTTTAGCGTCGAGCTTTGCAGGTTCATCCCCAGCTTCGCGGCCCAAACCGCCGTGGCGTCCGAACCCGACCCCCACCAGATCCGTTCACGCAGCCCGGAGGAAAAAGGTTCAGGCCGCAGCAGTCCCGGCGGATTAGGAAACATCGGCTGCGGATTAGGTTTTGCAAACCCTTCGCCCTTCAACACTTCCAGCAGCGCCTCGGTATGGCGCCGCCCCATATCAGCATCGCTTTCGCCCTCCTGCGGGCCATAGCCGAAGTAGCGCCAGCCTTCAATGACCTGTTCCGGTGAGCCGCGGCTGAGGCCCAACTGCAAACGCCCGCCGCTGATTAAATCGGCCACGCCGGCGTCTTCCGCCATATAAAGCGGGTTCTCGTAGCGCATATCAATAACGCCGGTACCAATTTCAATTTTATTGGTACGGGCCGCAACGGCCGCCAGCAGCGGAAACGGCGCGCTAAGCTGGCGGGCAAAGTGGTGCACGCGAAAATAGGCGCCGTCGGCGCCCAGCTCTTCTGCGGCTACCGCCAGATCGATAGATTGCAGCAGCGCATCTGCTGCCGATCGGGTGGCCGACTGTGCAGAGGGCGTCCAGTGACCGAAAGAGAGAAACCCAATTTTTTTCATAGCATAATGACCTTTAGCGGCGCGCATCTGGCGCGTTGAAACCGTCATACTAACGCTGAAGCCTGGGCTTGTCTGCCGTCAACCGGTTAAAACTCCGCAGGCTCGCCGGGCAACGGCTCCGACAGCGGCTGTCCCTCTGCGCCCGCGTAGAAGATCACCAGCTCAGCGGCTTCGTCGGTGGTATAGCCGCGATGAATATCGCCCGTTGCCTCATTCAGCGCTTCGCCAGCCTTTACCTGATGCGTTCTGCCGCTCTCTTTATCTTCAATGGTCAGCTGGCCAGAGAGCAAATAAGCCATATTTGGCATCGGATGCGAATGCCAGGGCAGCGACGTATGCGGCGGAATAGTCATCTTCATTACCGTAAGCTGGGGTTTACCGGCGGGATAAGCGGTATAGGGCGTACCGTTCCAGGCTTCGCTGGTTTGAAGCAGTTCGGTCGTCTGGATCGTTGCTGAATCATTCTTTTGGTCAGTCAAGGTGGCCTCCTTTATAAAATAGCGTCCTCCTGTTTAACTTAGTAGAAGATCGGCCGCCGTGTCACAAAGGAGATGCCGCGAGCTGATTTCAGGCAGAAAAGTGGCGGGTAAAGGACGCCGGGCCTCACGCTGGTGAAGAAACATTGCCGGAACAACGACGTTGCGAAATGACCGTTACCTGCCAGGCTTTTACTGACATTTTGTATCAGCATTAAACAATTTCAGACACTTTCAAGTTACGGAGACAAAATGAAAGGAACCCTGCCTCTGATCGCCCTGCTGCTGTGCGGCTGCGGCGCGCACAATTCGCCCTCGCAAGTTACCAGCCCTGGCGCCCCGACCTCGACGGAAAAAAAGCTGCTGGATACCGGCGCGGCAGCGATGCAGTCCCGCCCGCCCATTGACGCTATTAACGCTTATCTGGACGGCTTTCATTTCTATAACGGCGACCACAATGGACAGATGGAGGCGCACCATTACGTCACCATTCTCAACGACGACGTGATGCAGGCGGTAATTTACGATGGCAACACGCGCGACGCCAAGCTGATGGGCGTGGAATATATTATCAGCGAAAGACTGTTTAAAACGCTGCCGCCGGAAGAGAAAAAGTATTGGCACAGCCATCAGTATGAGGTGAAATCCGGCACGCTGATCGCGCCTGGCCTGCCGCCGCTGGCGGAAAAAGCGCTGATGTCGCGTATCGTTAATACCTACGGCAAAACCTGGCATACCTGGCATACCGATCGTGATAAAACGCTGCCGTTGGGCATTCCGGCGCTGATGATGGGCTTTACCGCCGACGGCCAGATGGATCCGCGTTTGCTGATCGATCGCGACAAAAGATTCGACGTGGACACGAAGAAAATCAGAGAGTCACGCAAAGATATCATTGCGCATCCGGCAGCGGCAGGCGCCAACGCCTGGGAACATGGCGATACCGTCCAGCTGAAAAGCGTCAAGGGCGGCGGCGATATTGCTCATGGCGAAACCCATTTTACCACCTCAGAGCAGACCCGCAGCGGCAAGCTCTAGGCAAGGCGGGAAACGGAACATGTGCGCCATCGCGCATGTTCCGCGCTCGCTAATCCTGTTCTTTGTCCTGCCCTGCGTAGTTAAACAGCCGATCCCTCGCCAGGTTCTTCATTTTTACTTCGCACATGATATCGAACTCTTTGAACGATAAAGCCCAGTCGTTCAGCGTATCGTTAAAATAATAGTCGGAGTGCGCCCGCAGCTTAGTTCTTGCCACGCCTAACTCTTCCTGATTTGGCCAGCCGTGTGGCGGAATGATACCTTCCTGCGAAATCGAATAGTGCAGCACCGGCCTGACGCCGCGCCAGGAGGCTTTAATCTGCGCGATACGCGGATCGTCGGGCTGGATAAATTCGTTCTCTTTTACCCAATGGTGATGAATATCCAGCACGATGGGACAGAGCTCTTTCGCCTGAAGCACGTCATCCAGCGAACAGGAAATCTCATCGTTTTCCACCGTCAGCATGTTTTTCGCTTCCGGGCTGAGGCGGTGAAACGCGGTTTGAAATCCCTCAAAACCGCCCTTGCCGTTCATATGGATATTGATTTTAAAATCCTGGAAGGTTTTGCCATAGCCCATCAGCTTCGCGCACAGCGTGTGATATTCCACGTCTTCAATGGCGCGTTCCACCACCAGTGGATTATCTGACGCCAGCACGGAATATTGTCCCGGATGAAAAGAGAGGCGGATATGATGGGCCCGGGCGAAATCGCCGCATTTCGCCAGCGCCGAATGCAGTTCCGGTAAATAGTCCTGATACAGCTCGTTCGCTTCCGGCACCGTAAACAGAGGCAGCAGATCGCTTCCCAGCCGCATCATACGTAGCGCTTCCGGCTCTTTCGCCAGCGCTTCCAGCGTCAGGTAAAGATTGCTGAGATTATGCTGCGATATTTCGCTGATTAGCGCCAGCCGCGCTGCTTTATCCAGGCTCAAAAATCGGGTGCGCGTGGTGGCTCTTAATGGAAAAGGCTGTTTTGCCTCAGCATTAAAATATTTACAAGCAAAGCCCAGTTTCATGATTACTCCTGTTGAGACACCAGAACTGAGTGTAACAACTCAGGAAGAATTGTGGGGCGGCAGGCTGCCAGCCGCGCGGTTTTTCAACAATATTAGGAAAGCAGGAACGCCAGAAGGAGCATTAATAAGCAAGTCGCTGCCCAACCTGCCGTCTGATTCACTGTTACGGCATTCTGAAACCGACTGTCAGCCGGATCTCGACCGCAATGGCAAGCAGCATTAAAAATTATCAAGGCGGAGAACAGGCAATAGTAGCGGCCCGGCCAGGCAGATGGCGAACACCAGGAATAGTCTTAAATGAAATTTAATGCTGTTAAATCAGAATGTTATTATATAGATTCAGGATGGATCCCAGCCTGAATTTGCCGGAGAAAACACTTTGCATGACGGTCTGTTAATTAGCGTCGGCGAACGGGTACGTCTGTTCCGCAAACGCAAGCAGCTAAGTCAGATTGCCCTGAGCGAGCGTAGCGGCATCGATCGTACTTATCTTAGCGATATTGAAAACGGCAAGCGTAATATCAGTTTGCTTACCCTGAATAATCTGGCTCTGGCGCTCGATGTGCCGATTGAAATGCTGGTTTCTCGCCCGCCAGTGACGCTTTAATAACCAACACGCCTGCGTCATGCTATTTGCGGCCGCGCTTATTACGCTATTTTCCCCAATGTTGCCGCCCGGGCGCCGTCATGCCGGGCGCTTTGCCTGCGCAAGCTGAAAACTTATCTATACTTTTCAATCCAGAGCCTGATGTCATTCGGTGAGCCATCATCGTTTTATGGCTCAGGCCGTCTATATATTCTGAACAAGGGACGTCGAGTGAAAAATAAAACCTACCGCTCTCCCGTGCGTAAAGAGGGTTTTGCCGGTCTCGGCGACTATGCGGCTATCGGCGAGGGGCGCTCCGTGGCGCTGATCGCGCCCGATGGCGCCATCGACTGGTGGTGCGCGCCCAATCTGGACTCGCCGCCGCTGTTCGATCGCATCCTCGATCCCGGTATCGGCGGTTTTTTCCAGCTGGAGCCTGAAGGCAGCTACCGCGTCGAGCGGCGTTATCGCGAGGAGAGCAACGTCCTTGAAACGCTATACAGCACAGAAAGCGGATCGGTTCGCCTTACCGAATCGCTGAACAGCTCGCTGGCGGGCCGTCTGCCGTGGAGCGAGCTGGCGCGACGTGTGGAAGGCGTTGAAGGCGAAGTCGTGCTGAACCTGCGCCTTAAGCTGGGCACGATGGCGGAAAGCCGCTCGCCGTGGGTAGCGGATACCCATCACGGCGCGGTTTTTCATATCGGCGATCTGATGACCATGCTGCGCACCAGCGAAGACGTAACGATTAGCTGGCTGTGCGATGAAGCGGTCGAAGGACGCCTGGTCACCTCTCCCGGTTCGCATTCGCTGATAGCGCTGCTGGCGAGTGAAAAAGAGCCGTTAGCCGTGCCGGATCTCGCGGCGATCGACGACAGGATTGAAACCAGTCATACCGCCTGGCGCGACTGGGTCAACCACCTTTCTTATCAGGGGCTGTTCTCACCGCACGTTAAGCGTTCCGCGCTGTCGCTAAAATTTCTCTGGTACTCGCCAACTGGCGCGCTGGCGGCTGCGGCGACGTCATCCTTACCCGAAGGCTTTGGCGGCGAGAAGAACTACGACTATCGCTACGCCTGGGTGCGCGACGCCTGCCTGATCATTAAATCCTTCGTCTACCTGGGGGCGCTGGAAGATTGTAAGGCCGCTTTCTCCTGGCTGACGCACACCATTATTCGCCACGGCGTTAAGCTGCGCGCCTGCTATACCCTGGACGGTAGTCTGGTGCCGGAAGAGCGTTACCTGCCGCTCAGGGGCTATGAAGATTCACAACCCGTGCGCGTGGGTAATAATGCCCGCGATCAGGTACAGCTCAGCATGTATGGCGATATGCTCTCTACCGCCCGGCTGTTTATCCAGGCGGGCCACGTGCTGGATATTGCTACCTCACGAATGCTTGGCGAACTGGCCAACTGCTGTGCCGACAGCTGGCGGCAAAAGGATTCGGGGATCTGGGAGCTGCCCGACGAACAGCACTACACCCACTCCAAAATGGCCTGCTGGCTGGCGCTGGATCAGGCCGTCGCGATGGCCGAAGGCAAACATATCGAACCTACCTGGGTCGGCCGCTGGGAGCGCGAGCGCGATCGTATTCGCGACTGGATCGAAGAGCACTGCTGGTCGGAGAGCCGCCAGGCCTATCTGTTCTATGTCGGCTGCGAAGACAGGCTGGACGCCTCGCTGGCGCTGATGCACCATTATGGCAACAGCGTCAATCCCGAACGCATGCTGAAAACTTATGACGCCATCCGCCGTGAGCTGGGCCACAACAGCGCCATGCTGTATCGCTACAGCGGCGTGGAGCAGGAAGAAAGCACCTTTGTGGCCTGCTCTTTCTGGCTGGTGGAAGCCTGCGCTTCAATGGGGGATACAAAACGCGCGGAGGCTTCCATGCATGAAATTCTGGAAAGCCTGTGCGACAGAGGCAACGTAGAAATCTTTAACGAGATGTTTGACGTCAGAACCGCCAGCTGGCGCGGCAACCTGCCGCAGGGGCTGAGCCATCTGGCGCTGGTCTGCGCGGCCCAGGCATTAACCGAAGCCAAAGGCGAATAAAAAAAGGTTAAGGCAAGGATGGCTCGCCCGTGGCCATCCTTGCCGCCATGCGCTGGCTTACCTGATTGACGCAGCGCTAAGGCCTCCCTTCATAGCCATCCCGATAGGTCGCTGCCAGCGCATCCGCCAGGATCTTACGCTCTTTTTCTGGCCGATCGGCCAGGTAGGTCTGACCAAGAAAAGTATGGGTAACGGCCTCATCCGGCAGGTTTTCAGGCTTGAGCAGACAGGCGGCTTTTTCTTCCATTTGCGCTTTACTTAAGCCGGCAGCCCTGTCCTTTACGCCTGCCTGATAAACAGCCTGAAAGCCGGGCCGCATCACGCGGATGGAGTCGGCCAGCAGCATACGCGTATTAGGATCGAAATTGGCGTCCGCAATTTGATGGACGGCATGGGTGGTATGGCGTTCTACGCTGCCCTGAGGCGCGCAGGCACAAAGCAGCAGCGCCAGCGCGCTGACTAATCTTTTCATCTTTTTCATCCCTGTTTTAACTGATTGCTATTTCCCTGAATATTGCCGGGTAAATTTTGCACAATCCGTGTCTGGCATGCAAGCCATCACGATCGAAAGCTGTGACCTGTTTCCATTTTTTACCCCAGCCGCCTTCAATGCCAATATGTTTTTTCATGCTAAGGACAGTAGATTTACTCGCTAAGCGCTGCGTAACCAATTTGCTATGGTGCGCTGATGACTTTTACGGGGAAAACCATGAAAAATTATCTTGTTAGCAGCCTTGCCGCGCTGGTTCTGGCGGCCACTTCACAGCAGGCGCTGGCGGCAAGCCAGCCGGAAACGGTCAATATCGGCTATCAGAAAGCGAATATTTTCGCGCTGCTGAAATATCGCGGCACGCTGGACGACGAATTTAAAAAACAGGGCATTCAGGTACGCTGGGTGGAATTTCCGGCCGGGCCGCAAATGCTGGAAGGACTGAACGTCGGCAGCATCGATCTGGCCGCAACGGGCGACGCGCCGCCCGCCTTTGCTCAGGCCGCACAGGCCGAACTGGTCTATCTGGGCCACTCGCTCGCTAACCCTAAAACCGAAGCCATTGTGGTGCCGCAGGCTTCTTCCATTAAAAATGTCGCCGATCTGAAAGGCAAACGCGTGGCGCTGAACAAGGGCTCGGACGTTAACTATCTGCTGATTACCGCGCTGGAAAAAGCCGGGCTGAGCTATAAGGATATCAAGCCGGTTTACCTGCCGCCTGCCGATGCCCGCGCCGCCTTCCAGCGTGGCGCAGTGGACGCCTGGGTTATCTGGGATCCTTACCTGGCGGAAGTAGAGACTAACGCCAGCGCCAGAATAGTGCAAAACGCGGAAGGACTGGTGCCGCATTACACCTTCTATCTGGCCAGCCGTAAATTTGCGGAAGCGCACCCGCAAACGGCGGAAAAAGTGCTGGGCGAATTGGGCAAGCTCAGCGACTGGGCTAACGGCCATCCCGAAGAAACGGCGAAGATCCTCTCATCCTCAACCGGCCTGCCGCAGCCGATCTGGCAAAAAGCCCTCGCCAGAATGCCTTTTGGCGCGCAAAGGATGACGCCGGAAGTGTTCAGTCAGCAGCAGGCGCTGGCCGATAAATTCACGCAGATTGGCCTGCTGCCGGTGAAGGTGGAAGTCAGCAGCGCCACCTGGACGCTGGATAAGAAACCACAGTAGGCCCGGACACGGGCGGCACGACGCCGCCCGTCATCAATCTTATTGGTTTTCAACCAGCTCCGGCACCGGCTCAGCGTAACGATTGACTTTAAACGGCAGCCCCAGCCTGCCGCGCAGCGTGGTTTCGTCAGAAGGCTGCCAGTAGCCGCGCGCCGCCAGTATCGGCAGCACATCACGCGTGATATCGCGTAGCGACTCCACCAGCACCGGGCCGCTGAGGATAAAACCGCTCGCGCCGCCCTTTTCTACCCATGCAATCAGCGCGTCGGCCACCTGCTGCGGCGTACCGAAGAATTCGCCGCGCGGCAGCGTGGTTTCATAAGCTACCTGACGCAGCGTCAGTTGCTCTTCCCGTGCCCGATGCTTGATGCTGTCGGTAGTGGAACGGAAGCTGTTCTGCCCCAGCTCGCCAACGTCCGGGAAAGGCCCGTCCGGATCGTACTGGCTGAAATCATGATGCTCAAAGAAGCGACCCAGATAGGCCAGCGCATCGTCGAGGGAAAGCAGCGACAGCAAATGCTGATATTTCGCTTCGGCCTCTTCCGGCGTTTTGCCAATAATGGGGCTGATGCCGGGAAAGATAGCTACCGGATCGCGCCCGTTAGCGGCAACGCTGGCCTGTAGCTTCCGCGAATAGCTCTGCGCTTCCGCAAGCGTGCGCGCGTTGGTGAATACCGCATCGGCGGATTTTCCGGCCAGGCCGATGCCGGTATCGGACGCGCCCGCCTGGAAAATCACCGGCTGCCCCTGCGGCGAACGCTGAATATTCAGCGGCCCGGCTACCGAGAAAAATTTGCCCTGGTGATTCAGCCTGTGCAGTTTGGCCGCGTCAAAAAAAACGCCGCTGTCGCGATCGCGCACGAAGGCGTCGTCCTCCCAGGAGTCCCATAATCCCTGCACTACGTTGATATATTCCTCGGCAATCTCGTAGCGCAGCGAGTGCGCCGGATGCGCTTTACCGAAGTTCTGCGCCGAGCCTTCCAGCGGCGAGGTCACCACGTTCCAGCCGGCCCGGCCGCCGCTGATATTATCCAGCGTCGCCAGCTGACGGGCAACGGTGAAAGGATCGCTGTACGAAGTAGAAATCGTGCCCGCCAGCCCAATTCGCTGCGTGACCGCGGCCAGCGCCGACAGCAGCGCCACGGGCTCGAAGCGATTAAGGAAATGCGGCAGCGACTTCTCGTTGATGTGCAGCCCGTCGGCGACGAAAAGGAAATCGAACCCTGCCGCCTCCGCCTGCTGTGCCAGATCGGTAAAGTAGCGGAAGTTTACGCTGGCATCGGCCGGCGCGCTGGCATGACGCCATGCATTCATATGGCCGCCCGCGCCGTGCAGCATCAGGCCGAATTTGATGTGGGTGCTCATACGATCTCCTTAATGCTGGCCCGCCAGCAGAGTAATGGAACGCAGACGCCGCGCGGGATTGCTTAGCGGCGTATGCAGAATAAATTCGTCGACCTTAAGGCTTTGCTGTAACGCGGCCAGCCGCTGGTGGATAACGTCGGCGGTGCCGTGCAGCACGTTCAGCGCCTGCTTTTCAATACGGTAATCCGCCGCGCCCGCCTGCTGGACAAAAGCCAGCGCCTGCGCTTCGCTGCCGACGGTCACGTGCCGTTCGCCAAGCGTGACGCGATAGTTATGCTGTTCGGCCAGTAGCGAAGCCGCTTCCTCAGTGGTGTCGGCCGCCAGCGCCGCCAGGCTGATCAGCGCCTTACCCTGCTGCGCGTACTCGTGAAAGGTCAGCACCGCTTCCCGCATCGCCTGCTCAGAGGCGTTAATAAAACCGGCATAGACAAAGTTCCATCCCAGATGCGCGGCCAGCCGGGCGCTTTCCGCACTGGCACCCAGCAGAAAGCGCGACGGCGAGTGTGATGGCGCCGGCAGCGCTCTGGCGGCTTCACCGCTGGCCGGTTCGGTCACGGCGTCAAGATAGCGGGTTAACTGCGCCAGCAGCGCGGGAAAATCCTTTTGCCCTGCCAGTTCACCCTGCAAAGCTTTGGTGGAAAGCGGCAACCCGCCCGGCGCTTTGCCAACGCCTAAATCGACGCGCCCGGTTGCCAGCGAAGCCAGCAAATGAAAATTTTCCGCCACCTTGTAAGGACTGTAGTGTTGCAGCATCACGCCGCCGGAGCCGATGCGTAACCGGCTGGTGTGGGCCAGAAGCCAGGCTATCAGCACTTCCGGCGAGCTGCCCGCCAGGCGCTCGTTGTCGTGATGTTCAGACACCCACAGCCGGTGGTAGCCCAGCCGCTCCGCCGTGCGGGCAAAGGCAAGCGTCGCCGCCAGCGCGGCCTGCGGCGTTTGCCCTTCGTCCACCGGGCTTTGATCTAAAAGACTTAACTGATAAGACATAATTTATTCTCTCTGAATACTTTCAGCGAGAATTCCATATAAAAACGGCGACGCTAAATATTAATTACAGCTTAGCTTTTGCATAATAATGAAATTATTACGGCTCACGGGAAAAGATTATTTCCCGCTATCTTTATTTGTTTTTGTTGTTTTACTTGCCCTGCCGCATCCTGAATAGTGCAGAAAAACAAAACGCAGGGATAAAATGATGAATAGCAACCGCTTAAGCGCGCTGGCGCTGCTGCTGGGCCTGAGCCTGAGCGCCCAGGCCGCGCCGGGAATAGATTTAATCGCTAATGAAAAGCCGGTGCATACGCCGTTAAACCCTCAGGCGGCTTCGCTGATCCCGGCTAATTATAAATTTGTTACGCCCGGCACATTGACGGTGGCTACGGCAGTGTTGGGCAGCGCGCCGCCGTTCGGCCTGTTTGCCCGCGATAATAAAACGGTTATCGGCAGCGAAGCGGATATAGCACGACTGGTTGCCGATGGGCTGGGATTAAAATTAAAAATCGTTCCGGCTTCCTGGGAAGACTGGCCGCTGGGCGTCGCCTCCGGGAAATATGACGCGGCGATTTACAATATAACCGTGACTAAAGAACGCAAAGCGCGGTTTGACTTCGCGACCTATCGTCAGGACACGCTGGGCTTCTACGTCAAAAGCAGCAGTAAAATCAGCAAAATTGACGCCGCGCCGGATATTGCCGGCAAACGTATTATCGTGGGCTCCGGCACCAATCAGGAAGCCATCCTGCTGCAGTGGGATAAAGAAAATCAGGCGAAAGGCCTGCCCGCTATGCAGCCGCTTTACGTGACCGACGATGCCGCCGCCACGCTGGCGATCCAGTCCGGCCGCGCCGACGCCACTTTCGGCCCTAACGTTACCGGCGCCTATAAAGCCAAACTGACCGGCACCACCAGGCTGGTCGGCGTGGTGGCCGGCGGCTGGCCTAAAACCGCCAATATCGCCGTGACGCTGAAAAAAGGCAGCGGGCTGGTGGAAGCCGTACAGGCTTCACTCAACGGCGCCATCGCCAGCGGCAGCTATTTACAGGTGCTGGATCGCTGGGGCGAGAGCATCGAAAAAATCGACCATTCCGAGATTAACCCGCCGGGTTTAGGCGACTGAGTACGGGAGCACGCCATGATTGAAGAAACCTTTATCCATACCACGCCGGACGATCCGCGAATTGAGCCGATTATCGACGGGCTGTTCGCCGAATACCGCGCCCGCTACGGCGACTATTTTGGCGAGCAGGAAGAAGAGCCGCCGGGAATTTATGCACCGCCCGACGGGGCGTTTATCGTACTGCTGCGCCATGAAACGCCGATAGCGATGGGGGCCTTCAAGCGTTACAACGTCACGACTGCAGAGCTGAAGCGTATCTGGACGCACAGCAGTATGCGGCGTCAGGGCCTGGCGCAGAAGGTTCTGCTGGAGCTGGAGCGGCTGGCGGCGCTGCAG
The DNA here is from genome assembly GCF_030433775.1 of Erwinia sp. PsM31. NCBI lineage: Bacteria > Pseudomonadati > Pseudomonadota > Gammaproteobacteria > Enterobacterales > Erwiniaceae > Erwinia > Erwinia sp. PsM31. Next base: position 121,661 of record NZ_JARUWZ010000002.1, read on the forward strand.
GGATATGACGCGCTGTATCTGACCACCGGCTTTCGTCAGCCGGAAGCGGTCAGGCTCTATCTGTCGCAGGGTTATCAGCCGCAGTTCGATCCGGCGGTCGATCCCGAACGCTATGCGCTGCCGCCCTTTGACGGCCGCCTGCCCTTTACCAAAACGCTGCTCAGCCAGCCTGTCCGACGCAGCGCCTGAGGAGTGACCATGAAAAACCCGGATGCTGGCTGGCGTGACAACGCCGACGCGCCGAACGATGTCGTCCTGAAAGTTGTGCCTGCCCGCTACCCGTGGCGCATGGCGGGCGCAGCGTTCGCGCTCTTTATTATTACCGGCGTGGTGCAGTCCATTGCCACCAATCCGCGCTGGGAGTGGGGAGTATTTGCGCAGTGGTTTTTCGATCCGGCCATTTTAAACGGGCTGGGGAAAACGCTGCTGCTGACCCTGCTGGGCACGCTGTTCGGCTCGATTCTCGGCACCGGCCTGGCGCTGGCGCGGCTCGCCAGGTCCTGGCTGCTGAACGCGCTGGCGTGGAGCTATATCTGGCTGTTCCGCTCGCTGCCCCTGCTGCTGGTGCTGATTATTCTTTATAACTTCGCTTATTTGTATGACAGCCTGTCGCTGGGCGTGCCTTTCACCTCCATCACCTTCTTTACCCACGCCACCACCGATCTGCTGGATCAGTTTTCGGTAGCGGTGCTGGGGCTGTCGCTGGTGCAGGCCGCCTATACCGCCGAGATCATTCGCGGCGGCATCGTCGGCGTCGATCAGGGCCAGCACGAAGCCGCCGCCGCGCTGGGCCTGCCGCCGTATCGCCGCACCTTCCGTATTATTTTGCCACAGGCGCTGCGCGCTATTCTGCCAACCGGCTTCAACGAGGTGATTAGCCTGGCGAAAGGCACCTCTATCGTTTACGTGCTGTCGATGCCGGAACTGTTTTATACCGTGCAGGTTATTTATAACCGCACGCAGCAGGTCATCCCGCTGCTAATGGTGGCGAGCGTCTGGTATCTGTGCATCACCACCGTCCTGTCGGTGTTGCAACACTTTGTCGAAAACTATTTTGCGCGCGGCGTGGTGCGGCAGAGGCGCCCCGCCCGCTTAACGCTGTTCCGTCGTTCGGCAACGCTTAAGGAGAGTTCTGATGTCAGAAGCGCTTGAACTAAATCGCGACGAGAATGCCGCCAGCTGGCGCGATCGCCCGCAAACCCAGGCCGGAAAAATTGAGATCGCCAATATCAGTAAAAGCTACGGCGCCTTTAAAGCGTTGGATGATGTCAGCCTGACTATCGAACCCGGCACCGTCACCGTGATCCTCGGGCCATCCGGCTCCGGCAAGTCGACGCTTTTGCGCACCATTAACCATCTGGAACGCGTCGATAAAGGCTTTATTCAGATCGACGGCGACTACGTAGGCTATCGCCGCAGGGGCGATAAGCTGTACGAGCTGAAGGAAAAAGCGATTCTGAAACAACGCATTCAGGTCGGTTACGTATTCCAGAACTTTAACCTGTTTCCGCATATGACCGTGCTGGACAACATTATTGAAGCGCCCATCGTGCATGGTTTGCTGAAGCGCCGCGAGGCAATTGAGCGGGCTTACGAGCTGCTGGATACGGTCGGCCTGCGCGAAAAGGCGCACGCCTGGCCCCGACAGCTTTCCGGCGGCCAGCAGCAGCGCATCGCCATTGCCCGCGCGCTGGCGCTGAACCCAAAGGTGATGCTGTTTGACGAGCCGACCTCCGCGCTGGATCCTGAGCTGGTGGGCGAAGTGCTGGAAGTGATTAACAGGCTGGCACGCTCGGGCGTTACCCTGGTAGTGGTAACGCATGAGATAGGCTTTGCGCGGCAGGTCGCCGATCGCGTGGTGTTTATGGTGGATGGCAAAATTGTCGAAAGTGGCAGCGCCGAGCGGGTGCTGAATCGCCCTGTTCATCAGCGTACCCGCCGCTTTCTGGAAAAAGTACTGTAGGCGAAAGGCAAATATCCTTTTTCTTTTAGCCCCGATGCAGCTCGGCCACGGTCATCGTAAAGATCAGCAGGCTCTGAGTCTCGTTGGCATAGCGGTGCGCCATATCCGTTCTGGCGACGGCCGAGCAGCCCGCGTTAACCGTCAGCGCGGCGCTTTCGGTTTGCAGGTTTAGCGTGCCTTCTTCGACATGCAGCAGCTCCAGCGTGCCCGCCGGATGACCCGTAGAGGAAAAGCTTTCGCCCGGATGCATTTCCCAGCGCCACAGCTCAATCATATCCGGCCCACGCGTGCCGGCCAGCAGCCGCGCGGAACCGCCCTTTTCGCCCTGCCATAGCGTAGGGATCTCCTCGCGAGTGATAAGCCATGCAGAAGGCGAATCGGTAACGTTGACGATATCCGCCACCGACAAGCCAAGCGCGGCGGCGATTTTACATAAAATACCGATACTGGGGTTCGCCGTGCCCTTTTCGGTTTCCACCAGCATCCCTTTACTGACCCCCGCGCGGCGGGCCAGCTCGTCCAGCGAAAGCTTTTGCGCCTTGCGATGGGTTTTAATACTGCGCGAGACGGCAGCGCTGACGCTGTCGATATCGGCCCCTGCCTCGGTCGTTTTATTGACTTTTTTGGTCATCGGTCATTACTATAGGATAAATTAGTCACCGAAGGATTATGGAATGATTTCAGTCACCCCGTCAATCGCCCCGGCTATTGCCGACCTTGCACCGGGCTTTCGCGCCCTGAGTATCACCGTAAAAGCCGCGCCGCTGGCCGATCCCTCGATCGCACAAGCGTTTGTTACCCAGGCCTGCGAGGCGGTGCTTGCCGATTCGCCTGCCTGGGCGGCAGCGCACCTGGCCGACTGGGCGGAAACGTTTAAAAAGTTCGGTGCCAAACCCAAGCGCACACCCTGTTCGGCGGAAGCGCTGAGGAAACGCGTGCAGCGCGACGGCACGCTGCCGGGCATCGATCCAGTGGTCGATCTGTATAACGCTATCAGCCTTCGCTACGCCATTCCGGTCGGCGGCGAGAATATTGCCGCCTATGTGGGCCAGCCGCGCCTGGTAATAGCCGACGGCAGCGAGCTGTTTGATACGGTTAAAGAAGGCAGCGCGGCCGTGGAATCACCGGAGGTCGGTGAAGTTATCTGGCGTGACGACCAGGGCGTGACCTGTCGCCGCTGGAACTGGCGTCAGGGCGTGCGTACCCGGCTGGATGCCCAGGCCACGCAAATGTGGTTTGTACTGGAAAGCCTGCCGTCAATGCCGTATGAGGCGCTGCTGGAAGCGGGTGATGAGCTGATCCGCGGCCTGACGCTGATGATGCCGGGCGTGCAGACGGAGGTAAAAACGATTGGGTCGGGCTGTTTGAATAGCGGCATCTGATTTTGTTGCCGGCAGCGCCAGATTATTATGGCGCTGCGCTTTCATATAAAAGCCGCCGACGATACTTTTCATAATTATCAAAAAATAAGTCGTAAACCAGTGCATAAAAAAGAGAGATCGCCCTCCCGAAAAGAAAGATTCTGCTTTTGCTGTAAAAGCAGGGAATGATAGAGTTCTTCAGCTTATATCAGATACTGGATCCCCATTGACAGTGACACTGGCGCATCAAACTCCAGCCAGAAGCCGTCCGAGTTCAGCCGAGCCAGAACCCGCCGCCGGTTTCTTAATTGCTCTCTTTGCCGCCCACGCTGCACCCTTGTAAGAACTGTTTTTATACACAGCAGTTTTGCCATCGCAATCTGACAAGCAAAACAGTAATGCCGCTGAGTTCCATGTTTACATAATGACCAAAAAACCACATAGTAACTGAGGCATTCAAAGGAGATAACGCACAGGAGTGAGCATGAGTTATAACGCAGCAATAATAAAGAAACTGGAAGCCGAGAACTATCTGGCTTTAGTTCTGGAAAAAGGAGTCAAGGAAGTAGGTAGAGAAGCGTTAAAACAAGGCGAATTGATATACAACGGAGTCGAACGTCTAAGTTGGTATTCATCATGTTTAACAGAAAATTATCAGGATGTTTGTGAGAAAATCAGAAAAGAAGATGTAAGGTTTATTAGGTCCATCTTGAAAATTATTCCGACCTTTCATTTTAAATTACCGCATATTGGCTTTGAATTCGGAGAAAAGAAAAATAATTACTCCGACGTACAGGTCAAAGATAATGTTATAAAATACATGCTAAAAATATTTACTGAAGACGTATTTAGCGAGATTCATTATGAGAGGAGATTAAATTTAAACAGAATCCTGACAAAGCTTAGCGCCGATTATGCAACTGTGAATTTCACAAATCGCTCTATTGCTTACTCTATTGCGTCTGCAATTTATATGAGCGCAGGACTAAGGGCAACGCTGGAAAGCACATTGACCAGCATATCCAGGAAAAGCATCACCGTTTTAGGTGGTTATGGTTACGTAAAAATTGCTATTGACGCTGCAGACCGGCTAAAATTAATCAACCCTATCCTGTACACAAAATTTTATAATGCTGAAGTAGAAATGCTCTATTTTCTGATAGAGCCCGTCGTCACAAAAATAGATCATAAATTTCGGCACGCATTAACTGACGAACAAATCGCATCGGATATAGTGAGGCTCATAAAATGAAAAAGGCATTTAAATTCCTATGGAAGGATATTTTATGGGATATTTTCTGCTTTCGCTTACCGTTACTTTTGACTTTTATATTTTCATTTATCGTTTTTAATTTTTGGGATGGTTATGAACTAATTAAAATAATTATTTTCTTCATCACCTCAAATATAATATGTGATATATTTTTTAATAAAATCATAAAATAAACCCCGTCGTTTTCCGGGTCTGGTGTAGTCGCAAACGCTATAACCCCATCAGAAAAAAGGAGATAAAAGAAAAAGCAGTGACATCCAAAAAATCAATACAGACCACAAAACTGCTCGCCCCAGGTTGCGAGTATTTTGCCTGAAACGGTGTTTTTATGCTGTTCCTTTATTCTTGCCTCGCCACCGCCAATACTCTTGAGTTCAGGTTAGAAGCTCAGGCCTGCATCATTGCCGACTATTTCTGGCTAATAACATTTGGCCGATCGAATTTTGAAGCGGTAGCTAACTTCGAGGGTCTTATCGGGCCCGATCTTCTTGCTAAGTATGAATGGGTAATGCGGGGATTTCTGAGCGATCCTTCAGCTAAAAGGAATTTACCATGATAAAAATAACGCTAGCCTGCGTGCTGCTGGTAAGCGGCTGTCACCTTGAAAAGCCTTACTTTTACCCGCTGGATGTCGTGCTAAAAGAAAACATGCCTTGCTTTTCCCCGCCTTATAATATTCAAAAAAAAAGCGCCTGCTCCAAAACAGAGGCGTATCCGTAACAAAAATCACCGGAAAAAAAGGGCAAACCTTCTGGCAGTCTGAACCTCAGTCTACCTTGCCTGTGATTCCGGCAGGCGAATGCGTTTCTTATCCTGACATTAACTGGCAGGAGGGCGATTACGCCATACTTATGGGAATATCCACGAATAACGATGCTGAAAGATACAGGTTAAGCAAGAGTATCCGGCTGCAAAAAGATAAAGCAGGCAATTTTATGCTGCAGGAGATCCGGCAGCCTGATTTATAATATCGTCGTTCCTTTAGCCATATACAACAAAGGCACTGCCCGTTTTCTGTGCTGACTGATGGAGGTTCTGTAAGTGTGCGAGCGCCAAAAAAAGGCCGGTTTCCCGGCCTTTTTTATTAAACAGCAATCAGTTATTAACAGGAATAACCGCGCCTTTATATTTGGTGCGGATCCAGTCCTGGATTTGCTTAGAATGCAGCACCGTCACCAGCGCTTTAATATCCGGCTTGTTTTCGTCGCCGCGATGCACGGTAATAATATTGGCGTAAGGGTTATTTTCGCCGCTCTCAACTGCAATCGGATCTTTTACCGGATCCAGGCCTGCGTCGATAGCGTAGTTAGCGTTAATTACTACCGCATCGCCTTCGTCGTTATTATACATTTGCGGCAGCAGTGCGCCTTCCACGTTAGCCAGGAACTTCAGATGTTTCGGGTTTTCCACGATATCGCTGATGCGCGCGTCAACTTTGCTCACGCCCGGCTTCAGTTTGATGACGCCTTCTTTCTCAAAGATAGAAAGGATACGCCCTTCTTCCGATACCGCGTCGCGCATAATAACTTTGCCGTTCTGCGGCAGGTCTTTCAGCGATTTGTACTTTTTAGAGTAGATGCCAATCGGCTCGATATGGATTGCGCCCGCGCTGACAAAATCATAGCTCTTGTCGTCGGCATGATCTTTCAGCACGCTGTTCAGATAAGGTACGTGCTGGAAATAGTTCGCATCGATATCGCGGCTGGCCAGCGCGGTGTTCGGCAGGATGTAGTCCTGGAAAGGTTTGATTTCCAGATCGATGCCCTGCTTCGCCAGAATCGGCTTAGCCTGCTCCAGGATTTCCGCGTGCGGCACGTTGGATGCGCCGATGGTCAGGGTGTCTGCCCATGCGCTCAGGCTCAGCGCCCCCAGGGTTGCCGCAGCCAGCAGCGTCAGTGTCTTTTTCATTATTACTTCCTTCGTGAGTTAGCGTTTGTCGAGCCGTGTTGTGATGAAATCGCCAATAAACTGAATAATAAAAACGATAATCAGGATCATAACCGTCGCCACCAGCGTGACATCGCTGTGGTTGCGCTGGAAGCCCTCCAGATAGGCCAGGTTACCCAAACCGCCCGCGCCGATCACCCCGGCCATCGCGCTGTAGCTGACCAGCGCAATCAGCGTTACCGTCATACCGGAAACCAGCGCCGGTGAAGATTCCGGCAGCAGTACGCGAAAGATCAGCGTGCTCAGCCGCGCGCCCATTGAGCGGGAAGCCTCAATCACGCCTTTATCCACTTCGCGCAGGCCAATTTCGACCAGTCGGGCATAGAACGGTGCCGCGCCGACAATCAGCGCGGGCAAAGCCGCATCCGCGCCCAGAATGGTGCCGATTAACGTTTTGGTGAACGGGATCAGCAAAACAATCAGGATAATAAAAGGAATGGAGCGGAAGACGTTAACCAGTACCGAAATCACCGAATAAACGGCGCGGTTCTGAAACAGGCCGCCGCGCGCGGTCAGAAACAGCGCCAGACCGAATAAAATGCCCAGCACAAAGGTCGCCAGACCGGACAGCGAGGTCATATACAGGGTTTCACAGGTTGCCGCCCAAAGCTGATCAAGCTTCAGATGGGGAAAAAGAGTCTCAGTCATGAACCACCTCGGTCGTAATGGCGTGGGCGTGTAAATCGGCCAGGATGTTTTCCAGCGCGCTGCCGGTGGCGGCAACCTGTAACCACAGCTCGCCGAAAGTGCCGTTGGTGGTTTGCGTCATCTTGCCGTGCAAAATATTAAAAGGCGTGCCGTATTTCAGCGTCAGTTCGCCTACGATCGGCTGCTGCGTGTTCTGGCCGACAAAGGTCAGCTTCAGCACGCTGCCCGCCGTGCGGTCAATCAGTTCAGGGTTAAACGGCGTCTCGGCGCTGCTGTACTCTGCCGTTTGCTTGACGAACTGTCGGGTAATCGGCTGCTGCGGATGAGTAAATACCGACAGCACTTCGCCTTCTTCCACGATTCTGCCCGCTTCCATCACCGCCACGCGGTGACAGATTTTACGCACTACGTGCATTTCATGCGTAATCAGCACGATAGTCAGCTTTAGCTTGCGGTTGATATCCAGCAGCAGATCGAGAATGGCGTCGGTTGTCTGTGGATCCAGCGCCGAAGTCGCCTCATCGCACAGCAATACTTCCGGATTATTGGCCAGTGCGCGAGCGATACCTACGCGCTGCTTCTGCCCGCCGCTCAGCTGAGCAGGATAGGCGTGCTCTTTACCCTTCAGGCCGACCAGTTCGATCAGCTCCTGCACGCGCGTTTTGATGGCGGCTTTGGGCGCGCCGGCGATTTGCAGCGAAAAGGCAATATTTTCGCTGACGGTACGCGACCAGAGCAGGTTGAAGTGCTGAAACACCATGCTGATTTTCAGACGCGCCTGACGCAGCGCCTCGCCCTTCGCCTGCGCGATATCTTTACCTGCAATAGTGACGCTGCCGGAAGTCGGTTTTTCCAGTCCGTTCAGCAGGCGGATCAGCGTACTTTTCCCCGCGCCGCTGTAGCCGATAATGCCGTAAATCTGCCCCTGTTCGACGTTGAGATTCACATCATCAACCGCCGTCACCGGGCCAGCCGCGGCGTGAAAGGTTTTGGAAACATTACGCAAAACTATCATTTGTCGCCTGTTTTATCCCGTGTTGTGTAGCCCGCAGGCTGGTCAATAAACTGACTATTTTTAATATGTTATTGGTGATGCTTATGATACGGGATAGCGTCAGGCCGGTCGCGGGTCAGCAAAGACCCAAATACCATGATATATAGCCAAAAGGCATAACGTGGCGGCCTGCCCGTTTCATCATCATTGTTACAGCTACCTTACCGTCAGGGCGTTTTCCAGCGGTTTTATTCAACAAACGAGCCGGTTATTAACAGTATTAACTGGAGCGTAATGTTACCAGCTATTAATGCAATTTGCCGGTATTGCCGTCTGGATGGCTATCAACCGCGCAATAAACAACCGCCTCTTAAGGGAAACGCAGATCAAAAAGCAGCCTCCCTGGCTGCCAATAGCCAACGGTAAGATTTTGAGACAATAATCTTTACATGCTAATCAATTGAAAAATAGAACTATTAAAGACAAGCACACCGTTCTCTCCACCCGCTATCTTTGCAAAACTTTGCATCCTCTATGCTTGCCTTACCTGTTACTCACTTATCAAGACCTTATGCAGAAAAAATTTTGGTTCACCCTACCTACCATCACTGGGATCGTCGTTAGCCTGTTCGGCCTGGCTTTCCTGGTGCTCGGCGGCTGGCTGGCAACGCTGGGCGGCACGCCCTGGTACCTGATTTTCGGCGCCGGTTTCTTCCTTAGCGGCATTTTTATCGTTAAACGCCGTCCGGCCGGTCTTTGGCTTTACCTGCTCTCCTTTCTGATTTGCGTAGCCTGGTCGCTGTATGAAGTCGGTCTGGACGGCTGGAAGCTGATGCCGCGCCTTTTCGCGCTGGCCGTACTGGGCGTCTGGTGCAGCCTGCCGTGGATCGTCCGACCGGTGATGCACACGCAGCGCCGCGCGGGCACGCTGGTTGGCGTGGTCTATCTGGCCGCTATCGTGCTGGTCTTCTGGTCAGGCTGGCACGTAACGGCAACGCGCTTTGTGCATCATCAGCCCGTGCCGGCAGCTCAGGCCGCGATCGCAACCGATAACGATAATGACTGGCAGCATTATGGCCGTACGCGCGATGGCCAGCGCTTTTCGCCACTGACGCAGATTACGCCCGCCAATGTCAGCCAGCTGCAGCCCGCCTGGCAGTTCCATACCGGCGATACCCTGCGTAAAGGGGAAGATAAAGCGGGACGCGAGTTCAGCTTTGAAGTGACGCCGATTAAGGTTGGCAACACGCTCTTTATCTGTACGCCGCATCGCCAGGTGATTGCGCTTGACGCCACCAGCGGCAAACAGCGCTGGAAGTTTGATCCCAAAGTAGACACCTCGGCCAATGAATATCTGGCCTGCCGCGGCGTGGCTTACAGCAAGGCGGTGGATGACAGCACCTGCCCGGAAAAAATCATCACCACCACCAGCGATGCCCGCATGGTGGCGCTGAATGCGCAAACCGGCGAACCTTGCGCCTCGTTTGGCAACAAGGGCTATGTCAGCCTGACCGACCATATGGGCCAGGTGCCGCCGGGCTTCCATTTTATTACCTCGCAGCCGATGGTGATGGAAGGCCGCATCGTGCTGGGCGGCTGGATATACGATAACCAGACCACCGGCGAACCTTCCGGCGTGGTACGCGCTTATGACGTAAAAACCGGCCAGCTCTCCTGGACCTGGGACCTGGGCAGAACGCCGCAGAACGCGCCGCTGAAGCCTGGCGAAGAGTATACGCACGGCACGCCTAACGGCTGGGGAACCTATACGGCGGACGAAAAGCTGGGCCTGATTTATATTCCGCTGGGCAACGCGACGCCGGATTATTACGGCGGCAAACGGCGACCTTTTGACGAGAAGTATTCCAGCGCGCTGGTGGCACTGGATATTCATACGGGTGAAGAGCGCTGGCATTTCCAGACCGTGCATCATGACGTCTGGGATTTCGACGTGCCGGTTGGCCCAACGCTGGTTGACCTGCCGGGCAAAAATGGCGAAACCGTGCCTGCGCTGGTGCAGACCACCAAAATGGGCAAGCTGTTCCTGCTGGATCGCCGCAACGGCAAACCGCTGGCGCAGGTGGATGAGAAGCCGGTGCCGACCTCGCCCTCGCTGCCGGGCGAGCATTTGTCACCTACGCAGCCGGATCCGGTCGGCATGCCGAGCCTTGCACCGCCAAATCTGAAAGAAACCGATATGTGGGGCGCGACGCCGATCGATCAGCTGATCTGCCGCATTCAGTTCCACCGCTATCGTTATCAGGGCCAGTACACGCCGCCTGCGGAAGGCACCTCTATCGCCTATCCTGCGTTTGACGGCGTGATGGACTGGTACGGCGCTTCGGTGGATCCGCAGCGGCATTTACTGATTGCCAACACCAGCTACATCCCTTTCACCATGGAGCTGATGAAGCATGACGAGGCGATCAAACAGGGCCTGATGAAGCCGTGGGCAGGCTGGGCCAGCGGGCAATCCTATCCAAAACCGAAAGAGTTCGCCGTAGGGCCGCAGTATGGCACCGGCTGGGCGGCCGTGGTGAAACCCTGGCTGACGGCACTGGGCGCACCTTGCAGCGCGCCGCCGTGGGGCAAGCTGATCGCCATCGATCTTAACACCCGTAAAATCGCCTGGGAAAGACCGGCGGGCACCACGCGTAATATGAATATTTTCGGCACTCATACCAACGCGCCGTTGCCAACCGGCATTTTTATGATGGGCGGCAACATCATTACCCGCAGCGGGCTGATATTTATGGGCGCTACGGCGGATAACTACCTGCGCGCTTTTGACGAAGCCACGGGCCACGAGCTGTGGAAAGCCAAACTGCCAGCGGGCGGCCAGGCGACGCCGATGACCTATACCGGTAAGGACGGTCGTCAGTATGTGGTGATTGCGGCAGGCGGGCACGGCGGGCTGGGTACCACTTCCGGCGATGCGCTGGTCGCGTACGCGCTACCGAAAGAGTAAGCATAAAAAACCCCACGGCATCGTGGGGTTTCGTTCAGTTCGTCCCTGCATCCAGGCGTTTTAGCGGTCAGGATATCTCTTCCGGAAGCAGCACATGTCTTTGCTTTTTCTTGCGTTCTTCCTCGTCCGGCGGCGTTTTGCGCGTGTGTTTGAGCATGGCAACGTGGCGGGCGAAATCCTCATGGACCTCTTTGCTTTGTAAATTCACCGACGCCGCACCGTCTTCATCGATCAAAATACGTTCGCCGTCATCTTTAGCTTCCTGCATATCATTGCGGGACATGGCGTTAAGCAACCTTTCCGGGCTGGTAAATACGCTGGCGATCATTTTTAACACGGGCTCTCCTTTTCTGAGCGGGCATTAGCAGATAGCGCTTATTGCAAGCTTTACTGCCGATAGCGGTTATTCTTCTTCTTAAACCAGTATAGAGGAATATTCAGGGCTGAGTTATCAGGAGACGGAAGTATCAGAGGGAGTGAAAAAGAGGGGAAGCACAACCGCCACCGCCCGGAGGGCCGATGGCGGCGAGCCTGCGCGCGGCAGGCGCATTACTTTTTAGCTGCGGCGGCTCTTCTCGCCACCTTTTTTACCGGCTTCAGAGGCTTTTTCACGGTCGTTTTTAAAGCTGCCGCTGCCGCTACTGCTCTGTCCGCCTTTTTTGCCTGCTTCTGACGCCTTTTCACGATCTTCTGCGAAATTACCCGAATTTGAATTACCACGATGCTGAGTCATACAAATGTCCTCTTCGTGTTAAATAATACTCAATGGTTTTTTCTCAATTATTTAATCCCGGGGGGAATTAAAAATCAGTGAAGGTGCTACGTAGTTAAATCTAGCAGCCACGCTTATAATTGCAAGGAAACGGCGGCATAAAAATAAGTAAAAATTATGGCTAGTTATCTCATTGATTAATAACAACAATCAGGAAAAATCTTAATCAATTTTAATTTTATATTTAAAAAATACTTATCCCGTTTCAGGAATTATTAGCTTACCCACTGAGCAAATAAATAAATATTAATCGTTCATCAATTTCTGCCGCTTCGTTATAAGCCACTGCCGCTTCGTTCTTTTTTTACTTTCTTCTGCGTAACAGCTTTGCTGATGCTTCTGCCTGGATACTGACCAGGCGCATTCCTGATAATGCCAATAACCACACAAAGAGCTGGACTTAATTAACGAATTTTTACAAAATCGGTTGAACCGCCAGTGGCTCCGCGCCAGTAAAGAGCGGACACCATTTTTTTCTTCGGCCACGGCCGGACGGCTTCAGGGAATAGCGATTCTGGTTCAGCGCGCAGCACGACTGCCGCACAATCAGCCCCTTAACTGTGCATAGTACGGTGGAGCATGGAAAAACAACATTTTCTGACCCGTGTGGGACAATGGCCGAAGATCCAGTTTTCCGAAGTGTGTATCACCGCCTGCGGCGGCAGCATCCAGCCTGAACTCTACGTGCGTGACCGCGCCGATCCACCACGCTGGCTGTTTATCCGCCGCCTTGGCGGCAGCGAGAACCATGACGGCTTACTGACCATTTACAGCCAATGGCTGGCGGAATTTCATCAACAGCGTGGCACCGATTTCTGTTTGCCGCCGCCCTTTGACAGGGCTTTTGAGAACGAGCTGCCAGCGGAAATTTCGGACGCGCCGCATAGCGCTGCATTGCGGCCATCGCTTATCGCCGAACGTTAAACGCCTGTGGCCGCCTTCTTCCCGTAAAAATTTATCTATACTTTTCAGCGGACGCCTGACGCTCAGGCCCGGTAGATAAAAAAGGGAGAGCCTATGAAAGCACTAGTCTGGCATGCTGTCGGCGACATTCGTCTTGATGACGTCCCGGAGCCAGCGATAGAAAAACCAACCGATGCGGTGATCCGCCTGACGGCTTCCGCTATCTGCGGCACCGATCTGCATTTTGTTCGCGGCACCTTCAGTAAAATGCAGCCCGGCACCATTCTGGGACACGAAGGCGTCGGCGTGATTGAAGCGCTCGGCGACGATGTTCGCAATTTCGCTGTCGGCGACCGCGTGGTGGTTTGCTCGACCGTTTCCTGCGGCACCTGTCCGCCCTGTCGGGAAGGCAATACCGCCCAGTGCGACAACGCCAACCCCAACGGGCCTGCCGCCGGCACCTGCTTCTTCGGCGGCCCGGCCGCAACCGGCCCGGTAAACGGGCTTCAGGCGGAAAAAGCGCGCATTCCCTATGCCGCCAATACGCTGGTAAAAATTCCCGATAACGTCAGCGACGAGCAGGCGCTGATGGTTAGCGATATTTTCCCCACCGCCTGGTTTGGCGCGGAAGCGGGCGAAATCAAAAAAGGCGATGTTGTGGCGGTCTTCGGCTGCGGGCCGGTCGGCCAGTTCGCTATCGCCAGCGCTTTCCTCAAGGGCGCCGCCCGCGTGATTGCGGTGGACGGCCATGCCGATCGCCTGGCTATGGCGCGTCGTCAGGGTGCATTCACGGTAAATTTTGAAGAAGAAGATCCGGTAGAAACCCTTAATCGCCTGACGGGCGGCGTCGGCGCGGACTGCGCTATTGATGCAGTCGGCGTAGACAGCCAACATGCGCACCACGGCCCGGCAGCGGAAGAGGCGCAGCAAAAAGCAGAAAAATTTGCGGCGGAAGTGGATCAGGTGGCACCGGAAACGCACCCGCAGGCAGGCAACTGGGTGCCGGGCGACGCGCCCACTCAGGCGCTGGAATGGGCTATCGCCACGCTGAAAAAGGCCGGTCGTTTAAGCATTATCGGCGTTTATCCGCCGGAAGCGGAAACTTTCCCTATCGGCAAGGCGATGAATAAGAATCTGACCCTTAAGATGGGCAACTGCAACCATCACACTATTATTCCGGGCTTGCTGGAACTGGTACGCACCGGCGCCATCGATCCGGTCAAGGTATTAACGAAAGTAGAGCCGCTTAGCGACGTACTTGACGCTTATAAAGTCTTCGACAAGCGCCAGCCAGGCTGGATTAAAACCGAACTCGTGCCACAAAGCTGACAACTCTGCCCCGTCATCGCGGCGGGGCCACTAGCAACTGGAGTCTCTCAATGGATAAGGAATTACTTAATACCGCCGAAAGACTCGGCAAAGTTTTACTACAGGCCGGGGCCAAAGTGGCTGCCGCCGAATCCTGCACGTCAGGTCTGGTCAGCTCTGCACTGGGCGCGGCAAGCGACAGCAGCAGCTATTTCACCAGCGGGTTTGTAACCTATACCGACAGCGCCAAACAACGCATTCTGCACGTCAGTGAAAAAACGCTCCAGGAACACACGGCGGTAAGCGAGGCGACCGCGCGCGAAATGGCAGCCGGCGCGAAAGAAGTATCGGGCGAAAAAGCCAGCATTGCGGTTACCGGCTATGCCGGGCCGGACGGCGGCGAAGATGGCACGCCTGCGGGTACGGTGTGGTTTGGCTGGGGCCTGCCAGATGGCGAGGTACGCGCGCTGAAGCAGCATTTTTCAGGGGATTGCGAAGAGGTAGTAAGAAAAGCCGCCCTGTTTGCTCTGCAACACCTTACTGAACTGCTGCAAAGCCAACGCTGAACGGCATTGGGCGAACCTTAGCGTTCGCCCTTAGAGTGTTACGGATCGCCAATCTGTTTTACTGCGATTTCCGTTTGCTTATTTTTATGTTTTACAAAACCGCTCACCCGTACCAGATCTTTGGCATCGTACTTCTCTCCGCCCCAGGCTGATTCGGGAATAACCAGATTAATATTGCCTGATTTATCCTGGAAGGTATAAATATTGCCAGAAACCTTTTTGATGATATTCCCTTCCATCGTCACCCAGGAACCTTCCTTCAGCGTACGGACCGACTTCACCTGGCTCTCGTTGGTATCTTCCGAGCCTTTGTAGCCTGCATCCTGCTTGTGCGGCGGTGGCGGCGTTTCTCCCGCTTTAAATCCCCCTTTGTCCTCGGCCATCACGTTCAGGCTAAGGGCAAGCAGCGCGGCCAGCGTAAGCACTTTTTTCATAAACACTCCTTTCGTTTAAAAAGTCCGATCTTGATTCTGCATAACTTAAGCCTGGCAGAAAGCCGCTACTTTTCAGGTACAAAGTGTAAAAAAACCTGAATTAATCAGGTTTTATCAGACGAATCGCGTGTTCCAGCACCTTCTGCTCGTCCCGATCCGCATCCGTTCGCTCATGGCGCGTTCTGACCAGCAGGTTTGCCAGGATATCCCGGCTGGTATTGTGTCCGCTTTCAGCCAGCACAATGGCCGCGTCGCCAATCACCCGACAGACTTCGTCATAATATTCTTCGCTCAATACATCACGTTTCATAAGACCTCACTTTTTAAACCGGCTTGAAGGAAAAGCCGACCAAAAGTATTAATCCTGAAACGTTGTATCGCCATTGGGCCGCCTGGCGCGGGCGACTTATTGTGATGCCGATCACAATAAATCGCCGACGTGTCCGGAGGGTTAGCGGCTGTAGAACGGGAAGGCGCCAAACAGCAGGCCGCCTACCAGCAGCGCCATACTGACCAGGATCCCCCACTTAATGGCAAAGCGCTGATGGTCGCCGATATCCACTTTCGCCAGTCCAACCAGCAGATACACCGAAGGCACCAACGGGCTGAGCAGATGGAAAGGCTGGCCGATGATTGACGCCCTGGCGATTTCTTCTGCGCTGATACCATAGTTCAGCGCCGTCTGGGCAATCACCGGCAGGATGCCGAAATAGAACGCATCGTTAGACATAAAGAAAGTGAATGGCAGGCTGACCAGCGCGGTGAAGATCGCCAGATAAGGCCCAAAGCTATGCGGGATCACCGCCAGCAGGCTTTTCGCCATTGCATCGACCATGCCGGTGCCGGACAGAATGCCGGTAAATACCCCGGCGGCGAAAATCAACGAGGTGACCGCCAGCACGTTGCCTGCATGGGTATTGATACGCGCTTTCTGCTGTTCCAGCGAAGGGTAATTCAGCATTACCGCAATGGCAAAAGCCAGCATAAACAGGATCTGAATAGGCATCAGCCCGGTCACCAGCAGCACCAGCAGCACGGTAGTGAGGATAAAGTTAGGCCAGAACATTTTTGGCCGCCGGTTCGCTGCGCACTCCTGCGCGTCGCCCAGACCCAGCTCGATATTATCCAGATGATCGTTATCGAGCTTCATCACGCCCAGCCTTCTGCGCTCGCGGATGCCGAACAGCACCGCCATACCAACGAGCGTGACGCAACCCAGAAACATGGCGGGCAGCATAGGAATAAAGATGTCCAGCGCATCGATATGCAAGGCCGCCGCCGCGCGCGCCGTTGGGCCGCCCCACGGCGACAGATTCATAATACCGCTGGCAAGGTTGACCAGACAGGTCATTGCCAGCACGTTCATGCCCAGCTTGCGGTAGAGCGGCAAAAACGCCGCCACGGCAATCATATAGGTGGTGGAGCTGTCGCCGTCCAGTGAAACCAGCAGCGTCAGTACCGCCGTGCCTACCAGCACCTTAAGCGGGTCGCCGCGCACGATTTTCAGGATAAAGCGTACCAGCGGGTCAAACAGCCCGGCGTCGATCATCAGGCCAAAATAGAGAATGGAAAAGGTCAGCATTACGCCCGTCGGCGCCAGCGCTTTTACGCCATTCAACATCATTTCGCCAAGCCCATGATAATAACCCGCCGCCAGCGCAAAGACCGTCGGCACGATAATCAGCGCGATCAGCGCCGACATCCTTTTGGTCATAATCAGGTACATGAAACAGGTCACCATCGAAAAACCCAGTATGGTCAGCACATTACTTCCCCTCTTTCGGATGCATATCGCAGGCTGCGGCACGACGGCCATCAGCAAAAGTTATCGTTCAGGTCCGGGCGGGTATAAAAAGTAAGACGGGCGTTTCCGCCTGTCGCGTTAAGCTATTGTTTTATGGCTGTACCACCCGAATATTGATAATAATATGTAATAAAAAATCATCATTTTTTTAACAAAGAAGAGTGACGGCGATCGGCTTTACCGGCCGTGAAAACGGGTTATTGTGATTGCGATCAAACTAACCGTGGCCCTGAAAGAGTGGAAGAGAAGAAAGGGTAAACCGTTGGTGTTGCGTAGCGCCTGGATGCCTGTTCCTTTTTTGTGACAACGTAACAGATGGCTGTGAATATAGCATTGCATCCAAACCTGAAAGGTGACAACGTAACGAGCAGCATTAGCACTACTTTTAATGTTGTCCTGTAATAACCCTGCTTTTTGAAGGCTATGGATGCCCCCCTACGAATACGAAAGCCTCGCGTTACAGCGTCACGCATAGATAAATCCTTGATTTGCATAATAGCCGACATATTCCTCTACCCTACCGGCCATAAAACTAAATCTTTACCGCAATTTGCCGATACAGAAAGCATCCTATTTCCTTTAAGGCTAATCAGATGTCCCTGAAAAGATCGTCGCTTTTGGTTCTGCTGTTCCTGTTTATTATTTTTTTCACCAGCATGATCGCTAACGTCTGGCTGCTGACCCGCAGCAATACGTCGCTGGATGCGGTGAATAGAGAGATCCGTGTAGTGCTGTCTATTATCGATCCTATTAACCACAGCCGTACCCTGCGCGTGCGCCTGATGGAATATATGAAAACGATGGAAAACAGCGGCGGCCTGCAGTCTGAGCAGACGATTAGCGGGCTGAATGAAGTGCTGGGCAAAGCGGACAAGGCTTTCCAGGCCTATCTGGCCGCGCCGAAGCTGGATGGCGAAGCCAGCCTGGCCGATGAGTATCGCACCACCTATGAAACTTACCGCCGTCAGGGTATCGACCCGCTGCTGGACGCGGCTAAAACCAATGACCAGGCGCGCTTTAAGGCGCAGCTGCCGACCGTCATCAGTCTGGATCACCAGTACGAAGTGGTGCTGGACAAAGTGCTTGCGCTGCACGAGCAGTACGCGAAACGCCTGAACAGCGACGCGCAGGATCACTTCACCTTTGGTATCGGCCTGATTGTCGCCTTCGGCGTGCTGTTCCTGGTTGTTATCGCAGGCGTGTTGATGTTCCTGAAGCGCTACGTGCTTAGCCCGCTGGACAGCGCCAAAGCGCATTGCAGCCAGATTGCTCAGGGTATTCTGGATACGCCGGTGCCGGTGGTGGCCTCTTCCCGCAGCGAAATACAGGATCTGATGGGCACCATGGAGCAGATGCGCCGCTCGCTGACCGATATCATCAGCCAGGTGCGTAACTCCACGCAAACCGTGTCGCACGCCTCGCAGGAAATTGCCGCCGGTAACGTCGACCTGGCTTCGCGTACCGAACAGCAGGCCGCCGCGCTGACGCAGACTGCCGCCAGCATGGAAGAGCTGGGCGCCACGGTGAAACAGAATACCGAAAACGTCTTTGAAGCCAGCCGTCTGACCAGCGAAGCGGTGAAGAACGCGAAAACCGGCGAAAAAGTCTCGCAGGAAGTCATCGTCACCATGGGCAAAATCAACAGCAGCTCAAAGAAGATTGAAGACATTACCGGCGTGATTAACAGCATCGCTTTCCAGACCAATATCCTGGCGCTGAACGCCGCGGTGGAAGCGGCGCGCGCGGGTGAACAGGGGCGCGGCTTCGCGGTCGTGGCGGGCGAAGTTCGCAACCTGGCGCAGCGCAGCGCGGTAGCGGCAAAAGAGATTGAAAGTCTGATTGCCGAATCGGTCGCCAATATCAAAGCCGGTTCCGATCAGGTCAGCCGTACCGGCGACGCTATCGGCGCGATTATTGCCTCGGTCAGCCAGGTCGATGTACTGATGGATCATATATCGACCGCGTCTGACGAGCAGAGCCGCGGCATCAGCCAGATTGAACAGGCGGTAACCGAGATGGACAGCGTGACCCAGCAGAACTCCGCGCTGGTGCAGGAGTCGGCAGCGGCTTCCGCCTCGCTGGAAGAGCAGGTGCACTTCCTTAACCACTCCGTTTCTACCTTCCGCCTGTCCGACGCGTAATTTTCTTACCCCCGGCATCCCGCCGGGGTTTCACTATAACAATAAGCATTAATGCGCCCACGCAGGCGCTCTACTTTTATGAGAACACCATGGCAAAATTATCTGCATTCTGGAACGCACTTATTCCAAAAAAACTTAATCCGCTGGCCGGTCGTCCGGTCAGCAACACTTATGACTGTCGCGCCCTGCCGACCGCTTTCGGCAGCCTGGGTACCGGCGGCGGCAAAGGCCTGCTGATGGTCTTTGTACCGCCGGAAGCCGATTTCGCCCGCGTGAACGACGCGTGGCAAAAGATGAGCGCGCCGGGCCGTACCGTCTTCGCTATCTCCTCTACCGGCGCGCTGTGCGCGCAGAAAGGCCGCTCCGCCTACTGTGCCACCAACGGCCCTCAGGGCAGCTGGCTGTGGCTGCCCGAGCAGACGGTCGCCCGTCATGAGGTGCACACTATCGATCTGCAGGTGCCACGCGGCGCTACCGTTGCCGATCGTATCGACAGCATTCGCGCCCAGCTTGATCGCCTTCAGGTCAATATGTCGCTCTCTGCCGAAGAAACCTTCGCGATGATCTACTGCGACGGCCTCTCCTCTGCCGAAGGCTTTATGATGCAGGCCTGGTATGACAGCGGACGCTTCCCCTGCCTGGCTATCGGCGGCTCGGCGGGCGGCCGCACCGATTTTCAGAACACCTGGATGGCCACCAGCGGCCAGCTGCTGCAAAACAAAGCGGTGATCGTGTTCTGCCGCATGGCGAAAGGGAAATCCTTTGCGCCGTTTAAAAGCCAGAACTTCCAGCCCACGCAGCAAAGCTGGCTGGTGGCGGAAGCCGATCCCGTCGCGCGCACCGTAAGTTCGCTGTTTGACGCAACGGGTCGCCAGCAGCCTGCGGTAAAAGTGCTGGCCGACGCGCTGCACTGTAAGCCTGAGCAGCTGGAGCAAAAGCTGAAGGGCAAAACGTTCGGCGTGAAGGTGGCGGATGAGTACTTTATTCGCTCCGTAGCCAAAATCGACGCGGAAAGCCTGACGTTCTTCTGCGATCTGGAGTTTGGCGACCGTCTTTATCTGCTGGAGGCGGGCGATTTCGTTTCCGCCACGCGTAAGGACTGGGACAGATTCGTCGCCACGCATGGCAAACCGGCCGGACTGCTGCTGAACGACTGCCTGCTGCGCCGCCTTAACAACCCGGAAAGCCTGCCTGCGGCGGAGCTGTTCGACGGCGTGCCGGCCGCTGGCTTCTCCAGCTTTGGCGAAATATTCGGCGTGCCGATCAACCAGACGCTGTCCGCCCTCGCCTTTTTCGATCGCGACGTCAAAGCCATGAGCCGCTTCCCGATTGAATATGCCGACTACGCTGGCCACTATGCCCAGCGCTCGCTGCGTCGTTGGGAAGCGCTGCACACGCTGCAAACGGACGTTATTGATAAAGTGATCGACTATCAGCAGCAGATCGGGCCGGTAGTACAAACTTTCCCGCTGCTGGAAAAAGCCACCAGCCGCCAGAGCGCAGCGCTGGATGTGGCTGGCGTGAATATCGGCGAGATCGGCGAGGCGGCAACCGTCACGCTGCAGGCGCAGGATGAGCTGGGCCTTGAAATCGGCGAGCTGGAAAGAATTTCGCAGGGCATTACGCAAATCACCAGCGGCATCAGCACCATTGCCGACCAGACCAACCTGCTGGCGCTGAATGCGGCGGTGGAAGCCGCCCGCGCCGGATCGGCCGGTCGCGGCTTTGCCGTGGTAGCAGAAGAGGTACGCCGCCTGGCCCGCTCTTCTAAAGAACAGGCCGACGCCACGCGTGAAAGCATCAACGAGACGGTAGCGACCATCGCGCGGATTAAAAAGACGGCTTCTAAAACCGTTGCCACCACGGAAGATATGGCGCAAAAAAGCCACGCGGCACGTGGGCAGATCGCCAGCCTCAGCGAGCAAAACAGCGCCGAGCGCAGCGGGATGGTCGAAAATATCGACCGACTGAAAAACGCTGCCGACGGCCTGGACGCCATGCATAAAGCGGTGGCGCAGCTGACGGTGCTCCAGGAACTGGTGCGTTCCTGATCCTGTGCGCGGGGCCCGCTGCGGCCTCGCGCATTTTTATACTTTTTTTATATTTTCCCGCCGCATTTTTGCAAAATCTTTGCGGCCCACTTTTTACACTCATGGCGAAATGACTCTCTTAATGAGGTGAACCGTGAGTGTTGCAGTAATAACCGGCGTGCTGCTGGTAGCGTTGTTGCTGGGCTATCTGATTTATGCCCTGATTAACGCGGAGGCCTTCTGATGGCGGCTTCCGCATTGTTAGTAGCGAGCTATCTGGCGGCGCTGCTGCTACTGGCCTGGCCGCTGGGTCGGCTGATAGCCCGCCTGATCGATCCCCGTCCCTTACCTTTTGTCGGCGGTGTTGAAACCTCCCTCTGGCGCCTGGCCGGTCTGCGCGGTGAAATGCGCTGGCAAACCTATCTGCTGGCTATATTGCTGTTTAATGCGATGGGCTTTGCCCTGCTGCTGGCGATCCTGCTGTTACAAGGCTCGCTGCCTTTAAATCCGCAGCATTTTCCCGGCCTGAGCTGGGATTTGGCGTTAAACACCGCCGTCTCTTTTGTCACCAATACCGACTGGCAGGCCTATGCCGGCGAATCGTCGCTGAGCTATTTCAGCCAGATGGCCGGGCTGACGGTGCAAAACTTTCTCTCGGCCGCCAGCGGCCTGGCCGTCGCTTTCGCTCTAATCCGTGCGTTTGCACGTCGCTCCTCGGCCACGTTGGGCAACGCCTGGCAGGATCTCGGCCGTATCGTCCTCTGGCTGCTGCTGCCGCTTTCGCTGCTGTTTGCGCTGCTGCTGATCCAACAGGGCGTGGTGCAAAGCTTCTCCGCCTATCTGCCTTTCACCAGCCTTGAAGGCGCGAAGCAGCTGCTGCCGATGGGACCGGTCGCCTCGCAGGAAGCGATCAAGCTGCTGGGCACCAACGGCGGCGGTTTCTTTAACGCCAACTCGGCACATCCGTTTGAAAACCCTACCGATATCAGCAATTTTGCGCAGATGTTGGCTATTTTCCTGATCCCGGCGGCGCTCTGTTTCGCCTTTGGCGAAGCGGTCGGCGACGCCCGTCAGGGACGGGTGATCCTGGCGGCGATGACGCTGATTTTTGTGCTTTGCGCCAGCGCGATGTTCTGGGCGGAGCTACAGGGCAACCCGACGCTGCGGGCGCTGGGCGTTGACGGAACCAACCTGGAAGGTAAAGAGAGCCGTTTCGGCGTGTTGGCAAGCGGCCTGTATGCGGTGGTCACCACGGCGGCCTCATGCGGCGCGGTCAACGCCATGCACGACTCTTTCACCGCGCTGGGCGGCATGATCCCGATGTGGCTGATGCAGATTGGCGAAGTAATCTTCGGCGGCGTGGGTTCGGGGCTTTACGGCATGCTGCTGTTCGTGCTGCTGGCGGTGTTTATCGCCGGGCTGATGATTGGCCGCACGCCGGAATACCTGGGCAAAAAGATCGACGTGCGCGAAATGAAAATGACGGCGCTGGCGATCCTGGTAACGCCCGCGCTGGTACTGCTCGGCAGCGCGCTGGCGATGATGAGCGACGCCGGACGCGCGGCGATGCTGAACCCCGGCGCGCACGGCTTCAGCGAAGTGCTTTACGCCCTTTCGTCCGCCGCCAACAACAACGGCAGCGCCTTTGCCGGTCTGTCAGCCAATACGCCGTTCTGGAACCTGCTGCTGGCCTTCTGCATGTTGGCGGGCCGCTTTATGGTGATTGTGCCGGTCATGGCCATTGCCGGATCGCTGGTAGCTAAAAAAATCCAGCCGGTCAGCAGCGGCACCCTGCCCACGCACGGCCCGCTGTTTGTCGGCCTGCTGATCGGCACCGTGCTGCTGACCGGCGCGCTTACCTTTATCCCCGCTCTGGCTTCCGGCCCGATAGCGGACCACCTGATGCACATGGAGCGTACCCGATGAACCGTAAACAATTGGCTCTGTTTGAGCCTTCGCTGCTGCGCCAGGCGCTGGTTGACGCGGTGAAAAAGCTGTCGCCGCAGGCTCAGTGGCGCAATCCGGTGATGTTTGTGGTCTGGATCGGCAGCGTGCTGACCACGCTGCTGGCGATAGCGATGGCCTGCGGCCTGGCGGGCGACGCCAGATTTACCGCCGCCGTCAGCCTGTGGCTCTGGTTTACCGTGCTGTTCGCCTGTTTTGCCGAGGCGCTGGCGGAAGGCCGCAGCAAGGCGCAGGCCAGCAGCCTGAAAAGCGTGCAGAAAACCGCTTTTGCTCTGCGGCTGAAAGAGGCCCGCCACGATGCGCCAACGGAAAAAATCGCCGCCAGCGAACTGCGCAAAGGCGACATCGTGCTGGCCAGCGCGGGCGATATCATCCCCTGCGATGGCGAAGTTATCGAGGGCGGCGCGTCGGTGGATGAAAGCGCCATTACCGGCGAGTCGGCGCCGGTTATCCGTGAGTCGGGCGGCGATTTCGCTTCGGTCACCGGCGGCACCCGTCTGCTTTCCGACTGGCTGGTGATCCGCTGTACCGCCAATCCCGGCGAAACCTTTCTCGACAGCATGATCGCCATGGTCGAAGGCGCCAGCCGCCGCAAAACGCCTAACGAGGTCGCGCTGACCATTCTGCTGATTGCGCTGACGCTGGTCTTTCTGCTGGCGACCGCTACCCTTTGGCCCTTCTCGGCCTGGAGCGGCACGCCGGTCAGCGTGACCGTGCTGATTGCGCTGCTGGTCTGCCTGATCCCCACCACCATCGGCGGCCTGCTCTCCGCCATTGGCGTTGCCGGGATGAGCCGAATGCTGGCGGCCAACGTGATCGCCACCAGCGGCCGCGCCGTAGAGGCAGCGGGCGACGTCGATATCCTGCTGCTGGACAAAACCGGCACTATTACGCTCGGCAACCGTCAGGCTTCCGACTTTCTGCCCGCCAGCGGCATTGCGGAGCAGCGGCTGGCGGATGCGGCGCAGCTGGCTTCGCTGGCCGATGAAACGCCGGAAGGCCGCAGCATCGTGGTGCTCGCCAAGCAGCGTTTTAACCTGCGTGAACGCGATTTGCAGCAGCTACAGGCGACGTTTATCCCCTTTACCGCCCAGACGCGAATGAGCGGTATTAACCTGCCGGAACGCAGCATTCGCAAAGGCTCGGCCGACGCGATCCGTCGCCATGTGGTCGCCAGCGGCGGTCAGTTCCCGGCGGAGATGGATGAAAAGGTCAACGAAGTCGCGCGCCAGGGCGGCACGCCGCTGGTAGTGGCGGAAAACCTTGAGGTGCTGGGCGTGATCGCGCTGCGGGATATCGTTAAAGGCGGCATCAAAGAGCGCTTCGGCGAGTTACGCAAAATGGGCATCCGCACCGTGATGATCACCGGCGATAACCCGCTGACCGCCGCCGCTATCGCCGCTGAGGCGGGCGTGGACGACTTTCTTGCCGAAGCGACGCCGGAAGCGAAGCTGGCGCTGATCCGCCAGTATCAGGCCGAGGGCAGACTGGTGGCGATGACCGGCGACGGCACCAACGACGCGCCCGCGCTGGCGCAGGCCGACGTGGCAGTGGCGATGAACTCCGGCACCCAGGCGGCGAAAGAGGCGGGCAACATGGTGGATCTGGATTCCAGCCCGACCAAGCTGATTGAGGTCGTACATATCGGCAAACAGATGCTGATGACGCGCGGCTCGCTGACTACCTTCAGCCTCGCCAACGACGTGGCGAAATACTTTGCCATTATCCCGGCGGCGTTTGCGGCCAGCTACCCGCAGTTCGGCGCGCTGAACGTGATGCATCTGCATTCGCCTTCGTCGGCCATTTTAAGCGCGGTGATCTTTAACGCACTGATCATTATCTTCCTGATCCCGCTGGCCCTGCGCGGCGTCAGCTATAAGCCGCTCAGCGCCGCCGCGCTGCTGCGCCGCAACCTGGGGCTGTATGGCCTGGGCGGGCTGGCTCTGCCGTTTATCGGCATCAAACTTATCGATTTGCTTCTTCAGCTGTAGGAGGTTTACCGTGTCGCAACTGCGTCCCGCGCTTTTTATGATGGCTTTTTTACTGCTGCTGACCGGCGGCGTTTACCCGATGGTCACCACCCTGCTGGGCCAGTGGCTCTTTCCGCAGCAGGCGGGCGGCTCGCTGCTGTTGCTTGACGGCGAGGTTCGCGGCTCACGGCTGCTGGGCCAGGCGTTCAGCCAGGCAAAATATTTTCAGGGACGACCGTCGGCGACGGCGGAAACCCCTTATAATCCGCTGGCGAGCGGCGGCAGCAACCTCGCGCCCGGCAATCCCGCGCTGGATAAGCTGTTTGCCGATCGGCTGGCGGCTGCCCGCGCAGAAAACCCGGACGCCAGCGGTCGGGTGCCGGTCGATCTGCTGACCGCCTCCGCCAGCGGACTGGATAACGGCATCTCACCGGAGGCGGCGCGCTGGCAGACGCCGCGCGTGGCGAAAGCGCGCCAGCTGTCGCCCGAAACGATTAGCCGCCTTATCGCCGCGCACACCCGCTATCCGCTGTTCAGCTTCAGCGGCCAGCCGTATGTTAACGTGCCCGAACTGAATCTTGCTCTGGATGCGCTCCGCACAAAATAAGGAACCGGCATGGCCGATATGCTTCGCCCCGATCCCGATCGCTTACTGCAACAGACCCGCGAGCGGCCGCGCGGGAAACTGAAAATTTTCTTCGGCGCCTGCGCGGGGGTAGGCAAAACCTGGGCGATGCTTCAGGAGGCGCGGCGGCTGCATGCGCGCCAGCTGGACGTGCTGATAGGCGTGGTGGAAACGCACGGCAGGCAGGAGACGGCGGCGCTGCTGCAGGGCCTGCCGCGCCTGCCGCCGCAGCAGCGCCAGCATCGGGGCCGTCAGGTTGAAGAGTTCGATCTGGACGCCGCGCTTGCGCGTCATCCCGCCGTGATTTTGATTGACGAGCTGGCGCACAGTAACGCGCCCGGCTCCCGTCATCCCAAACGCTGGCAGGATGTGAAAGAGCTGCTGGCGGCCGGGATCGACGTGCTGACCACCGTCAACGTGCAGCATCTGGAAAGCCTGAACGACGTGGTCAACGGCGTTACCGGCATTCAGGTGCGCGAGACGCTGCCAGACCCGTTTTTCGACGCCGCCGATGAGATAATCCTGGTGGATTTGCCGCCGGACGATCTGCTGCTGCGCCTTAAACAGGGCAAGGTGTATACCGGCGACCGCGCTGACCGGGCGGCCGAGCACTTTTTCCGCAAGGGCAACCTGATTGCTTTACGCGAGCTGGCGCTGCGGCGCACCGCCGATCGGGTAGATAACCAGATGCAGGCCTGGCGGGACGGGCGCGGGCGGGACAAAGTGTGGCACACGCGGGATGCGGTGCTGCTTTGCGTGGGCTACGACGAAGGCAGCGAAAAGCTGGTGCGCACCGCCGCGCGGCTGGCGGCCAGGCTGGGCAGCGAATGGCACGCGGTCTGCGTGGAAACGCCTGGCTGGCTGCGGCTGACGCAGCAGCAGCGCCGCACCGCGCTGGCTTCGCTGCGGCTGGCGCGTCAGCTCGGTGCGGAAAGCGCCGTATTGGCCGACGCCTCTGCGGATAAGGCGATTGCGCGCTACGCTCGCGATCACGATCTGGGCAAAGTGGTGCTGGGACGCGGCAGGGGTCGTCATCTGTTCCGCTCGTCTTCGCTGGCCGATCGCCTTGCCGCCCGCGCGCCAGAACTCGACCTGGTGATCGTTGCGCCCGGCGACAGGCCAGCCGCCGCCGCGCCGCCGCAAAGACAGGCTCGACGCTGGCGTCAGGGCATACGCGGCTGTCTGCTCGCCACGGCGCTCTGCGCGCTGATTACCTTTATCGCCAGCCACTGGCTGCTGGCTTTCGATCCCGCCAACCTGGTGATGCTCTATCTGCTGGGCGTAGTGGTAGTGGCGCTCCAGGCCGGACGCTGGCCCTCGGTGTTCGCCACAATAATCAACGTTGTCAGCTTCGATCTCTTTTTTGTCGCGCCGCGCGGTACGCTGGCGGTTTCTGACGCGCAATATCTGTTAACCTTTGGCGTGATGCTCAGTGTCGGGCTGCTGGTTGGCAACCTGACGGCGGGCGTGCGCTATCAGGCGCGCATTGCTCGCTATCGTGAAAGACGCACCGGCCAGCTTTACGCCCTTTCCAGCACGCTGGCGAAGGCCCGCAGCGCGCAGGAAGTAGCGGCGGCAAGCCAGCACGCCGTTTATACTATTTTTCATGCCGACAGCGCGCTGCTGCTGCCTGACGAAAACGACAGGCTGGTGCGGCAGCTGCACGCACCAAACGTAATGAGCTGGGACGAAGGCATTGCCCGCTGGAGTTTCGTGCAGGGTGAACCGGCGGGCGCCGGAACCGATACGCTGCCCGGCGTGCCTTATCAGATCCTGCCGCTGCGCGCCGCAGAGAAAAGTCTTGGCGTGATGGTAATCGCGCAGCAAACGCCGCCCGCGCTGCCTGAACAGCAGCAGCTGCTGGAAACGGTGCTGCTACTGACCGCCAGCGCGCTGGAGCGTTTACAGCTGACGGCCAGCGAAGAGCAGGCGCGCGTAATCGGCGAGCGTGAGCAGCTGCGCCATTCGCTGCTGGCCGCCCTTTCTCACGATCTGCGCACGCCGCTTACCGTGCTTTTCGGCCAGGTGGAGATCCTGACGCTGGATCTGGCCTCGGCTAAACTGCCTCAGGCTCGCCAGGCAAGCGAAATCCGCCAGCACGTGCTGCGGCTGACGCGGCTGGTGAATAATCTGCTGGATATGGCCCGTCTACAGACCGGCGGCTTTCATCTGAAGCGTGAATGGCTGACGCTGGAAGAGGTAATCGGCAGCGCGCTGGCGACGCTGGATCCGGGCGGCAGGCAGCCCGTTACGCTGGAGATGGCCGATCCGCTGGCACTGGTTCACGTTGACGGCCCGCTGTTTGAACGGGTGCTGATCAACCTGCTGGAAAACGCCATGAAATATGCAGGCGCAGCGGCGCAAATCGGCATCAGGGCGCAGACGCGTCCGGGCGAGCTGACGATCGAAGTCTGGGACAGCGGCCCCGGCTTGCCCGCTGGTCAGGAGCAGGCGCTTTTTGCTAAATTCACTCGTGGCGATCGGGAATCGGCCATTCCCGGCGTGGGGCTGGGTCTGGCAATCTGTCAGGCGATCGTCGAGGTGCATAACGGCGTGATTACCGCCCATCAACGTCCGCAGGGCGGCGCGAGCTTCAGAATTAGCCTGCCGCAGGCGCCGCTGCCGGACATAGCAGAAACAGGTGAAGCGCTGTGACAACCGTATTGATTATTGAAGATGAAAAAGAGATAAGCCGCTTTCTGCGCATCGCGCTGGAAGGCAGCGCCCTGCGCGTCTTCGATGCCGGCACGCTACAGCGCGGCCTGCTGGAGGCCGCTACCCGCAAACCGGATCTGGTGATCCTGGATTTAGGGCTGCCGGACGGCGACGGCCTGACCTTTCTTAAAGAGTTCCGCCAGTGGAGTCAGAAGCCGGTAATTGTGCTCTCCGCCCGCAGCGAAGAGGAAGATAAAATTGCCGCGCTGGATGCGGGAGCCGATGACTATCTTACCAAGCCTTTCGGCATCGGCGAGCTGGAGGCGCGCCTGCGGGTAGCGCTGCGACGCACGACGCACGATACGCAAAGCGATCCGGTTTTCGCCTTTTCCGATGTGCAGGTCGACCTGGCAGCAAGGCGCATTACGCGCGCGGGCGAGGAACTCCATCTGACGCCAACCGAATTCAGGCTACTTGCCGTACTGCTTAACAATCACGGCAAGGTGATGACGCAGCGGCAGCTGCTGGTACAGGTTTGGGGGCCTAACGCCTCGGAGCACAGTCACTATCTGCGCATCTATATGGGCCACCTTCGGCAGAAGCTGGAAGAAGATCCGGCCCGGCCTCGCCATCTGCGCACGGAAACCGGCGTCGGCTACCGATTTATGCTCTGAGCATAATTTGTTACATTCCTTTATGCGGCGGAAAATTAATATCCGTCCTGCCTCACAGTTTATTATCCGTAGGAAGGTTAGCCTGCAAAAGCAATTCGCTTAAATGATGTTATGCATTGTTAAGGATAATGATGAAAAAGATATTTACTACGGCGGTTACCCTCGCCGGATGGCTGGCTGCTTTTATGCTTCCGGCCGACGCGGCACTTTCTGTGACCCAGCGCACCGATATCAGGACCGCAAAATTTAAATCCGCCCGCATTATTTTTAACGGCGATATTACGGCAAATAAATCGCTGGAGTTTATCGACGCGCTGGACAAGCTGCATTACGCCTCGCCAGGGCTGAAAGAGATTACGCTGTATATCAACAGCTATGGCGGTGATATGGACAGCGGCTACCTGCTTTATCAGGCGATAAAAAATGCGGCCATTCCCATTACGGCCGTTAATATTTCGATGACCGCTTCTTCGGCTACGCTGATGTATTGCGCAGCAAAAAAAAGGCTGGCTATGCCTTTAGCGACTTTCCTGTTACATCCGGCTGCGGTAGAAAACCTGAATCGCCAGTATATCAAGCCTGACGAGCTGGCATCGTTAAAACAGTTAAGCAACAAGGGCAATGTTATTTTTGAGCAAATTTATCGTCAATGTACCAATTTAAACGACGATGAAATCGCTTCTTTGCTGGCCAGTGAATCTACAAGGCTGCTACTGAATGCCGGCCAGGCGATCGAGCGCAAAATGGCGGAAGGCATAAGCGAAGGACTGGCGCAGGCCGATATTTCTGTAATCGTCACTGATGACAAAGCGTAAAATTAAACAGGGAATGGTAAATGAGAAAGCTATTAATATCGTTGACACTGGTTACTCTTTTTATTTCTGGCTGCGCCATCGAAAACTTAAATCCTGACGGGGTAAACCCCTCGTCTGCACCGACTATGCCTTCACCACTGGCGAAACCGACTAAACAACAGCGTGGCGCGATTATGTCGGGTGAAAACCCGGACTGGCGTGAAGCACCCGGCCCGGTTGTACCCCGTAGTCAAAAAAACAGGCATGGTTTTTAGCAGCAAAAGAAGCACAGGTCGTGCTGGTTTTGCTCGCTTTTTGGCGCTTATATCGGCAATTTCATTTTTGGGCAGGTCATCAGCTTACGCTGCGCCACAGGTCGTCAGAGCATTTCAGGGACACTGGCCGCAGCGTCGCTGACTTGCCTGTTACCATTGAACAGGCTGACGCTGAGCGGAGTATTTTCATTGGCCTGTGCGTTTTTATTGGGCAGACTGCTGCCAGTGGCTTATTCGTTTTCGTTGCACGGGTTATTGACGCTGGCCCGATGGCTGGCGTTGGATGGGCCATTCACCGTTGGCGTTGATTGCGCCCTGCTCTTGCCCGCATGTCTATCCTTTAATTCCGAAAATCCAGCACTACCATAACCAGTTTTATATTTACCGTTCAGCACACTTAGATTATATAAACCTCTACCAGCTTAACAGGTTGTTTCTATAAATAAACACCATCACTTGCTACAGTTAACATTGCCAGACGAAATAAAAATTTTTACCCTAACGAGACATCATTACTTGCCATGGTTAACATCATCACGCGAAATATAATATCCAGTTGACACCCTGGCTCATAATAAAAAAGAGGAACATAGCTACAACCAGCACGGAAGGCGTGATGGCCAGGATAACGCCCCATGCTTTTACCGGCCTTATCATATCGGTCAGGCAGAATATCAGTAGCGTCAGCGCAACGGCAACAGTAATGTTAATAATTGTAAATGGCAGGATAAAATATTCTGCCCTCTGTAGTTTTTATAAAAATCAAATGCAACAAGAATAAATACAGTTAGATTACCCCACCCTATTGCAATATTCAGCCAACAGGATGACGCAATATTAACCATATAATAACCTTTTCTTAAACGATAAAGCTTTAGCCTGGTACTTTCGCTTCCGCTGGCTATGCTTATGCCAAAAAAACGCAGATTTTAAGGGATGAATTAAAGGAGATATTAAAAATACAATCGTGAACCATCGTTAATTAGTGACATATCTTACCAGAAAAGATTAACTTCAGACGTAATTCATCTTAATAAAATCCAAAAATCGCGTGCTTTTACCATTATTTTTGCAGCTTAACGTGACAACCATCACATTTGTGCCAGGCTTATGGTTTCGAATCAACACCGATGAAGGAGTACATCATGAGCGAACAAACTAAAAAGTCCTTGCTGACCGTTGACTATCCGACCCCGCCATTCCCGGAACAGCCTCAGCAGGCGCCAGGCCTTGCCAGCAAAATGATCCCACAACCCGATCACGGTGAAAAAACCTATCGCGGCTCTGGCCGTTTGCAGGGACGTAAAGCGCTTATTACCGGCGGTGATTCCGGTATCGGTCGTGCCGTTGCTATTGCCTATGCCCGTGAAGGCGCAGACGTGGCCATCGGTTACCTGCCGGAAGAAGAATCCGACGCGGCGGAAGTGATTAAGCTTATCGAGGCGGAAGGCCGTAAAGCGGTTGCACTGCCGGGCGATATTCGTTCCGAAGAGTTTTGTAAAAAGCTGGTCAGCGACGCGGTAAGCCAGCTGGGCGGCCTGGATATTCTGGTGAACAATGCCGGACGCCAGCAGTATAACGAGTCTATCCGCACGCTGAGCACCGAAGATTTTGATGCGACGTTCAAAACCAACGTCTACGCCATGTTCTGGATCACCAAAGCGGCGGTGGATCATATTCCACGCGGTGGCGCCATCATTAACACCTCTTCCGTGCAGGCCTATAGCCCAAGCGCTATCCTGCTGGACTATGCGCAGACCAAAGCCTCTATCGCCGCCTTTACCAAAGCGCTGGCGCAGCAGCTGGGCGAAGAAGGCATCCGCGTTAATGCGGTTGCGCCTGGTCCATACTGGACGCCGTTGCAGTCCAGCGGCGGTCAGCCGCAGGAAAAAGTGAAGCAGTTTGGCGGCAGCGCGCCGCTGGGCCGTCCGGGACAGCCTGCGGAGATCGCCCCGCTTTATGTGACGCTGGCCTCAACGGAAACCAGCTACACGTCCGGCCAGGTCTGGTGCTCCGACGGCGGTACCGGCACGCTGTAATAGTCATAGCTAATATAATGGCCGCCTGCGGGCGGCTTTTTTGTGCCCTTCTCCGGGCATTTAGTAAAACGCCTATAAAAACGAATGCCCTTCGCAATTCACTAAAATCCCTTCAGGAAGGTTCTTAACAAGCGTATCTTCATTCATATCTTGCAACGAGTGAGGGATACACCGATGGAAGTAAATATCAAAGACATTGCAGGCAACTGGGATCGTGGTGTGGTACTGGATAAGCACAGCAAGTACAGCGTAATGACAGGTCAAAATGAGTGGGGTCACAACATTTACGACACTACACGTACTGAAGTGGGCGAAGCTCTTTATCAGCTTAAGTACAAGTCTGACTGGAACCAGGTTCAGCCGCTGGCCCAGTGCCTTTATGAAGAAGCCTACCCACTATTTGACAGAGTGGGGTTTATTCTTCCTATGGCCGCTTCTAACATTCGGGCACGACAGCCTGTAACTGAGATTGCTCAGGCGTTAGGGCAATTAGCCAGCGTTCCCTGTTTCGACAATCTTTTGTTGAAAGCGCCTGGCGGTGGTTCACTTAAAAATCTGAATACAAAAGAGGAAAAAGTAGCAGCCATTGCGAATAGCTTTTCCGTAAGCCCCGTTATCACCAATCATGGACGATGGAACGTTTTAGTGATAGATGATCTGTACCATACGGGAGCATTAATGGAGGCTGCTTGTGCGGCGTTACGCGGCTATAATAAGATCAATAATATTTACGTTGCGGCTCTGACCTGGAGATAACCATGACGACGATTTTCGTTGCTGGCTCTATAACCATCAAAGAACTTGATCCGCTCATTATTGAGCGGTTGAAGAAGATTGTAGACAAAAAATATCGTGTGGTTGTTGGTGACGCTAACGGCGTTGACTCATCAGTTCAACGGGTGCTTATGACGTTAAAATGCGAAACCACCACCGTTTTCAGCAGTTCGCTAAAACCGCGAAACAACTTAGGAGCGTGGCCCGTGAATGTTGTCAAAACAGATCACCAGCGCGGAACACGTGAGTTTTACACAGCAAAAGATCTCCAGATGGCAGAAAAGGCTGACTGCGGTCTGATGGTTTGGGACTGCAAAAGCCCTGGTACGCTTAATAACGTGGTAGAGCTGCTTATGCGAAATAAGTATTCGGTGGTTTTCGTTAACAAAATGCGGGACTTTGTTAAAGTAAAAACACCCGACGACATTGATACGTTGATAAAAATGATGAAAACGACTGATTTGGAAAAAGTAGAAGACAAAATCAGTTTAAGCGGCAAGCTGGCACGTTTAAAAAACAATCAGATGGCTTTGTTATAATAATAGACTTCTGCTCACTAAACCACCGCCATAAAGTAAACCCCGAAAGTTGGACACCCAACAATTAGGGGTTCACTTCATGCGGGCGGCTTTTTTGTGCGCGTCGGCCGATCATAAGGCCTGTTATTCACTCATGCAGATACCATTACCGGCTTCTTCGCCAGCGCCAGCGTTATCCGCCAATATTTACATAGCAAATCTGTCTCTAATCATCGCCCCGCAGCGCATCGACGGCTCGGGCAAAGAAGTCTCTGCCGCCAAAATTACCCGACTTCAGCGCCAGCGCTACAGGCTGCCTGCCGCGCGACACCATCGATGGAACGCCGGTATCTATTTCTGCGCCGATAGTCAGCGCGCCCAGCCCTAATGCGCTGACCACCGCCCCGGACGTCTCGCCACCGCCGACCACAATCCGTCGCGTGCCGGCCGCCACCAGCTGCTGCGCGGTCTCGCCGAACAGGCTGTCCAGCGCGGCCGCTACCCGCTCACGACCATACTGCTGCTGTACGCGTTTTACGGCCTCGGGATCGCCGGAGGAATAGACCAACGGCGCGCGGCCCTGATGCTCGGTGATAAAGGCCACCAGCTGCGCCGGCCCTGTTTCGCCGCTCAGCACGTCTTTGACCTCAATCATCATTACAGGATGGTTTTTCTGATGTTCGGCTATCTGTAGACGCGTCGCGCCGGAACAGCTGCCGACCAGGATAGCTTCCGGCCCGTCGATAAGGGGAGCCTGCGCCTGTTTCCCTTTTGCCCGCCCCTGAGCGATGAAATTATGCGGCAAGGCCAGCGCAATCCCCGATCCGCCCGTAACGAGTTTCGCGCCCTGGCAGGCGCGGCCAAGGGTAGTCAGATCGTGCTCGCTAATCGCGTCCACAATCAGCAGGGTGCGCGTCTGCGGCTCGTTGATGGCCTGCTGTAAAACCTGGCTGCCCTGCACTACGGTCTGCCACGCAATATGTGCAACCGGGTTGGCGCTTTGACGACGCAGCACGCGCCGCAGATCCGCATCCGTCATCGGCGTCAGCGGATGATGCTCCATGCCGGACTCGCTCAGCAGCTTATCCTGTACAAAAAGATGCCCCTGATAAACCGTACGTCCCAGCGCCGGGAAAGCCGGGCACATTACCACGCTGCGGACTTCCAGCAGCGCCGCCAGCGCGTCCGTTACCGGCCCGATGTTGCCGCTATCCGTAGAATCGAAAGTAGAGCAATATTTGAAAACGATCTGTTCGCAGCCCTGATCCAGCAGCCAGCGGCAGGCCGCCAGCGACTGCTCCACGGCCTCGCTGGCGGCAACGGAGCGGCTTTTTAACGCCACCACGCCCGCTTCTACATCCGCGTCGGCGGGCATCGTCGGTACGCCGGAATACTGCGTGGTGTTAAGTCCGCCCTCGCCAACCAGGCCTTTCGCCAGCGTCACCGCGATATCGCTGGCGCCGGTAAAATCAT
Organism: Erwinia sp. PsM31; assembly: GCF_030433775.1. Classification (NCBI taxonomy): domain Bacteria; kingdom Pseudomonadati; phylum Pseudomonadota; class Gammaproteobacteria; order Enterobacterales; family Erwiniaceae; genus Erwinia; species Erwinia sp. PsM31. The sequence continues at coordinate 156,535 of NZ_JARUWZ010000002.1, forward strand.
CTGCAATTACGCCAATTAGCATCCTTTACCCCTTAGCCGCAGCAAGTACGCTGGCCTTCATGCGTTTAACGGCGGCGTGCGGTGCGGTCAGCACCGGGATCGTGACCTGCTGACGCACGCTCTCGGCCGCGCGGGAAGTAGAAAAATGCGCCAGCATAATCACGTCGCAGTGCGCCAGCTCTTTCGCCCGCGCCGCCACCAGGCGATTATGACTCTCCGCATCGCCTCTTTTCAGCAGATCGATGGCGTCCTCCACCAGCACCGTGGTCAGCTTCGCTTTCGAGCCCTGCTGCGCCACGTAGTCATCGAATTCCTCGGTCATGGTTTTCACCGCCGGGCCAAAAGTCGCCAGCATGCCGATATGGTTACCCTGAGCCACCGCCTCCATAAACATTGCTTCATTCGGTTTATGCACCGGCACCGGCAGTTCTTCGCTTAAACGGTCGATGGCCGGGCCAAACGCGGAACAGGTAATTAAAATGCCCTGCGCCTGCTGGGCAAAGCCATATTTTCCCAGCTGCACAAAGCGGTCGATCATCCCGGCGGAAAGCTCGCTTTCTCTGGCGCGATCGAGAGAAAGCCCGTCATCAAGCAGGTTGACCGTTTCCGCCTCCGGCCAGACCTCGCTGAATGCGGTATGAATAGGCGCCATCGCTACCGGTGTGGCGTGCAGTAAAACAATTCTGTTCATGAGCTTCTCCTGGAAGGCGTCGGCCGAGCGCACGGCGATGACTTAATGTAAGGGCTTACAAATGTCGCTGTAAAGTGAACTCCGTCACATAAATCGGCGATGATGCAGCCAGACTGTTATTGAAATGTTAGAGATGATTAGCCAGAATTGAAAGCGCTTACAAAATAAATTGTCTTTATCCGTTTATGACGCTGTGCGTCTAACCCCTGGATCCGAGAACGCTTATGACTTCATCTGCTAATACTCCTTCTGCCGCCATCGTCCCGCCAGGTGCGGCGCCTACCGTCGGCAATCCGGCGCTGAAGAAGGTGCCCCGTCATTTTCGTGATTTGCTGGCGCTGGATGATTTTGAACGACACGCCCGGCGCCGCCTGCCGGATATGATTTATCAATACGTGGCGGGCGGTGTCGAAACGGGCCGTGGAATTGCCGGTAATTTCGAGGCCTACCGTCAATACACTTTTGTGCCGCGCATGTTCCGTGATGTCTCCGGCCGCGATCAGCGCACCACCCTGTTTGGCCACACCTACCACCATCCTTTCGGCGTTGCGCCCCTTGGCGGCGCCTCTTTTGTCGCTTACCAGGCGGATATCGCGCTGGCGAAAGCGGCCAGGGCAATGAACGTGCCGATGATCCTTAGCGCCTCGTCGCTAATCAAGCTGGAGGATGTCCACGCTGCCAACCCGGACGCCTGGTTTCAGGCCTATCTGGCGGGCGATCAGCCGCGTATCGACAGGCTGCTGGATCGCGTGGCCGCGGCGGGCTACCAGACACTGGTGGTCACTGGCGATACGCCGATGCTGGGCAATCGCGAGCACAACACGCGCAGCGGCTTCAGTATGCCGATTAAAATTACGCCGAAGGTCGCGCTGCAAAGCGCCATGAACCCACGCTGGCTGCTGGGCACGGTTGCGCAAACCTTTCTGCGCCACGGCGCGCCGCATTTTGAAAATACCGATGCCGAGCGCGGGCCGCCGATGATGTCCAGCAAGGTACGCAATACCCACGCCCGCGACAAACTCAACTGGAAAAACGTCGAGGCAATACGCAAAAAATGGCGCGGCAACCTGGTAATCAAAGGCCTGATGTCGCCGGAAGACGCCTTTATCGCCCGCGATCTGGGCGCGGATGCGGTGATCCTGTCCAATCACGGCGGTCGCCAGCTGGATCATACCGTGCCGCCGCTGCTGACTCTGCCGGAGATTGCGGCGAAAAAAGGCGCGATGAAGGTCATTATCGACAGCGGGATCCGGCGCGGCACCGACGTAATGAAAGCGATGGCGCTGGGCGCGGATTTTGTCTTCCTGGGCAGACCGTTCCTTTACGGCGCCGTCATCGGCGGCCAGGCGGGCGTGGAGCACGCCATGCATATTCTGCGTGATGAAATTGATCGCGATCTGGCGCTGATCGGCGTCCGCACGCCCGGCGAGCTGGACAGCAGCTATCTGCGTAAAACAGGCTAAGGAGCAGGTTATGAGCAACGGAACACTTCGTCTTTTCAGCGTACTGGCTATTCGCGCGCCCTTCGCCGCCGTGGAACAGGCCTGGCTGCGTAGCCACGGCGACCCGCTGACTATTGACTGGAAGCCAACCTCGGTTATTGAAAAAAATATTGCCGACGGCGCAACGGCGGACGCGGTCATCGTGACCAAAGAGGCGATGGACAGGCTTATCGACCAGGGCGTGGTGGCGGCCGACAGCCGGGTGGAGCTGGTGGATTCGCCGCTTGGCCTGGCGATGCTGCCCGATGCCGTTGCGCCCGATATCAGCAGCGTGGCGTCGTTTACCCGGGCGCTGCTGGCGGCGAAATCGGTGGCTTATTCGCTGGGCGGCGCAAGCGGCATCTATTTTCAGGCGCTGTTAAAACAATTAGGGATTGAAGAGGCGATCAACGCGCGCGCCACCACTATCGCAGAAGGTTTTACCGCCGCGCAGCTGCTGGAGGGCACGGCGGATATCGCCGTTCAGCAAATCAGCGAGCTGCTGATGGTGAAAGGGATCAAGGTCATTGGCCCGCTGCCGCCGGGCGCGCAGAAGGTGCTCTCCTTTTCCGGCGGCGTTTTTAACCGGGCGGCCAGGCCAGAGGCCGCCGCCGCCCTGCTCAATTTTTTACGAGAAAAAGAGGCAATGCAGGCCTTTGCGGACTACGGGCTGACGGCGCGGAACTAAGCGGCGCCTGGCAGTCTTTAGCGGTCTACGCACTAACGGCACGAGGCTGAGCGGCGCCCGGCAGACTTTTTCGGCCTGCGCACCGACGGCGCGGAACTAAGCGGCGCACGGTTTAGCCTTTGGCGGCGCGCGGTGCGGAGCCGGTGCTGCCGCGCACGATCAGCTCGGGTTTAAGCAGGGTCTGCACGGGCGCGGTTTCGCCATTCAGCGTGGCGAGCAGATAGTCTGCCGCGACCTCACCGATGCGATCCAGCTCCACGCGCATGGTGGTCAGCGGATGCTCCAGATGCTCGGCATATTCATAGTCATTGAAGCCGGTAATCGAAATATCGTTCGGGATGCGCAGATAGCGCTCGCTGGCCGCCCGCATCGCGCCAAAGGCCAGCAGATCGTTACCGCAGATCACCGCCGTCGGCGGATTTGGCCCGTCCAGCAGGCGGAACATCGCCTCGCGCGCTTCGTTCATGGTAAAGGCGCTGTTGATCAGATTGGCCTCGTCCAGCGTCAGCCCCGCCGCTGCCAGCGCCTGCCGCGTGCCGGTAATACGATCGGAAACGCGATCGTTGGACGGCGGCGTCCCGACGATCACGGCAAAGACTTTATGCCCCAGCGCCAGCAGGTGCGCGGTCAGCTCGCCTGCCGCCAGCTCGTTGTCGTAGCCCACGCTGGGATAGCGCGCGTCCACGGAAAAGGTCTGGATACAGGGAATATTCTGTTGAGCGATGCGCTCCCACAGGCGCGGGTGGTGGCTGTTGCCCACCAGCATCAGCGCGTCGATGCCGTATTCCACCAGCTTGTTGACCTCTTTCAGCTCGGTATCGGGATCGAAATCGGAGCTGGCCAGCAACATGGTATAGCCGGACTGGTGGATCTGCTGCTGGAAAGCCGCCAGCGGCCGGGAAAAGGTTTCCGTCGCCAGCGTCGGCACTACCGCACCAATGGTCATGCTGCGGCGAGAAGCCAGCGTGCGGGCGGCGCGGTTAATGACATAGCCCAGCTCTTCGCAGGCGCGCTCAACCGCCTCCCGGCGCGACGGACGGACGGAGGCGCTGCCGTTCAGCACTCGTGAAACGGTAGCGGTGGATACCCCCGCACGCAGGGCGACATCGTCCAGCGAAACGCGGGCGGATGGCGATGGCTTATCGGACATCTTCAGACTCCAGAGCGAAATTAGTGACGTTGCCCACAAAATTTACAGACAACCAATACCTCTATTTGAAAGCGCTTACTTTTTGCTTGACTGAATTTTGTAATCGCTTACTTTTAACATCATATTATCAAATACTGAAAGAACTTTACTTAACCATAACATTAAGGCGGGCGCGCTCGTGCATTACGGCCCCGAAATCATAAAGGAATTCACCATGCGTAGATACCCGCAGATCCGCTGGCTGATGATCGCGTTCTGCTTTTTCGCCATCGCCATCAACTACATAGATCGCATTAATTTAGCCATCGCCGCCCCACATATCAAAAAAGATCTCGGGCTGGACGACACCAGCATGGGGCTGATCCTTGGCGCTTTTTTCTGGACCTATGCGCTGATGCAGATCCCGGCTGGTCGACTGATTGACCGCCTGGGCGCGCGCACCGGCCTGGCTATCGCCGTAGGCTGGTGGTCGCTGTTTACCGTGTTTACCGCTTTTGGCCGCGGCTTTACCTCCATTTTCGCCTCGCGTCTGATGCTGGGCCTGGGCGAATCGGGCGGCTATCCGGGCTGCGCCAAGGTGGTTTACTCCTGGTTCGCCAAAAAGGAGCGCGCCACCGCCAGCGGTATCTTCGATGCTGGCCCGCGCGCGGGCAGCGCCATCGCCCTGCCGCTGGTCGCCTGGCTGATCAGCACCTGGGACTGGGAAACCTCGTTTATTGTCACCGGCGCGCTAGGGCTGATCTGGGTAGCTATCTGGCTGGTTTTCTACCGTGAACCGGAGGAGATGAAAGGCCTGAAGGAGCAAGAGCGCCAGAATCTGCTGGCCGACCGCAGCGTACAGACGCTGGGGAAAAACGAAAAAGTGCATATCGCCGGTCTGTTCCGCTACCGCACCGTCTGGGGAATGATGATCGGTTTCTTCTGCATGAACTTTGCTACCTACTTCTTCGTCACCTGGTTTCCGACCTACCTGACCATGGCGCACGGCTTTTCGCTGAAGGAGCTGGGCACGCTGGGCGCGATCCCGGCGCTGATGGGCATCCCCGGCAGCCTGCTGGGCGGCCTGACCTCCGACTGGCTCTATCGCCGGGGCTTTTCGCTGACCACCGCCCGTAAATCCTGCCTGATTGGCGGCATGCTGCTTTCTTCGGTGATCGCCTTCGCCGCTTTCACCAACAGTATCCCGGTGATCCTGACGCTGTTCTCACTGACCTACGCAGGCCTGGCCTTTACCGCCGCCAATATCTGGACCCTGCCCGCCGACGTCGCGCCCAGCGCGGGCTATGTCGGCACCCTGGGCGGCATTCAAAACTTTGCCGGCAATCTGGCCGGGATCGTCACCGCCTCCTTTACCGGACTGATGCTGACCCTCAGCCACGGCTCTTTCGTGGTGCCGCTGCTGGTGGCGGGCGGTATCTGCCTGTTCGGCGCGCTTAACTTTATGTTCATCATGGGCAAAGTGGAGCCGCTGGCGATAAAAAAAGACGAAACGGCCGGTAAGGTAATGACGGCCGATCACAAAATTTAACCCGGATGCGGAGAGAAGCAATGACTACTGAACAGCAGCTGCGCGAAGAGATCTGCCAGGCAGGCAGAAGCCTTTACGAGCGCGGCTATACCGTCGGCACCGCAGGAAATATTAGCGCTCGTCTGGAAGATGGCTGGCTGATCACCCCTACCGATGCCTGCCTGGGTCGCCTGGTGCCGCAGCAGATCGCTAAGGTCAGTCGTGAAGGCGAATGGCTGTCGGGCGATAAGCCTTCGAAAACGCTGCTGCTGCACCGTCAGGTTTACGACCATAACCCGGAGGTTCAGGGCGTGGTGCATACGCATTCCACTAACCTGGTCGGGCTGACGCTGGAAGGGGTCTGGCAGCCGGAATGCATTCTGCCGCCGATCACGCCTTACCAGGTGATGAAGGTTGGCCGCATTCCGCTGATCCGCTACTGCCGTCCCGGCGCGCCGCAGGTGGCGGAACAGGTGGCTCAACTCGCCTGCGAAGTGCGCGGCGTGATGCTGGAACGGCTTGGCCCGGTCGTCTGGGGCCGTTCGGTGCTCTCCGCCTGTTTCGCGCTGGAAGAGCTGGAAGAAACCGCCCGCCTGTGGCGGCAGGCAGCGGTGAAACCCCAGCCGCTCGGCGACAGCGACGTCGCGGAACTGTGCGAAGTTTTCGCCGCGCGCTGGTAAGGCTTTTTACCCTACAAGGAAATAATAATGAAAAAAATTTACGCAGGCGTGCTGCTTTCTCTGGCAGCCCTGACGGGCGCGGCTCAGGCGCAAAGCCTGGTGTATGTTTCCAATGCCGAAAGCGGCACCGTTACCGGCTACCAGCTGGATAAAGCGAAAAAAGCGCTGGTGCCGATCGGCAGTTTCCCGGCGGGCGCAAAGGCGATGTCTTCCGTTGTCTCACCCGATAAGAAAATGCTTTATGTCTCGGTACGCAGCAAGCCTTACAGCGTGGTGGCTTATCATATCCAGCCCGATGGCCAGCTGGTTAAGGCCAGCCAGTCGCCGCTGCCGGAGAGCATGGCCTATATCTCGCTGGATAAGCAGGGGCGCTTTTTGCTGAGCGCCTCTTACGGCGGCGACTTGTTCAGCATTAATCGCATCGACAGCAACGGTCAGGTGCAGGCGCAGCCGGTACAGGTCGTGCACACCGGCAAGCGCGCGCACGCTATTCAGGTCGATCCCGGCAACCATTTCCTGTTCGTCACGCTGCTGGGTGCCGATCAGCTGTTGCAATACCGCTTTGACGCCGCCAGCGGCAAGGTAACGCCCAACGATCCGCCCTTCGTCAATATTCAGAGCGAGGCGGCAACCGGCCCAAGGCATTTTGTTATTGCGCCCAACGTGGACAAACAGGGCAAGCGCAGCCTCTACGTGCTGACCGAAATGGCGGGCAATATCAGCCAGCTGACGCTGAACGCCGACGGCACCACGACGCCGGTTGCAACGGTAAATTCCGTCTCGCCCAAAGAAGATATGCAGCGCGGTGAAGCGCGACCGCTAACGGGTGACGACGATCTGCCGCCTTCGCATAAGCCACGCATCTGGCAGGCGGATATCCATATCACGCCGGACGGCCGCTTTCTTTATTCCACCGAGCGCACCAGCAGCACCCTTTCCTCTTTTTCCGTCGATCCCCATGACGGGCATCTGACTTACCTCACCAGCATTAAAACCGAGCAGCAGCCGCGCGGCTTCGCTATCGACAGCAGCGGGCGCTTTCTGATCGAGTCCGGACAAAAATCGACCCAGCTTTCGCTCTACTCTATCGATCCGACCTCCGGCGCGCTGACGCTGAACGGCCGTTATGCCACGGGCAAAGGCGCCAACTGGGTATCGCTGGTCGAAGAGTAATTACTACGGGCCCGGACGGGCCTGAATGGCAGTCATAACAGGAGAGAATATGAAACGCAGACATCCCTTCCTTTCCGCCCTGTGCGCTACGGGCCTGTTCGCCCTGACGGTACCAGCCGGACACGCCGCGGAAAAAGTGGTCGCCACCGATCTGGAGCCGCTGCATCACGTGATCCTGGAAAATCAGTACGTCACCGTGATGCGCGTCATGATCCGGCCCGGCCAGTCCACGCTGTTTCATGAGCAGCACCTGGATTATGTGAACACCCATATCAACGGCAGCCTGGTGCATATTTCCTATCCCAACGAGCCGGCTAAAGATACCGAGATGAAAACCGGCAATGTGAAGTTCGGCGCGCATCAGGGCAAATCCGATACCGATAAGGTCACCAACACCGGCACCACGCTGAACCATCAGGTGGCTTTTGAGATTAAACAGAACGGCCCGCAAAACTTTGGCGGCGCGACCCGGCCTGAGCTGCCCGAATTCCAGCAGGTGCTGGATAAAAAAACGGTCAAGGGCTGGAAAGTCACTCTGCAACCGGGCGAAAGCACCACGCTCTATAGCCAACACGGGCCGGGCGTCCGCGTCTTTTTTACCGAAGGCCGCCTGCTGGAGTCGGTGCCCGGTCAGCCTAACCACAATAAAGAAGTCTGGCTGCATCGCGGCGACGCCATCCTGACCCAGCCAGGCCAGGTAGAACTGATCAACGGCGGAGAAACGCCGCTGATCTTTAACGATTACGAGCTGCTTTAACCCGATTGAGGGCATGCGGCACGGCCGTTTGCCCCTGTCCATGATGACGAACCGCCCGGCTACAGGGCGGCAGCATTTTTCTTTTTACAGGAGCATGTCAGGTGAGACGATTAAGTCTGCCTTTGGCGATGAGCCTGATCCTTTTCACCGGGATAACGTCTGCCGCCGTGCAGCCTTCGGGTGATCAAGATCTTATCGCTAAGGGAAAATATCTTGCGCTGGCCGCCGACTGCGGCGCCTGCCACACGTCGCCACAGCAGGGCGCGCCGATGGCGGGCGGCTATGCGATCCACTCACCGCTGGGTGATATCTATGCCAGTAATATTACGCCTTCAACCCGTTACGGCATCGGCGAATACAGCGAGGCGGAGTTTGCGCGGGCAGTGCGTGAAGGCATCGATAAACAGGGGCGCCATCTCTATCCCGCTATGCCTTATACCGCCTACAACAAAATCAGCGACGAGGATATCCACGCGCTGTATCACTATTTTATGCACGGCGTTGCGCCGGTAGATCGCGCCGCGCCGCAGACGCACCTGCCTTTTCCCTTCAGCATCCGCGCGTCAATGCTGGTCTGGAACTGGCTGTTTGCGGAGAACCAACGCTTTGTGCCGCAGCCGGATAAGTCGCCGGAGATCAATCGCGGCGACTATCTGGTCAACGCGCTGGCCCACTGCGATACCTGCCATACGCCGCGTAATTTTTTGCTGGCGCAGGACAACGATCGCGCCTTTTCCGGCAGCAGCCTGGGTAGCTGGTATGCGCCCAATATCACGCCTGATGCGCAGTCCGGCATCGGCAGCTGGAGCCACGACGAGCTGGCGCGCTACCTGAAAACCGGCCATATCGCCAAAGCCCAGGCCGCCGGGCCAATGGCGGAAGCGGTTGAGCACGGTCTGGCGCATCTTAGCGATGGGGACATCCAGGCGATTACCGCCTGGTTGCGCCAGGTTCCGGCGGTCAACAGCGGCACCGGCCGCGCGCGCGACAGCTATGGTCAGGCTTCGGATGCCGAACAGCGGCTGCGCGGCCAGAGCGGGCAAAGCGATGCCGGCTGGCAGGTTTTCAGCGGCAGCTGTGCCAACTGTCATCAGGCCCAGGGTCAGGGTAACGATCGCTACCCTTCCCTGTTTCACAACACGGCCACCGGCGCGCCTCAGCCCGATAATCTGGTTTCCGCCATCCTGTTTGGCGTTCGGCGGGATGATATCGCTATGCCCGCTTTCGGCCCTGATGCCGAATTTACCAATCGCCTCAGCGATCGGCAGATTGCTGACGTCAGCAACTACGTACTGAAAAACTTCGGCAATCCGGCGGTAGTCGTTACGCCTGAACGGGTGAAGCAGCTGCGTGAAGGCGGCGATACGCCTTTACTGGTCAAATTAACCCGTCCCGCCGCGCTACTGGGGTTACTGCTTGTGGTGGTACTTATCGTCGCGGGCCTTGTATTACGCCGTCGAAACAGGAGGCAACATGCAGCCCACTAATCCCGGCCGCCGCCGGCTGCTGAAAGGCATGGCCGCGCTCTCCCTCAGCGCCTGCTGCGCCACTCTTTTTCCGCGTCAGCTTGCCGCGCAGCCCGCTGCCGCCGATTTTAACGCGCTGTCCGCTTTTCTGGTCAGCCGCCCGGTCAGCGCCATTCTCAGCCAGCGTTATTATGCCGCGTTGGAGCGTCACTATGCGGATTTCCCGTCCCGCTTCGCCGCGCTGGCGGATTATCTCGCCGAACGGCGCTTTGCCCACGTTGATGACTTTTTGCAGGCCACGGCCAGCGATACGCCGCTTTTTCGCACCGCCTCGCTGATTATTGGCAGCTGGTACACCGGCGTGGTCGGCGAAGGTGCGAAAAGCGAACTTATCGCCTACGCCGACGCCATGATGTATCAGCCAACGCAGGGCATTCTGGTGGTGCCGACCTATGGCAGCGGCCCGGATTCCTGGGGCAGCAATCCCGAAACGGTTAAAATGGAAGGTCAGCAATGAAAAATATCGATGCCGATGTGATCGTCATTGGCTCCGGCGTCATGGGCGGTCTGGTCGCGACCCAACTGGCAAAGGCGGGAAAATCGGTGATTATCGTCGAAGCCGGCCCGCGCGTTAAGCGTCAGGAAATCGTCGAGCGCTTTCGCAATTCGCCTTTTAAGATGTCCCTCACCAATATGAAACTCCAGGGCGTGGGTTCACCCTATCCCGATTTGCCCCACGTCCCTTCAACCTATAGCGACTACTTACAGCAGGCCGGCCCGGTAAAATACCCGACCAAATACCTGCGCGTGGTTGGCGGCACCACCTGGCATTTTGGCTCCGCGCTGTGGCGCATGATCCCGAACGATTTCAAACTGCAAAGCCTGTATGGCCGCGGTCGCGACTGGCCCATCGCCTATCAGGATCTGGAGCCCTGGTACGGCGAGGCCGAACGAGAGCTGGGCGTGTCGGGCATGGACGGCCAGGATGAGAGCGGACACGGCGGCGAAGCCTGGCCGCCGCGCTCCACGCCTTTTCCGATGAAGGGGCTGGAGCCCAGCTATCTTTTTAAACGGCTTTCCGTCCTGCTGGGCAAAGGCGGCTATCATCCGGTGATGGAGCCGAACGGTCGCGCCACGCGGCCTTATGGTCAGCGCCCGGCCTGCGCGGGCAACAATAACTGCAATCCGGTTTGCCCGATCGCGGCAAAATATGACGGCTCAATGCATATTGATGAGGCAGAGCGTCACGGCGCGAAGCTGCTGGATAACTCGGTGGTTTATAAAATAGAAGCCGATGAGCAAGGTAACATCAGCGGCATCTGGTATCGCCGTCCCGATGGCAGCAACCACCACCTGACCGCTAACTACTTTGTGCTGGCCGCCTACGGGATTGAGTCGCCCAAGCTGCTGCTGATGTCCGCTTCCGAACGCTATCCGCACGGCATTGCCAACAGCTCCGACCAGGTGGGTCGCAATCTGATGGGCCATACCGGCATCAGCATGAACGTAATGATGAATGAGGATGTCTGGCCAGGCCAGGGGCCAACGGAACTGCTGGTTTACCTCAACAATCGCGACGGTGATTTTCGCAAGGATTTCCCCAGCTATAAAATAAAAGTACGTAATACGGTGCCAACGGCGGACTATGCGGCCTCGCTGATTAAGAAAGGCGTGCTCGGCTCAAAGCTGGATGAGGAATTAAAAAGGATGTCGGCGCGTTCGCTTAATTTCGCTATCGACTTTGAGACGCTGCCGCTGGCGGAAAATCGTATCGTCCCCAGCAAAACCAAAAAGGACGCAATAGGGATACCTGTACCAGAAATATATTACAGCGTCACCGACTACTGGCACGCAGGAAAAGAACAGGGCCTGAAGGATTTTGATAAATTTGCTCAGCTACTAAATGCGGATATATCAAAAATTGATATGGGTTATCAGGATCGCCAGCATATTATGGGCACCACAATTATGGGTGATAATCCGGCTGATTCCGTGGTTAACAGACAGTGCCAGAGCCACGACCACCCTAACCTGTTTATCGCCGGCACCAGCGTGATGCCCTCTGCCTCCTGCATGAACCCGACGCTGACCGGCGCCGCGCTGAGTCTGCGCCTGGCCGACTATATGCTGAATACCGTTAAGGTTTAAATTAACGGGTTAGCGTTATTATACGGGCAGCATTAATACCGGCTGCCCGTTATTTCCTGTGCTGCCCATTTGGGCATTTGGGCATTAATATGAAGCTGCTTCAGAAAAAAATGTAAATCTCATGGCAGTGTTGCAAAAAGCTGAAGCCATCTCGAATATCCAGTGTTAAACTCCCTGGCAGCAGTAAATTCCTTTTTCATTCTTCTCTCGCCGCAATAATATAGCGGCGGGACAGAAAAAGGAGTTCTGCTATGTTTTACGATCGCGTTGCGTTAAGGAAATCGCCGCTCGTGTCCGGGAAGGAAAAACGAGCGCGCGCAAGGGCAAAATCACAGGGAGGAGAGTCGATGAGCAGGCAGGTTAACCGTTTTGACCGGCTGGAACAGGATACGCATCAGATAAAGCTCAATTTAGCGATATTAACCGAGCGGGCCGAAACTTTCGTTACTAAAAACGATTTTAACGCGCTGGCCTCGCGTGCTGATACCTTCGCTACTAAAAGCGATATTCACGAGCTGGCTTCGCAAGCCGAAACGAATACGATTAAAAGCGACCTACAGACGCTGATTGCGCGTGCCGACACCTTTGCGACTAAAAGCGATATTCGCGAGCTGGCTACGCGAGCCGAAATGCACGCTGTCAAAAGCGATCTGCAGGTGCTGACTGAACGCGCCGACACCTTTGCCACTAAAAGCGATCTGCAGATGCTGGCTGAACGCGCCGACACCTTCGCCACCAAAAGCGCTCTGCAGGTGATGGCTGAACGTATGGAAACCTTTGCCACTAAAAGCGATATCCTCGGACTGGCTACGCGTGAAGAGCTGGCTGAGGTCAGGAACGATCTGAACCTGTTGCGGGTCGAGATGTATAAAGCGCTAACCGGACAGACTAAGTGGCTGACGGCCTGCATGTTTACGGTAGCGATCCTTAGCCTGACTGCTGCAAAGCTGATTTTTGTCTGACGGAGCGGACGTAAAGCTGCGGTTTTTTGCTGGTGTGACGGTGATGTCGACATCGTTATGAACAAATGAATAACGGACGGCATCCTGCCGTCCGTGTTTTTATTACGCCACTATTGCTTCAGGCGCCAGGCGACAACGCTGTCCCCTGCTTTGGTGCCCAGCGAACCGTGACCGCCTGCGGCGATAATCACATACTGCTTGTTATCCGCGCCCATATAGGTGGCTGGCGTCGCCTGACCACCTGCCGGCAGCTCGGTTTGCCACAGCAGCTCGCCCGTATTGATGTCGTAAGCGCGGAAGAAGTTATCCGCCGTTGCGCCATGGAACACCAGATCGCCCGCCGTAGTCAGCGGCCCGCCGTGCGCCACCATGCCCATAGGGAAGCCAATCGGGAAGCGGCCCGGCAGGAAGGTGGTTTTCAGGTTTTTGGTAGTGCCCACGCGGCGCAGCCATTCGGTTTTACCGGTAGTCAGATCGACACCGACCATACGGCCCCAAGGCGGAGCAATGCACGGGATCCCCAGGCTGGAGGCGAACTGCTGAATATGGATCGCGTAATCCCCTTCAAAGTTCTCGTTCCAGTATGGCGTGCCGTCTTTAGTAAACAGACGTTTGTTTTCCGTTTCCGGGGTACGCTTGATCAGGTTGTACTTGTAAGCCAGACGTACCGGCGAAGCGATCAGAATTTGACGTTCCGGATCGATGGCCACCGAGCCCCAGTTAAATACGCCGATATTGCCGGGGAAGACAATGGTGCCCGCTTCGGTAGAAGGCGTCCACGGGTTGCCGTCATAGCGCATAGATTTAAATTCGATGCGGCAGGCCATCTGATCGAACGGCGTCAGCCCCCACATCGACTTCTCTTTCAGCGGATCCGGGATAAAGTTCAGCGCCGAAACGGGCTGAGTCGGCGAAAACTTCTCGCCCTGCACGCCGCCTGTAGTAGAAACATCTACCTGATTAACAGGATAGACAGCCTGACCGGTCAACCGGTTCAGTACAAACAGGTTGCCGGTTTTGGTTGGCAGGATCACCACTGGCTGACGGCTGCCCTGATAGTCGATATCCAGCAGCGAAGGCTGGGAAGGATTATCACGATCCCACAGGTCGTTTTTGGATGACTGGAAGCGCCACTTAAAGGCACCGGTTTTTAAATCCAGCGCTACCAGGGTATCGCGGAACTTCTCTGTATTGCTGTTAGCGTCGCGGCGATTGCCCAGCTCGTCTGGCGATGCGTTGCCGAACGGCACGTACACCAGGCCATTTTTCAAATCGGCGCTCAGCGTAGCCCACGCAACCGGCGTGTCCTGAGGATAGGTCTGGCCTGCCGGCAGCGGCTGCGTCTGCTGCGGATTAGCCGGATCGAAGTTCCAGACCAGGCGACCACTGGTGACGTCATAAGCCCGAATAACGCCGGATGGGTTACCGCTGTTAAAGCCGTTATCCATCACCGAGCCGCCAACGATCACCAGGTTACCTGCAACCAGCGGTGCAGCGGTCTGCATCAGCGCGTGTGGACGAATGTTGCCCATATTCGCACGCAAATCAACGATGCCGTTTTCGCCAAAGTCAGCGCATGGCTTGCCGCTGTCCGCATCCAGCGCGATCAGCTTAGCGTCGGTCGTCGCGTTAAAAATGCGCTTGCGGCACATGGCCGGCGCTTCTGCTGCTGACGCTGGCTGCGCTTCTGGCGCATAATAGCTGACGCCGCGACAGGTCTGGTGCTGCTGCAGATAAGAACGATCTTTCGCAGGCTGATATTTCCACTTCAGCTCGCCGGTTTCCGGATTCAGCGCGTGAACTTCATTATGCGGCGTACAGAAATAAACGGTGTTGTTCACCTTCAGCGGCGTGGCTTCAAAAGTGTACTCCGTCGCATCCTTTTCGGTGCGCAGATCGCCGGTGTGATAGGTCCAGGCCACTTCCAGATTACTGACGTTATCCTTAGTGATCTGCTTCAGATCGGAGAAGCGCAGGCCGTTGCTGGTGCCGCCGTAGGCCGTCCAGTCATTGCTCGCCACGGCGGTATCAACCGGGGTGCGTTTGTTGGTCAGCTTGCCTGCCTGCGGATAAGGGTCATAGAAAGCCAGACCGATAACGAGAGCGATAATAACGATAACTGTCGTGCCGAGAAAAGGATGGAAGCCGGCAGGTTTAGCTGCGCCCTGCGCTTTTGACAACGGGCGTACAATCCAGGGTAAAGCCAGCCAGACGCCGAGCAGGCCAATAATGTCGCCGCGCGGGATCCACTGCCACTTATCAAAACCAACCTCATAAATGGTCCAGGCGACCACCAGCCACATTAAAATTGCATAAATCGACAGCGCAATTTTTTTATTTTTGAACAGCGCAATAGCCGTCAGCAACAGGCCAATCGCTATCACCACATAGAATGGCGACCCGCCCAACAGCAGCAATTTCCCACCCATGTAAAGCATAGCAATACCGACGATTGCTATAACAATACTCGTTAGCTTTATCATTTTCGTCTCTCGAATTAACCACAGGGATAGTTGATTTCAAATTACAATTACGCAACGTAAAATTAACCAAATTCAGTCAAAAAGAAAATACCATTTAATTAATGTATTTTAGGTGATAATTCAGGAGCGGAAGGATTATGTCGCGTACGCATTGCTGTCTGCATAAAGCGGGTAGTTCAGTTATGCGTTGTTGAGTGCATAAAGCGGGCATAACGGGTACGCATTACTCAGTGCATAAAGCAGGCATTTCAGGTATGCGTTGCTGAGTGCATAAAGCAGGCATTTAAGGTAGGCATAACTGAGTGCATAAAGCAGGCATTCCGGGTACGCATCACTGAGTGCATAAAGCAGGCATTCCGGATACGCATTACTGAGTGCATAAAGCAGGCATTTAAAGCGCGGAAATCGTCAGCGTTTGTTTATTGCGCATGCTGAAAAGGGATAAGGCGGCGTTGTACAGACCGGGAGACTGAGCATGCTCCCGGCGTTGTTTAAGCGTGGTGAGGTTATTTGCTGTAAAGCTTCTTCAGCCTGGCCTGATACGCTTCTACGTTATGCTCAGACTGGATCCTGGCGATAGCCGCATTGGCTTTATCGTGGATCTGTTCAGGATGGCGAATAATATCCTCAATAATGTTTTTCATGCGGTCGACCGTTTTACGACGCAGGGCATCGCGGTCTTGCAGAGAAGTAATGGCATAGTCGCAATCGTCGTTCAGCGGATGACTAATCAACCAGCCCGCCTCTTGCGGATTGATTTCCGGCAGCGCACGCACGTTAGTGGTGATCACCGGACAGCCGCAGGACTGCATCTCCAGCACGGAAAACCCATAGGTTTCAGCCCAGGTTGGCAGCAGGCCGACATCCGCTTTTTGCAACAGCCGCATCACTTTATCATTCGGCATGGCGCTGTGATGCTCGAAAAGATCGTAGCGGGCAATGGTCGCTTCCGTCTCACGGGCAAACGCCGGATCGTCCTGATAAGGGCCGAACGCGTAGTTGTTCGTTTTCTCAAGATCGCCTATCAGCGTAACTTTGATTTGTTCCGGATGGATAGCGTTGGTGGCCAGCAGTTCGCCGAAGGCCTGCACGATTTCGCCGCCGCCTTTGCGATAAAAGTCTTTGCCAATAAAAACA
Source organism: Erwinia sp. PsM31 (assembly GCF_030433775.1). NCBI lineage: Bacteria > Pseudomonadati > Pseudomonadota > Gammaproteobacteria > Enterobacterales > Erwiniaceae > Erwinia > Erwinia sp. PsM31. The sequence continues at coordinate 172,858 of NZ_JARUWZ010000002.1, forward strand.
AAATGAACCGGGTCGGCGGCATTACGCGCCGGTCGCTCGGTCATATAGAGCTTTTGCGGCGGATGCATAACCACCATCTTGTCGCGCAGCACGCGCGACAGCTCCGGGCTGTCGTTGAACAGCTTCATTTCCATCTTATAGGCCGCGCCGGAAAGCGCGATCAGCGCTAAACAATTATTGGCTGTCAGCGCTGAAGAGAGCCGTTGCAGCTTTGCGCGATTGTCCTCTTTGCTGCCGTTTTTAGGCGGCAGGATGCGTGGCAGCTCGGTTTCAAACGTCGCCACCCATTTACGGTCGGTTATTGCTATCTCGTTGAAAACGTGAAAGACATCAATGTTTTTTTTCTGCGAACCGACCAGCGGTCGAAACAGGAAAATTTTGTCTTTTTTAAGAAACTTCATGTTCAGAAGATTTATATAAGAATAAATATTCTTGTTTTTGAAGTTCACATATTCCACGTCAGCATCAACAATTATCGTCCGTTTCTCCGGGTAGTTATCGTTAGATACGCCGACTCTCATACCGCCACCTCATAGAAAATAATGCTAACCGCACTGAGTAATGTTATTAGAATTCAAATTTGCCCTGGTATTCATTCCATGACGCCCCGGTACTCCATCACATCGGCCGTCGCAAGTAAATACAGGCATATTCTTAATATCAAAACTGGCAAAATAGTTGCTGCTAAAAGCGGTGATGCTTACGCAGGCAATAGTTAATATTTAGTTAAAATTTGTCGTCAATCTGGCGAAGCACCCCGGTTAATACTGGCTGCAACAATATACACAGAAAGACACCAGATGAAATAAAATATTACATTTACCATCTCATATTTTTTTCTGAAAAGTAAGAAGCCAGGCATCACGGGCCTGTTGGCGCATTGCGGCCTCCTTCTCTGACACAACAACTCTATCCGACACGTAAAATAGAGGCCAGCCTTAATCAGAAAAAAGTAAACAAAAGGTTAACAAAATTGAGTGAGATCAATAAAAATATAACAGCCGCTTATATAAGATTTGGTCGACCCGAACCGGACCAGGACTTTTCTTCTGCCCTACATTTAAAGTATTAGTATTTGTAAAAATGATGTCCGGTTAATATCTGCGCCACTGCCGCTTTTATTTGCTCACCTGAGATAGCTTGTAGCGATTTTGTAATTAAGATAGTTCTGTTTTCATCGAGAGCACTTTCTGGATTGCGCCGAATTTCCCGGGCAAAAAGAGAGGTAAAAAACAAGGTAACTGAATAAGAAATTTCTGATTAAAAAAACGCCGGGGCAACATTCAGATTAGCGGAAAAAAGCGCTTAAAAAGTACCAATAATGACCAGAATAAAGCGAAAATGCCGCACGCGCGACGGATTCAAAAACCTGGCCCGCTTTTGCCGTAAAGATAAGCCTGCCTTTTTTGCAGTGCTTTGATTTAATTTAGAATTACTCAGGTGAATGGCAGGAAGCCGTCGCACCCCGGCCCCAGCCAGGTTACACTTGGTTCCCTGCCTTGTTCACCTCTGAGATAGCCATGCTGAAAGAAAATTTTAACGACCTTATCTCGCTGATGGTGATCGCTCGCGAGAGAAGCTTTACCCGCGCGGCGGCCAGGCTGGGCGTTTCCCAGTCCGCTTTAAGCCATGCCATACGCGGGCTGGAGGAGCGGCTGCAGCTGCGTCTGTTAACCCGAACCACGCGCAGCGTCGCCCCTACCGAAGCGGGCGAACGCCTGATAAAAACCATTGGCCCGCACCTTGAAGAGATTGAAAACGAGCTGGCTGCCCTGCATGAACTGCGCGACAGGCCGTCAGGCAATATTCGCCTTAACGTGGGCGAGCACGCCCTTACCTTCGCCCTGTGGCCCGCAGTAGAACAGTTTTTACAGGCGTGGCCGGAAGTGAATATCGAAATTATGTCCGATAATTCCCTGACGGATATCGTCAGCGGCCGTTTTGACGCGGGCGTACGGCTGGGCGAACAGGTTGCAAAGGATATGATTGCCGTCAGGATCGGGCCGGACTGGCGGATGGTTGTAGTGGGCTCGCCCGCTTATTTCGCTCGCTACGGCAGGCCCGCTACGCCACAGGATCTGCAGCAGCACAACTGCATCAATATGCGCCTGCCGACCATGGGCAGCATCTATGCCTGGGAGTTTGCCAAAGCGCAGCGCGAAATCCGCGTGAAGGTGGACGGCCAGCTGACGCTGAATAATCTGCAAACCCGAATTAAAGCTGCCGTGGCAGGGATTGGCCTGGCGATGGTGCCTGAGGATACCGTTGAGGAAGCGGTTAAGGCAGGCCAGCTGGAAAAGGTGCTGGAAGAGTGGTGCGCGCCTTTTCCGGGCTATTACCTGTACTACCCCAGCCGCCGCCAGCATACCTCCGCCTTTGCGAAGTTTGTTGAGGCGGTTCGCTACAGCGAGATCTGACGGCAAACGCAAAGGCCCGAAGACAGATCGGGCCTTTGATTAATAACGTTTAAACGCCGGTCAGAAGGCTTCCCAGTTATCCGTTGAGGCGGTCGCCAGCACCGGCGATTTCAGCGCTGTCACGCCAGAACGACGGGCTACCTCTTTCCTGCCGGCCAGGCGAAACACGGCTACCGCTTCGTTCAGGCGAGCGGCCTGCTCTTCCAGCGAGGCGGCGGCTGAAGAAGATTGCTCTACCAGCGCGGCGTTCTGCTGCGTCACCTGATCGAGTTCCGACACCGCGATGCCGACCTGACTGATGCCGCGGCTCTGCTCCTCAGAGGCGGAGGAAATTTCATCCATGATATCGCGTACCTGCTGTACCGAGCTAAGGATACCGCTCATTGACTCTTCCGCCTGTCCGGCCAGCCGGGAACCGTTGTCAACGCGGGCCGAGGATTCAGCGATCAGCGCGTTGATATCTTTCGCCGCTACGGCGCTGCGCTGCGCCAGGTTGCGCACTTCTCCCGCCACCACCGCAAAGCCACGGCCGTTTTCGCCAGCGCGGGCGGCTTCTACCGCCGCGTTCAGCGCCAGAATATTGGTCTGGAAAGCGATGCTTTCAATTACGCCGGTGATTTCCGCGATTTTTTTAGAGCTTTCCTGCAGCCCAAAGATGCTTTTTATCACGCCGTCCACGATAGCGCCGCCCTTCTCCGCCGTTTGCGCGGCAGAAAGCGCCAGCTTCGCCGCCTGATGCGAATTGTCCGCGTTCTGCTTCACCGTGGCGGTGATCTGTTCCATGCTGGCGGCGGTTTGCTCCAGCGAGGCTGCCTGCTCTTCCGTACGGGATGAGAGATCGTTGTTGCCCGCCGCAATTTCGCTGACGCCGGTTAAAATCGTATCCGCGCCGTTGCGCACGTTACCCACGGTTTTCACCAGCGACTGTTGCATTACCGCCAGGCCGGAAAGCAGATGGCCCATCTCGTTACGGGCGCGCGGATCGACCGCTATCTGCTCCGTCAGATCGCCCTGTTCAATAGCGTTGATATGCCCCAGCGCGCGCGCCAGCGGCTGGATCAGCACGCGTTTGATCACCGACCAGCTGACGATCACAGCGCTCAGCACCACCAGCAAAATAGCGCCCATCAGCCACAGCATCTGCGTGAATACCTGCTTGCTTTCAGCGGAGGTGGTCTTCGACAGCTGGCCAACGGCGGCGCGCCAGCGATCGTAATCGCCCTGCATAATCTTCTGGTTGCCCGCAACGTTAATGCTGAACAGGCCGGTTAAATCGCGGCGTGAAGCGATTTCCATCAGCTGATTAAGCTGTCCGGCGTACGCCTGGTAGCTTTGCGCCAGCCTGCTGTTAAGCGTGGCATCGAGTCCGGGAATAACCGGCCCGTTCTGGTAGTTTTTAAAATCGCGATCGGCCAGCGCCAGCTGCGCTTTGCCGTGCGCGACCATACCGCCCACTACGCTGCTGGTCGGCCCCTCTTTTTGCAGCCAGATCACCACGCGGTTAACGTCCGCACGCGCCGCGTTAAGTTCATACCAGGCATTGGTCAGCGCGGTCACCTGATCGCTGGCCGTCGAGGCGGTTTCGAAGCTCTCTTTATTGTGATCCAGCGCGCTGAGGAAGAGGATGCCAGCGACAAGCTGTAGGGTGCCGAAGGCAATGATCGTGCTGAGCAAGAACGAGGAGGTTTTGATTCGGGAAAAAACGGACATAGCCACACCTGATTATTGTTTCAGAAGCGACTTATATCGGCAAAGTTACCGGTAACATTAGAAAAAAAACGTGATTATTTATGTTGATAGGCAAATGGCCCTGCATCAGCTGCGCTCGATTTTACGCGCGGCTTCATCCAGCGCATCAATGATGTCGTGCAGCGTCTGCTGCGGCAGCGCCGACTGGGAAAGGCGCATATTCAGCGCCATACGCATATTGTTGATGGCCCGCTCCACTTCCGGAATGCTGCGGTTATTGACGAGGATCGCCATCGAGCTGAGTCGGTTAATGATGTCATGCAGCGTTTCCTGCCCTTCTGCCAGCTGGCGCTCTCCTTCCCGGGTCAGGCTATAGGCCTTGCGCGCCGCCTGCGGATCGCGGGATTCGATGCATTCCATTTCCTCCAGCAGCGTCAGGTTGGGATAAATAATGCCGGGGCTGGGGCTGTATTCGCCTTTGGATAGCTCTTCAATCGTCTTGATTAGCTCGTAGCCGTGTGCGGCGCCCTGTGCGATAAAGTGCAGAAGCAGCAGGCGAACGTCGCTGGCGTCCAGCATCTTTTCGCGCCGTTTTCTCCGCGCGGCGCTGGCCGGGCCGCCGGATAAGTCATATTGAGAACTGCGCTGTGATTTCATCGCCTGCCCGAGCCTGTTTGAAGGGGATTGATAGTAAGTTAGCCCCCTGAAAAATACAACAACCCTACTTATCGTGCCAGTAAGCCACCGCACGGACGAAATCGGCGTCGCGCTCGCGCTTGCCGATAAAGTAGTCGCTGAGCTGCTTCACCGCCGCGCCTTCGCCCGTCAGCCAGATAAAGTAGTCGTCCGTCGGTAAGGCAACCTTATCCAGGTCGGCGATAAGCGATCCGACGCCAGCCTGCATTTTGCCGCTACCCAGCCAGACGATTTCCACGTTTGGCGGATCGCCAAGATAGGCTTTGCCCTGCGCTGCGTCGACAAAGGCATAAAGCCTTACCGGCCTGTCGCCAAGCGAGGTCAGCCGTCGTTTGAACGCGGGCAGCCCCGTTTCATCGCAGACGTAAAGCTGGAAAGCGTAATCCTCCGGCACGATCAGCGAGCCGCGCGGGCCGCCGATAGCCAGCCTGTCGCCAGGGTGCGCCGTAACGGCCCAGTCGCTGGCTACGCCCGACTCGTGCAGATAAAAATCCAGCGTCAGCCTGTTTTTCTGCGCGTTAAAGTACAGCGGCGTGTAGTCGCGCGCCAGCGGACGAATGCCGTCTTTCCAGACGATGCCCTCTTCCGTGACCTGGGGCAGATAAAGCTCGCCGGTGGCGGGATCCGGGAAAAAGACCTTAACGTGATCGTCGAAGCCCGCCGAATTAAAACCGGCCAGCGCTTCGCCGCCGAACTCAATGCGGTAGAAGCTGTTGGCGACGAAAGTTTTCGCAATCACTTCTACCGGACGAAAACGCAGTTCATTTCTTACGCGACGGGGAGCGCGACCTGTTTTTTCGGTCAAAATAATTCTCCTGACGGGGGCTGGCCCGTAATAGTAAACCGTAATTATTCTCAATAGCGGAGGAAAATATATCTATGATATATCTTAACCGCAAGCGGATATTTGCTCAGCGTCTGACCACCCGCACAAATAGTCCCTGGAAAACCGCGCAAAAAAAGCCGCCGGGCAGAATGCCGGGCGGCTTGATAGTGATGACAAATTTAAAAGGACGCGCCGCCGTTTTTACAGCGCCACCACGGCGGCAGAGGTTGATAATAAAGTTAAGGCGCAGTCGCGCCGGTGACGCGCCAGACCACGTTTCCGGCATCGTCGGCAATCATCAGGCCGCCCTGTTTATCCATGGTCAGGCCTACCGGCAGGCCGCGAACCGATTTTTGATCGTCAGTGAGGAAGCCGGTGACCACCGGCTCTGGCTGACCCTGCGGCATACCGTTGCGGAAGGCGACCCACACCACCTGATAGCCGTTCAGCGGCTTGCGGTTCCAGCTGCCGTGCTCGCTGACAAAAGCGCCGCCACGGTATTTCTCCGGCAGGTTGGTGCCGGTATAGAACCACAGTCCCAGCGGCGCCACGTGCGAGCTGAGCGCATAGTCAGGCTTAATCGCTTTTTTCACCAGATCCGGGCGCGGCGGCTGCACGCGTTCGTCCACGTGCTGGCCGAAATAGCTGTAAGGCCAGCCGTAAAAGCCACCTTCCTGTACCGAAGTCAGGTAGTCCGGCACCAGATCGGCACCGATTTCATCGCGCTCGTTAACGATGGCCCACAGCTTGCCGGTTTGCGGCTCCCACTGCATCCCGGTGGGGTTGCGCAGCCCGCTGGCGTAGATCCGGCTGGCGCCGCTAGCCGCATCGACTTCCAGGATGTCGGCCCGACGATACTCCGCGCCGATGCCGTTTTCAGTGATATTACTGTTGGAGCCGACGCCAACATAGAGTTTGCTGCCGTCCGGGCTGGCCAGCAGCGACTTGGTCCAGTGATGGTTAATAGGCCCGCCCGGCAGCTCGGTCAGCTCGGTGCCGGGATCGGTAATCTTCGTCGCGCCGCTCTCATACCGATATTTCATCAGCGAGTCGGCATTCGCCACATATAGCGTGTCGCCGATCAGCTGCACGCCAAACGGCGAACGCAGGTTTTCCAGGAAAGGATATTTTTGCCAGCTTTTGCCGTCGCTGCTGCGCAGCAGCGTAATGCGATTGCCGCCGGCGCCGCCCTTGCCGGAGGCCTTTTGAACCAGACCGGTCACCAGCTGCTTCGGCTGGCTGGTCGGCGCTGCCGGAGCGCTGCCTTCCACCACCAGGATATCGCCGTTTGGCAACGTGTAGAGCTGGCGCGGATGCTGAAAACCGTCCGCAACTTTCTCTATCTTCAGGCCATCCGCGACTTTGGGCTTTTCACCCTCTTTCCATGGCGTACCGTTCGGAACCTTCATGGGTGGGACAAGGAAGTTTTTTGCCGCCGGCAGCTCCGGATTTGCACCGGTTTGCTTTGCAGGATCGATTTTAGCGCCGTCGTCACAGCCGGCGAGCAGCAGCGAAACCGATACGGCCAGCAGTGAGAGTGTGGTTGACGTTTTCATAACTCCTCCTTAAGCGGTGCGATCGCGCACGGCGAGCTGCACGTTGGCGAACAGCATCAGAACCACCGCCAGGGTGGAGAGAATAACGCCGGCAGGCACCACGGCCCACGCGTCGCGGCTGTGTATAAAGGCGTTAAAGATTTCCAGGATAATAGCCAGCAGATAAGCCCAAAAATGCACTTTTATCGCCGATCCCTGCGGATAAGAGACGCCCACCCAAACCTGCACAAGGTTAATCAGGCGAGGAATAATCGCGATTATCAACCCGATAGCGATCAGCCAGCTCGCCGCCTGCGTCCAGAAGATTTCGGTACTGTAGAGATAAATAATGTCGAAGATCCAGCCCGCCACAAAAAAGCCGAGCGGGACAGGATGAAACAGCGAATAAACGGCCACCGCAAAAGTCGAATGGCGGGATGTTACCTGGGAAGTCATTTACCGGCTCCTTAAACAGGGAAAATGCGCGCGGCCCGAAAGCAATGCGGCAGCGCAGACTGTAAAAGGTTAGTAAAGTTAATGACTTCTTGTTTAATAATATGAAGAAAATTAGGATTATGCCCGCTGCTGGCGTAAATCGGCCAGCGAATGCCGCTGCACGCCTGCAGCGTCAAAATTGCTGACGTCCAGCCAACGCTCAAAGGCTTCGCGCAGCGCGGGCCATTCTTTATCAATAATGGAAAACCAGGCGGTATTGCGGCTGCGACCCTTATAGACCATGGCCTGACGGAACAGCCCTTCATAGCGAAAGCCGAGGCGCTCCGCTGCCCGCCGCGAAGGCGCGTTGAGGCTGTCGCACTTCCATTCGTATCGACGATAGCCCAGCCGATCGAAGGCGTAACGCATCAGCAGAAAATGGCTTTCGGTAGAGAGCGGCGTGCGCTTCAGCGCGGGCGAAAAGGTCACGTACCCCACCTCCATCACGCCGTGCGCTGGCTCAATTCTCATCAGCGCCAGCGTGCCGACCGCGCGGCCGCTTTGTCGATCGATCACCGCGAAATGCAGCGGATCGCGGCTGGCTTCGGCCCGGGCAAGATAGTCGCGAAGCTCCTCCGCGTTAAAAGGGCCGGCAGGCAAATAAGTCCAGTCCCGATCGTCTTCGGCGCTGCGCCACGCGGCCAGCAGATCCTCATAGTGACGGGCGCTTTCCAGCGGCTCCAGCACGCAGAAGCGCCCCGCCAGCGCCATGCGTTCAGGCAAAGGGCGCGGCGTCCATTCGGGAAGCGGTTCACCAACCGGCTGTTGAAATTCATTTAATCGCACGGACAATTTTCACCTCAGGCAATAACTACGTTGATTTTCCAGCATAACCTGCCGCACAACGAAAGCCAGTAGTGTTTGTTACCTGTCGATAAACCGGCCCGGATAGTCCGCCGGCGGTTTTTGTCGCTCATTAAATCGGCCAAACAGCCGATAACGGTTTTGTGCGATCAGATTGTAGCAGCGGTCGCTGATGAACTTTGGACAGAAGCGCAGTACCGAAAGCGCTCGCCACGGCCACGGCAGCCCAAGCATAACGCGGAAAATAGCGTCGGCGCGCAGATAAACCTGCCCCCGTTCAAGCAGCACAATGGTATTGATTTCGTCAGGCGACATACCGGCGGCTTTCAGCAGGGATTTGCCTTTTTCAGTCTGAACCGCGGCCAGGCGTACGGTGCGGCGCCTGTCATAGCGCAGCAAAAAATTGACCCAGCCGTTACAGAGTTTGCACACGCCGTCATAGAGCACAATGCGCTCCTGCGACGGCAGAGTTTCAGCAGTATCGGACATAGCATCACCAAAGTCAGATAAAAATAAAAAGCCGCTTGTATGCGACCAGACCTTAAGCCTGGCCTGAAAAGCGGCATACATCCATTTTGAATCGTTTCAGGAACACCAGAATGCCGACTCCTCAAGGCGAAACCCGCTACCAGCTGGCGTTAGAGATGCTGACAGCAGACGACGCGGGACGGGATGAAATTCTCAGCAAGTTCACCCGGCTCACCAGCGAGCTGCTGAATATTCCCGGTAGCTTCGTGTCGATTATGAACGAGCACCAGCAATACATTAAGGCGGCGCGGAATTTCTCGCTACAGCAAAGCTCGCTGGAAGACGCGCTCTGTCGGCACACGCTCGCCAGCGGCGAGGTCATGGTCTGTCCCGACACCCATCTGGACGAACGGTTTAAGGCGCACCCGCTGATTAAAGACTCGCCCTATATCCGTTTTTACGCGGGCGCGCCGCTGAAAATGCGCGACGGCGCCATTGTCGGCACCCTGTGTGTTACGGACGTGCTGCCGCATATTTTCACTGAGGAACAGGTGAAGCTGCTGGAGCTGCTGGCGGAGATCATGACCGCCTGGCTGGACGCCTGGTATCACACCAGCCTGCGTGACGCTGTCACTCTTTTGCCCAATCGTCAGAGCCTGCTGCGTGATTTGGAGCAGCTGGAGGATGGCGGCATTATTCAGCCCTACAGCCTGGTACTGATTGACTGCATTGATATGGCACGCGCCTACGACATCGCCCGCGCGCTGGGGATGTATGCGCTGGAAGCTCTGCTGCAAAACATCGCCGCCCTGCTGCGTACGCGCCTGCAGCTCAGAGACGATGACCGGCTTTATACCGTGTCGAAAGGCCGGTTTGCGCTGCTTTCCGCCGGTAAAACGTCCGGCTGGCCAAAACAGCTGAGCGAAAAGCTGGGTCAGGTACGCGCGCGTATAGGCGAAGAGATTGCTATCGATCTGACTCTTCACCTGGGCGAAGTCTCTTTTGCGCCTGCGCTCTGCCCGCCGGTTGAAGCGCTGCGGCGCGGCGTCAGCGCGCTGCATGAGGCTATCGGCCAGGGCCTGCCCTACGCCGCTTTCGATCTGGAGAGCGATAACCGCCGCAAGCTGGATTTTCTGCTGCTGCACGATCTGGCGGAAGCGCTGCGCAGCGAAGGCGGGCTTTATCTGGTTTATCAGCCGCAGATCTCGTTGCACAGCGGCCTGCCGGTAGGCATGGAGGCGCTGCTGCGCTGGCAGCATCCCCGCCTCGGCAACCTGCCGCCGTTACAGTTTCTGCCGCTGGCGGAGCAAACCAACCTGATGGCTGGCGTCACCGACTGGGTGATCGTCAGCGTGCTGGCGCAGCTTAAGCTCTGGCGGGCAAAAGGCATTAACCTGCCCGTGTCGGTCAACGTCAGCGTCAGCGATCTGGCCCGTGAAGGCTTTGCCGACTGGCTGGAAAGGATGCTGCTGCGGGCGGGCCTCTCCAGCGATTTGCTGAGTATCGAGTGCCTGGAAACGGAAAAGCTGCTGGAAAGCCCGGATGCGATGCGCGGCCTGAATCAGCTCAAGCTGCGCGGCTTCACGCTGGCACTGGACGATTTCGGCAGCGGCTACAGCAATATTAACTATCTGAAGCGCATTCCAATGGACGTCATCAAGCTGGATCGTTCGCTGATCGCGCCGCTTGCTGCCGACGGCGGCAGCCAGATTGTGGCGCGCCACGTGATAACCATGCTTAAGGAGCTGAACTATATTGTGCTGGCGGAGGGCGTGGAGGATGAGGAAACGCTGCTGATGCTGCGCGGATTCGGCTGTGATGAAATTCAGGGCTACTTTTGCAGTAAACCCCTTCCGGCGGAAGGGGTTGAGCAATGGCTTAAGAGCGGGAAAACGCCTTAGATCAGGCGCCTGCGCAGACGATCGGCTCAGGATGCAGCCCAAAGGGTCAAATCAGGAGCCTGCGCAGACGGTCAGCTCAGCATCCTGCTCAAAGGATCCAATCAGGATTCTGCCCAGACGGTCTGCGCGTTGGTAAATTCCCGAATACCAAAGTGGGACAGCTCGCGACCGTAGCCGCTGTGCTTCACGCCGCCAATCGGCACGCGCGGGTCGGAGAAGCTCGGCGTATTGATAAACATACCGCCGGTTTCCACCTTCGCGGCCAGCCTGCGGGCTTTCGCCACGTCGCGGCTCCACAGGCTGCCGCCCAGGCCGAACTCGGAGTCGTTAGCCAGCGCAATCGCGTCGTCCGCGTCCTTCGCCACAATCAGCGAAGCAACCGGGCCAAACAGCTCCTGCTTAAAGCTGGTCATGCCGGGTTTGACGTTGCTCAGCACGGTAGGCGCATAGAAGTTCGCCTTGCCCTGCATCACGTGGCCACCCAGCAGGCACTCCGCGCCTTCGGCGATGGTAGCCTGAACCTGAGAATCCAGCTCGTCGCGCAGATCGAAACGGGCCATCGGGCCGATATAGGTCGCCTCGTCACGCGGATCGCCCACCACCAGCTCTTTTACCGCCGCCACGAATTTGTCGCGGAACTCGGCAAAAACGGCCTCCTCCACGATAATCCGCTTAGCAGCCATACAGACCTGGCCGCCGTTCATAAAGCGACCCGCCACCGCGCCTTTCACCGCCGCATCGATATCGGCGTCGGCCAGCACGATAAAGGCATCGGAACCGCCCAGCTCCAGCACGCTTTTCTTCACCGCCGCGCCCGCCAGCGCCGCAATAGCCGCGCCTGCGCGCACGCTGCCGGTCAGGGTCACGGCCGCGATGCGTGAGTCTTTGATAATAGTAGCGACGGCGTCGTTATCGGCATTCAGGACGCTAAACAGTCCCTGCTGCACGCCCGCTTCCGCCAGCACGGATTGCAGCAGCAGCGCGCTGCCCATAATGCTTGGGGCCGGTTTCAGCAGATAGCTGTTGCCCGCCATAATAATCGGCACCGCGCCGCGCAGCACCTGCCATACCGGGAAGTTCCACGGCATCACGGCCAGGATCGGGCCAATCGGCAGATAGTTGACGTGCGCTTTTTCGTTTTCAACCAGCGTGGCTTCCGGCGCCAGGATTGTTGGCCCCTGTTCCGCATACCATTCACACAGGCGCGCGCATTTTTCCACTTCGGCCAGGCTCTGGGTAATCGGCTTGCCCATTTCGTCGGTCATCATTTCCGCCAGCGCGCGAGCATGTTTACGCAGGCTGGCCGCCATGTTCAGCAACAGCTGGCTGCGTTCCGCCACCTCGCTGTGACGCCAGTGCTGAAACGCGCCGTGGGCCTGCGCCAGCGCGGTTTCCACCTCGGCGGCGGTAGCGAAAGGCGTCTGGCGAATGATGTCGCCGGTAAAAGGGTTACGGGATACGGCGCCCGCCTGAACTGCTGATGAAGTCGTCATAAGATCCTCCGTCGGCCTCTCAGGCCGGTTGGTGATAGTGACGCTATCTTAGCCTTGCGCATCCTTCCTGAAAAATGAATAATAATGAAAATATCCTGCTCAAAATGAGAATGTTTATGGATCTGACTCAGCTGGAAGTGTTCCGCGCCATCGCGGAAGAAGGCAGCGTGACGGCGGCAGCGGGTAAACTGCACCGCGTTCCTTCTAATATTTCTACCCGCCTGCGCCAGCTGGAGGACGAGCTGGGCACGGCGCTGTTCAGCCGCGAAAAACTGCGCCTGCATATTACCGACGCGGGCCGCACGCTGCTGGATTACGCCAACCGCATCCTGGCACTGACTGAGGAGGCGCGCCTTCAGGTTTCCAGCCAGCATCCTGCCGGCGTCTTTACCCTTGGCGCGATTGAGAGCACCGCCGCGGTGCGGCTGCCGCCGCTGATTGCCCGCTATCATCAGGCCTGGCCGGAGGTAGAGCTGGATCTCTCTACCGGGCCGTCCGGCGCGATGACCGACGGGCTGCTGGCGGGCGAGTTCAGCGCGGTATTTATCGACGGGCCGCCGAAGCATCCGCAGCTGGAAGGCATCCCGGTTTTTAACGAGGAGATGGTGCTGATCTCTTCGCTGAACCATCCGCCGGTCACCTGCGCCAGGGAAATTTCAGGCGCCACTATTTACGCTTTCCGCGCCAACTGCTCCTATCGCCGTCTGTTCGAGAACTGGTTCGCCCGTGAAAACGCGTCGCCCGGCAAGATTTTCGAGATGGAGTCCTATCACGGCATTCTGGCCTGCGTCAGCGCGGGCGCCGGGCTGGCGCTGATCCCGAAAAGTATGCTGGAGAGTATGCCCGGCAGAGACAGCGTCAGCGCCTGGCCGCTGAGCGACAGCATGGGCGAGCTGGCGATCTGGCTGGTGTGGCGCAAAGGCAGCGGCTCCGCCAATCTGCGGGCGATGGTGAAGATGTTAGAAGCCGTGCAGGAGTAATAGCGCTGAACTACGCTTAACCCACCTGATACCGGATGGAAAAAACTATGTTGTGGCTGTACAACACATTGATTGTGCTGGCGACTATCGCCGCGATGGAGATTATCGCGGCGCTGGCGCACAAATATATTATGCACGGCTGGGGTTGGGGCTGGCACCTTTCCCACCACGAGCCGCGCAAGGGCTGGTTTGAAGTAAACGATCTGTACGCCGTGGTGTTCGCCGTGCTCTCTATCGTGCTGATCTATCTGGGCAGCATCGGCTACTGGCCGCTGCAATGGATCGGCGCAGGTATGACCGCCTATGGCCTGCTCTATTTTATGGTGCACGACGGTCTGGTGCACCAGCGCTGGCCTTTCCGCTACGTGCCCCGCCGTGGCTATCTGAAACGCCTGTATATGGCGCATCGTCTGCATCACGCGGTGCGCGGCCGGGAAGGCTGCGTCTCTTTCGGTTTTCTCTATGCGCCGCCGGTAGATAAACTTCAGGCTACGCTGCGCCAGCGGCACGGTCGCCGCCGCCGCCGGGACGCTGCCACAGGGCCGCAGAACGAGGCGGCGCAGCCTGCTTCCCGCGAGAAGCCAGCGCCCTGACCGCCCCGCCCGCCAGCAGGCCCAGCTTTTCCGCCTTGCTGGTGCCCTGGCGGCGATCCCAGGCTTTGCTGCCGGCGCGATCGACCTTCACGCCGATTTCCCGATAGACGCCGCGCGCGGTGGCGATAGCCCAGGCGGAGCGCAGCGGCAAACCGGCCAGGCCCGCCTCGGCCGACGCATAGTAAGGTTCAGCCGCCGCCACCAGCCGCTGCGCCACTTTCGCCAGCCGGTCGCGACTGGCCGGTTGCGCATAGTTTTCCAGCGTGAGTCCTTCTTCAGCCAGCCAGTTAATTGGCAGATAGCAGCGGCCGTTTCCGGCGTCCTCAACGATATCGCGGGCGATATTGGTCAGCTGAAAAGCCAGCCCCAGATCGCAGGCCCGATCCAGCACCGCTTCATCACGCACGCCCATCACTCGCGCCATCATCAGGCCAACCACGCCCGCTACGTGATAGCAGTAGCGCAGCGTATCGTCCAGCGTGGGGTAAAGATCGCCACGCACGTCCATAGCGTAGCCTTCCAGATGATCGAACGCCTGCTGCTGCGGAATGGCATGGGCCAGCGCCACCTCCTGAAACGCGGCGAAAGCGGGATCGCTCATCGGCTCGCCCGCGCAGGCGCGCAGCGTTAACGCCTTCAGCGTTTCCAGCCTTTGCAGCGGCGTGCTTTGCGCGGCGGCGGCCTGAAAGCCCAGCTGCTGATCGTCGATCACGTCGTCGCAGTGGCGGCACCACGCGTAAAGCATCAGCGCGCTGCGCCGGGTGGCCGGATCGAACAGTTTGGCGGCGGTGTCGAAGCTTTTCGATCCCGCCGCCATGGTTTCCGTGGCATGGCTGAGCAGCGCCTCATTCATCGTGCCCTGTCCTCCAGCATCAGGCTGGCGGTCACTTTCGCAGAAGCGATCACGCCGGGAATGCCCGCGCCGGGATGGGTGCCCGCGCCGACCACATAGAGGTTATCGATTTTGCTGTCGCGATTGTGCGGCCGGAACCAGGCGCTCTGCGTCAGCAGCGGCTCTACGGAGAAGGCGGAGCCCAGATGCGCGTCCAGCTGGTCGCGGAAATCAAACGGCGTAAAGATGCGCTGCGTCACCAGCTGCTCGCGCAGGCCTGGCATGTAGTGCTCCTCCAGATAGGCGAAGATGCGATCGCGCAGGCGCGGCCCCTCCACGTCCCAGTCCAGGTTCGCCGTTCCTAAGTTAGGCACCGGCGCCAGCACATAGAAGCTGCCGCAGCCCGGCGGCGCCAGCGAGGGATCGGTTACGCACGGCGAGTGCAGGTAAAGAGAGAAGTCATCCGCCAGCTTGTCATGATGGAAAATCTCCTCAATCAGCTCTTTGTAGCGCGGCCCGAAGCAGACCGTATGGTGCGCCAGCTGGCTGTGCGGATTGTTCAGGCCAAAATAGATCACAAACAGCGAGTTGCTCATACTTTTTTTCTTCAGCGCGGCGGCCTGCGCAGCGCCATGAGGATGATGACCAAGCAGTTTGGCGTAGGTTTGCACCACATCGGCATTGGAAGCGACGGCCGCGACTTCAATCCGTCGACCGTCGGCGGTGATCGCCGCCGTAATATGGTCGCCTTCCGTTTCCAGCTTTTTAACCGGCGTGTTCAGTTCAAGTTGACCGCCCAGCTCGCAAAAAAGTCGGGTCAGGCCCTGGATCATCGCGCCGGTGCCGCCGCGCGCAAACCAGACGCCCCACTCGCGCTCCAGCGCGTGGATCAGCGTATAAATGGACGAGGCCGCAAAAGGATTGCCGCCCACCAGCAGCGAGTGAAAAGAGAACGCCTGGCGCAGATGTTCGTTTTTAATAAACTTCGACACCATGCTGTAAACGCTGCGCCACGCCTGTAAGCGGATTAGCTGCGGCGAGACTTTAACCATGTCGCCGACCGAGAGAAAAGGCACGCTGCCGAGCTTAAGGTAGCCTTCTTTGAAGACCTCGCGCGAGTAGGCATGAAAGCGGCGATAGCCTTCTACATCGTCAGGATTGAACCGTGCGATCGCCTCTTCCAGCTGCTGCTGATCGTTGTCGTAATCCATCACCTCGCCCGACTCCCAGCAGAGGCGGTAAAAAGGCTTGACCGGCAGCATATCGATAAAGTCTGCGGTGCGCCGTCCGGCCAGCGTAAACAGCTCTTCAATCGCCGAAGGATCGGTGATCACCGTTGGCCCGGCGTCAAAAGTAAATCCTTGATCTTCGTAAACATAAGCGCGGCCGCCGGGCTTATCACGCGCTTCCAGCAGCAGCACGGGCACGCCCGCCGCCTGTAAACGGATAGCCAAAGCCAGGCCGCCAATACCGGCGCCAATTACAAGTGTTTTTTTCATCAGAAAGCTCGCAGCCGGGGAGATTTTTTTAACACGGCCAGCAACGCCTCGCCGACCGGTACCGGGGGCTTGCCTGTAAGGATCCGTGCCATATCTAAAGGTTTGAGACGACCGGCGTAAAATCTGGCGATCAGCCCATCGTCTAACTGATAGAAGCGCTGCATAACCTGCCAACGCCGCTCCGGCCGTCCGGCCAGAAACAGCATCCGGTTGAGGATGCGAAAGAAGCGCTGACGCCGCCACTGCCGGGCCATAAACTGCCCGATTAGCGGGTGCAGCCGCTCGTGCGTCGGCCTGCCGTTGTCGGCAATCAGGTCGGCCAGCGTCGCCGCCAGCGGCAGCGAGTAGCCGGTAGTAGCATGAAAGAGGCCCGCGCGCAGACCGCTGCAAAGCTGTTCCCGTTCCTGACGGAAAGCCCGTGGCTGCCCCTGGAGCGTGATCGGCAGAACGCCCTGCTCTTCGCGCTGGAGATGTTGCAGCGTCCAGCCCTGATCCTGCGCATAGTCGGCGATCCGCTGCCGCGCCTCGTTGGCGTCCAGCGCCGTACTGTCCTGATAGTGTGTGTCCTCGATCAGCAGCGTGTCTGCCGACAGCGGCAGCGTATAGACGAAACGGTAGCTCTGCTGCTGATCCACGGTGGCATCCATCAGCACAGGCCGCGTCAGCCCGTGCGGCGCCGCCAGCCGCCATTCCTGTCCCAGAAAGGCCTGTAGCCCTACCGTCAGCCAGGGGCTGGGCTGATAGCCGCGCCCGTCAATCACCGCGGCGGCGTGCAGCGTGCTGCCGTCCGCCAGCGTGACGCCGTGTGGCGTGATGTCGCTTACCTCGCACGACGTTAAGAGATTTTCGCCCAGCGCCGTTTCCAGCGCCTGCGCAAAGCTTTCCGCCGTCACGCTAAGGTAGTCGCCCGGCAGCGTGCGCGTGTAGCGAGGAAAACGCACCTCGTAGCCCTGCCAGCGGTGCGCCACCAGCGGACGCAGCCATTCATGCTGCGCGGGCGTTAAGTCATCTTCATGAAAAGACCAGGTGTGATTGCCGCCCGCGCGCGCGCCCGCCTCCAGCATCAGCACCTTCAGCCCTGGCTGCCGCTGGCGCAGCCGCAAGGCTATCAGCCCGTTGGCCAGCCCGCCGCCCACCAGAATTACATCCCATTTCGTCATCCTGTCGCCTTAATCCTTTCCGAACGCGAACCCAGCGCCTGTTCTACGATATCCGCCGCCCTTTGCGCGCCGCCTGCCTGACTTAGCTGGCGCTGCGCCTCTTTCATCCTGCTGTGACAGCCTTTGTCCTGAAGCAGCGCGGCCAGCTGTTTCGCCATCGTTTTGCTGCTGGCGAAGCGGGAAACGCGACGGCCCAGGCCATTCCAGACAACGCGAGACGCAACGCCGGGCTGATCGAAAGCGACAGGCACAGCCAGGATCGGCGTCGAGCTGCTGACGGCGTCCGCCACGGTATTCAGGCCGCCGTGAGTGATCACCGCCTGCGCCTGCTGCAACACGCTCAGCTGATCGGCAAAATCCGTTACCCAGTAGGCGCCGCAGGCTTCCAGCTCCGCCTCCTGGCCGGGCGTCAGGCCGCCGCAGTGGGCGATCAGCAGCTGGACATGCAGACGACGGCAGGCGCGAGCGATGGTCCTGAACAGGCGGAAGCGGTGCCCCTGTAACGTGCCCAGCGAGGCGAAAACAAAGGGGCGCGAAGAGAGCAACGGCCAGAAGCGCCGTTCCGTGGTGGTCGGACGCAGCGGCCCGACCTGGTAAAAATGCGCCGGCAGCGCGTGGCGCGGAAAATCCAGCGCGGGCACGGTCTGGCTGATTTGCGCCAGCGGCGACAGACATTCATGCAGCCCCGTGCGCGGCGCCAGGCCAAAGCGCTCGGCGTGGCGCGCAATCACGCGGCCGTGGCTGCGCATCATCCAGTCATAGATGCGTTGGCTGGTGCGAAACAGCTTTTGCGCCCGCGGGTCGGTGCCGTAGCCAAACGACATTACCGGCAGCGGAATGCCCGGCTCGCGGTTGACCGGCAGCGCGCAGGCGACGGAAACAAAAGGCAGCGCCATGCCTTCCGCTACCAGTCCGCCAGCCGCCTCCATCTGATCGACGATCAGCCCGTCGACCCGCAGCTGCTTTAACACGCGCGGCAGCTCGCGGCACAGCATATCCGTGGCGCGGGACATATCTTTAATCAACGCGAACAGCGACATGCCGGCAGGCGAAGCGGCCAGCCTGAGCGTGCGGGCCAGGCTGCCGGGCGGATGGGAATCCTCACCGACGGGCTGAAAAGCGATGCGCGGATCGTTGAGCAGCGCGCCCGCCTCCGCCTGATGAATAAACGTAACCTGATGACCCCGGTCAATCAGCGCCTGCGCCAGCGCCTGTAAAGCCTGCCAGTGGCTGTACAGCGGCGGCGCAACCACGGCGTAATGACTCATGCTTCGCTCCTGTTGCGGGAAAGCTTTGCCTGCCGCAGTTCGCTCAGGCTGGCGCTGCCGGTACAGAAGCAGGCG
Source organism: Erwinia sp. PsM31 (assembly GCF_030433775.1). NCBI lineage: Bacteria > Pseudomonadati > Pseudomonadota > Gammaproteobacteria > Enterobacterales > Erwiniaceae > Erwinia > Erwinia sp. PsM31. The sequence continues at coordinate 191,589 of NZ_JARUWZ010000002.1, forward strand.
ATCCTGAGCTGGGCGATAACGGTCTGGAAGTGCGTGACGGTCGCCTCATAAGAGGCATTGGCGCTGGCGAGCACCGCCGCCGCCTGCCCCACCAGATCGGCGCCCAGCGCCAGCGCTTTTGCGACGTCGATACCGTTGGCGATACCGCCGGAGGCGATCAGCGGCAGGGTCGGCAGCGCGGCGTGAACGCTGCACAGCGCGTCGGCCGTTGGAATGCCCCAGTCGGCAAACGCCATCGCCATGGCGCGCATTTCAGGGCGCGACGCTCTTTCCGCCTCTACCGCTGCCCAGCTGGTGCCGCCAGCGCCCGCGACGTCAATCATCGCGACGCCCGCCTCGCTCAGACGGCGCGCCACCGCGGGTGAAATACCTGCACCGACCTCTTTCACCACGACCGGCACCTCAAGCTGCTTCACCAGCAGCGCGATGGCGTCCAGCACGCCGCGCCAGTCGCGGTCGCCGCCTTCCTGTAGGGCTTCCTGCAAGGGGTTAAGATGCACGATCAGCGCATCCGCCTGGATCATATCCACCGCGCGACGGGCATAGTCCAGCCCGCGCTGGCCGTGGATCTGCGCCGCGCCAAGATTAGCCAATAGCGGCACATCCGGCGCTATCGCACGCAGCTCGCTGGTCAGGCCAAAGCTGACGTCGCTTTCCAGCGCCACGCGCTGCGAGCCGACGCCCATCGCCAGGCCCAGCGTCTGCGCGGTACGAGCCAGATTAAGATTGATGTCGCGGGCGCGGGCCGCGCCGCCGGTCATCGAGCTGATCAGCAGCGGCGCGCGTAGCTGACGGCCAAACAGCGTAGTGCTGAGATCGATGTTGTCCAGATCCAGCTCGGGCAGCGCGCAGTGCTCAAAGTGCCAGTGTTCAAATCCGGTGCGGCTTTTACGGGCGTCGGCAGCCGGGTTGAGTACGATATCAAGATGATCGTTCTTACGCTGTATAAGGTTCGCGTCCTTCATTCACGCTCCGTTTGTGAATACTTAGCTAAAGGTCGCCAGCTGCTGGCTGAACCAGCTATGCATAAAACGCCGCGTCGCCAGGCCGTGCTGGCAGACGGAGAGATGCTGATCGGCGCTGTGCAGATGCTCGTGCAGGCGTGAGCGCACCGCCTCGGCGCCCAGCAGCGCCACCAGCGTCGATTTTCCGGCGTCCTTGTTAATATCTTTTCCCGTGCCGCTACAGCCGTCCGCCAGATCGTCGAGCAGCTGAAAAGCCTGGCCCAGATCGCGTGCGAAACAGCCCAGCTTCTGGCGCACGGCTGGCGTTGCATCCGCCGCCAGCGCCGCTATTTGCAGCGTGGCGCTAAATAGCATACTGGTTTTCAGGTCGTTGGTATCGGCTATCGCTTCTTCGCTGCGCGCCGTCGCGCCTTCGTTAAGATCGCGGAACTGTCCCTGCACCAGCCCTTGCAGACCCACGGCGGCGGAAAGCTCCGCCACGGCCTGGGCACGACAGGCATCCGACAGCCCTTCGGCGCCAGCCACCACGCCAAAAGCGTTGCTGAGCAGCGCAACTGCCGCGAGGATCGCCACGTCCTGGCCGAACTGACGATGGATAGTGGGCCGTCCGCGCCGCAGCGCCGCGTTATCCATACAGGGAATATCGTCCAGCATCAGCGAAGCGGCATGAACCATCTCCACCGCGCAGGCGAGATCGAGCAGTCCCGGATGATTTTTGTCGCAGCCCAGGTCGTATGCCGCCAACAGCAGCAGCAAAGGACGAATACGTTTGCCTGGCGCCAGTGCGCCTTCACGCATCGCCGCGCCAACCCGGTCGCGTTCGCCACCCGCGGGCAGGAGCTGGTCAAGACGCTGATGCAGCGCGTCGCGCAGCGCCCGCAGCTCGCTTTCCTGACTCAGTGATTCTTTCGCGTTGGTTATAGTTGCCGTCACTGGTTTTCCCGTCATAACGAGTGAATTAAGAGACCGTCGTGGCCCGCTCGCCCTTTTTTCGTCGTCGGGGCGACGACGGTCATGCTCATAAGAGCTAACGCTATTTCCGTTAAGCCTGGATGATGCTTAGCGAAAAAACAAAAACATTGCATTAATACTTGTAAAAACAAGTAATTAATCAGCAAGGCCCGCTATTTTTGGCTTTTATGTCTACAAAATAGCTAAACAGACAGCCTCTTTACTGCCTGTTGACATAAAAAAACCCGCCTGGCGGGCTTTTTTAGTGTAGTTCAATTAACAGGATAGCGAAGGCTATTGTTCTTTATGGGTAAAAATTGGAACCCCGTGCTCAGGGCTGGCGGAAAATCCATCTGCACGGAGCTCGTTATATGTGCTGTACGTACAGGTTTAGCGGCGGCCGAGCCGTAAAGTTCTGTTAAGTGCATAGCGGTATGGATCGTGGGCTTGAACCTGCGGGCTATAAATGGGATGAACCGCCGGTTAATACTGGCGGCCGTTTTATTGGCTGTATAAGCCGCTTTAGTGGTCATCACCACCTGATTAAAGCGCGCATGTCATCGTCAGCTTTATATCAATCCCAGGCGCAAGCTTCACACATATGATCCACATCCAGTCCCAGCTGCGTAAGAAATGCCCCCATGATGACTATTTCTGCCACAAATGCTAACCCATCGCTTAAGAAAAGCGCGGCCAGCTGCGCTGAAATAACAGTGCCCATAATGACCCAGTTATACCAGGCGAAATTTGTTTCAAGCGCGCCGAGAAATTGTCGAATACCCGTCAATTTCCAGATAGCGCTGAGCAGGTTGAAAACCGCCTGACCTGTCGCGCGCGCGCCCTGCGCATTACGGAACGCCTGAAGTAACAGCTGCAAGCCATTTAGCTGCGCTGCATTCAACTGACTGGCAATCTGTGCCGCCGCCCGTTGAGCCGGTGCTCCCGCTATGCCGCAATACTGTAGCCCAACAGACAGGACGTCACAGATGACGGTAATTTCCCACATAGTGCATTCACTAACGCCCGTCTTATTTGGTGCAGAGTCAAGTTCCAACTCTGCGGCGGCGGCGGGTTCTGCTGATTCAATGTCATAGCGGCCATTTACCAGATCGTACATGTCATGCACCGCTTTATCCCTGTCAAAAGTCTGCCCTGGGGGAGGCGGATTATCTGCAAGAAGTTGATCGAGATGGGGTAATACGGTTGCCCTGAAAGTATCAAAGTCCTGATTTTTCAATTGATCGGATGCGGTTGGCTCAGTCATGGCTGGCTATCCTCTGATGAGATATAAACAATTGATAAGTATTAAATAATTAATTGTTATACGGAAAATATTTGAATGAAAATTAATCAGACGAATGTACTTTAAAAGGAATCATTAATAATTCTATAGGATGGTCGTTGGTGTGCAAGTCAAGGGGCCGCTTTAAGTGATAGTCGTCCTCACCTGGCCAAGGGTCGCATGAAAGCAGACAAAGAAAACTCGCTATGTCTTTATCAGCAGGCTAACGGGAGCCGCACCGCAAATGCGGCTTCCCGCGAGGCTATATAAGCGCAACGGCTTTCGGCGACATACGCCTGTCAGAGGTCACCGCTATTTCAGCCTTGCGCGAATCTGCCTCTGCCGTTAATCAGTACCAGATCACCCACATCCCCTTCCCTCCGGCGTCATTTTTTTGTCATCACTCCCTCACCCTGATGTCAGCGCCGGTTTCCTATCCTGTAGACGAACTTTCCTAATCAGGAGCACGATCATGAAACTGAAAAAAGTTGTTCTTGCAGTGAGTATGCTGGTGGCAATCGCAGGCGGCACGGCGCAGGCTCAGGCGCAGCCGGTCAAGAATATTGTGCTGGTTCACGGCGCTTTCGTCGGCGGCGCGGGCTGGCGCGCGGTGTACGATCGGCTGACGCATGATGGTTATAACGTGACGCTGGTGCAGGAACCCCTGACCAGCTTTGCGCAAGACGTGGCCGCGACGCGTCGCGTTCTCGATCGACAAAACGGCCCGGTGATTTTAGTGGGCCACAGCTACGGCGGCGCGATTATCAGTGAAGTGGGCAACGACAATAAAGTGGCTGGTCTTGTGTATATTGCCGCGCACGTGCCGGAAAATGGCGAAACCGAAGCCGATAACGGCAAAAAAATCCCCAATAGCGCGCATCCGTTTGTAAAATCGAGCGATGGCTATCTCTCTATTGCCCCGGAATATTATCATGGCGATTTCGCTGCCGACCTGCCTGCCGCCCAGGCCGATTTCGAAGCCCATGCGCAGATGCCGACCAACGCAGCAGTGTTCACCGCCAACATTCCCCATCCGGCATGGAAAACGCGACCCAGCTGGTACATGGTGGCGAAAGCTGACAAAATTATCAGCCCCGATCTGGAACGTCTGTACGCCAAACGCGCACACAGCCATACGGTGGAAATTGCCGGTGCCAGCCACTCGGTGTATCAGTCGCATCCTGATGAGGTTGCGCGGTTGATCGAGCAAGCCGCGCAGCACGCACTGCCTTAACAGGGTTCACAGGGAGAAGCGCATGAAAATTTTAGTGATTGAAGATGAAGTCAAGGCACGCGAATACATGCGCAAAGGATTGACGGAAGCGGGGTTTATCGTCGACGTGGCGGAAAACGGCCAGGACGGCCTGTTTTACGCGCAGGAGCATCATTACGATTTGATTTTACTCGACGTAATGATGCCCTGTATGGATGGCTGGCAGGTGATGACGGCGCTCGATAAACAGATCCATACGCCGGTGATCTTCCTGACGGCCAAAGGCACGCTGGAAGACCGTATTAAAGGGCTGGAGCTGGGCGCGGATGATTATCTGGTCAAGCCCTTTTCGTTCGCCGAGCTGCTGGCGCGCGTCCGCACGCAGCTGCGACGCGGCAGCCTGCAAAAGCTGCCGGATGTGCTGACGCTGGCCGATTTGCAGCTCGATATTGTTAAACGCCGCGTCGAGCGCGACGGTCAGCGAATCGACCTGACCAACAAAGAGTTCAACCTGCTGCATCTGTTTCTGCTGCATCCTGGCGAAGTGCTGACCCGCACCCTGATTGCTTCCCGCGTGTGGGATATGAATTTTGACAGCGACACCAACGTGGTGGATGTGGCGGTGAAACGCCTCCGGCAGAAAATTGATGGCCCCTTTGCCCAACCGTTGATCCATACCGTGCACGGCGTGGGCTATCGCTGCGAAGCAGAACCGTGAAAAAATACTCTCTCGCGGCGCGTCTGTCGCTTATGTTAAGCGCCACGGTGATGGCGATTTTTGCACTCATTGGCCTTGCGCTTTATCACTCGCTGGCCATACAAATTGGGCTACGCGACGATGGCGCATTGCTGACACGTATCGATCAGATCCGCACGCTGTTACGCGATGAAGATGCCATTACGCTTATCCAGCAGAAGCCGCGTTTGTTTGCCAATATGCTGGGTAACACCGAGTCTTTACTGGTGCTGCGTTTTCCCGGCCAGCCACCGCTGATTGCGGTCAATCCCGGCCGGCGCCCTCTTCCCGTTATTACGCCTGTCGCCGCTGACCAGCCGCTGACGCTGTCGTCCGTTCATCACTTTGCCAGCGACGACGGCACGCCTTTTATCGCGGCGTCGGCACTCACGCCCACGCGCGACGGCAGCGGACAGATTGAGATCGTCACCGGTCGCCTGATGAGCAATCGCACGCAAACGCTGCACGGCTACCGTAATCAAATTATCCTGGCGACTTCCCTGGCTGCCTTACTGGTGGCAGCCATAAGCGTCTGGCTGGTGCGGCGCGGTTTATCCCCACTCCGCCGCCTGACAACCGAGGCGAACGCGATCGATGTGCGTCATTTATCACGCCGCATGCCCGATCAGGCTCAGGCTGAACTGCAGCCGCTTATCGCTGCTTTTAACCAAATGCTCGGTCGCCTTGAAGGCGGCTACCAACAGCTGAGCCAGGTTGCTGCGGATATGGCGCACGAGCTGCGCACGCCGATCGGTACGCTGATCGGCCAGACCGAAGTGGCGCTGAGCCAGACGCGCAGCCTTAGCGATTATCAGGCGTTATTAGGCTCCAATTATGAAGAGCTGGAGCGTCTCGCCAGGATGATCGACAACATGCTGTTTCTTGCCAGGGCGGAAGACGCCAGCCAGTCGATAGCTATTCAGCGCATCGATCTGGCGCAGCCTGGTGAGAAATTGCAGAGCTATTTTGACAATATGGCGGAAGAAAAGGCGATGCGGCTTGAGATAAGGCTGGATGGCGAACTGTCTGCCGACCCGCTGCTGGTGCAACGCGCGCTGGCGAATCTGATAGCGAATGCGCTGAGCTATGGCGAGCGTAACACCACAATCCACGTCTATAGCAAGGCGCAGCCGCACGCCATCGAACTGGTAGTGGAAAACAATGGCCCGGTGCTGAGCGCCGAGTACCAGTCGCGCATTTTTGACCGTTTCTGGCGCGCTGACACCTCACGTCATCAGGGCAGCAGCGGGCTGGGATTGTCTATCGTGCGCAGTATTATGCGATTACATCAGGGAAGCTGTGAGGTAAACAGCGAGCACGGCGTCAATCGGTTTACGCTGCGCTTTCCCGCTAACGCTGCGAATGCCGTCGTCGACGTTTCTCCCGGCCATAGTGGTAAGAACAGCGAACGGGCAAAAAGCCCGGCTTCAGCTGCATCAGGATCCTGAACGGTGGCGCGTACGTCATGCACAGGCTGCGATAAGCCAAATTCGCCATCGGGTTTCGGGCATTACCCGATGTCAGTTGCAGACCCTGAAGAGCGCTGTTTCCCGGAAAGCGCCGTTCTGAAAGCTGGCCTCCGTCCGTAAAGAGAAGCCCGGACAGGGCCAGCTTTTATCTATCCTGCTTCAGCGCCAGAAGATTTTTTCCGGCTGGCCCGGCGCGCTTCCGTCTGCATCACCAGACTCAGGGCCGCCGGCAAAACGGTGAGCGTCACCAGCGTCGCCACGATCAGCCCGCCGATAATCGCCAGCGCCATTGGCCCCCAAAAAATCTGGCGGGAAATGGGGATCATGCCCAGGATGGCTGCGCTGGCCGTCAGAAGGATTGGGCGGGCGCGGTGAGAGGCAGCGGCCTGAATGGCGGCGTTATAGTGCATACCTGAGCGTCGGTTATTGTCCGCCTCAGTGATGAGTATGACCGCATTGCGGATAATCATGCCCGCAAGCGCAATGATGCCCAGCAGCGCCACAAAGCCCATCGGCGTGCCTGTCGGCAGCATAGCCAGCACGATTCCGGGCAGGCCAAAAGGTGCCATCAGCAGCGCCAGAAGCATACGGGAAACGCGCTGTAGCTGAACCATCAGCAGCACCAGCATACAGAGCAGCGTGACCGGCAGAATAGCAAATACAGAGCTGTTGCCCTTGTCGGACTCGGCTACGGCTCCGTCCTCGCTGAGGCTGTAACCCAGCGGCAGTCCGGCCCTGAAGCGGTCAATAACCGGCTTCAGCCCGGCCGATACCCTTTCGGCGCGCAGACCAGGTGCAAGATCCGTCTGCACGGTGATAAACGGCAGGCGCTGACGCCGCCAGATTACGGGATCCTCAAGCCCCCACTGCGGCGTGGCCACCTGCGCCAGCGGGATTTTCGCGCCCGTTTGCGCTGTCAGAAGCAGCCCGGACAGGCTGTCAAGACGGCGCCCTTCATCGTTGCCCTTGAGAACGACATCAACCAGCCTGTTCCCGTCACGCACGGTGGTAATCAGCATTCCCGACCACAGCGTGTTCAGATAACGGGCAATCAGCTCGGAAGAGAGGCCCGCTGCCCGCGCGGCCGACTGATCCACCTTCAGCGTGACAACCCGTTCAGGCTCGCCCGCCGTCTGGTTGACCTCACGCGTCAGCGGAGAGGCGCCAAGCGTTGCTGCCAGTCGCTCTGCCTGCGCCCTGACCTGCTGGTAGTCAGGCCCGCTGACGCGGTAGCGAACGGGCCAGCCTACGGGCGGCCCCAGCTCAAGAGGAGCAACCCGCGTGGTGATGTCGCTAAAATCCCGCGCAAGCACGCCATCAAGATAGCGCCGCAGTCTTTCTCTGGCCGCCAGGCTTTTGGCCACCACCACCAGCTGAGCGGTATTTTCATCATCAAGTAAAACGTCCATCGGCAGATAAAAGCGCACTGCTCCGGTGCCGACGTAAGACGAGTAGTGGTCAACGTCGCGGCTGGCTGATACGGCTTGTTCCAGCCGCTCTGTCTGACGTAGGGTCGCCTCCTGAGAGGCATTCGCTGGCAAAGACAGGCTGACCAGAAGCTCGGGCCGATCCGAGGCCGGGAAAAACTCGCCCTGCATCCGGGTCATACCCGCACCTGCCAGCAGCAGCGCCAGTAGCGCGAGGCCAAGCGTCAGAAGCCGGTATCGCAGAACGCGGGCGAGCAGGCGGCGATAAAGCCCGCCGAGGCGACCAGGACCGGCGGCGTGTTTCTGCAGGGTGCCCGGCAGCAGCCAGCTGCCGGTCAACGGTGAAAACAGCACGGCCACTATCCATGAGCTGATAAGCGCAATCAGCACCACGGCAAACAGGGTATAGCAGTATTCTCCCGCGCTTGAGGCGGCAAAGCCGACCGGAATAAAACCGGCAATCATGACCAGCGTACCGGTCAGCATCGGAAACGCCGTAGAGGTGAACGCATAGGTTGCCGCGCTGGCGCGTGAATCGCCGGCTTCAAGCCTGGCCACCATGGTTTCCACCGTTATCATTGCATCGTCAACCAGCAGCCCCAGGGCGATAATCAGCGCGCCGAGCGAGATCCGCTGTAGCCCAATACCGGCAAGGTGCATACAGATAAATGTCATAGCCAGCACCAGCGGGATTGCTGCCGCCACCACCAGGCCGGCACGCAGGCCCAGTGAAACAAAAGACACGGCCAGCACGATGATCACTGCCTCTACGAGCACGTGCATAAATCCGCTGACGGCCTCATCCACCACGGCGGACTGATCGGCAATACGCGTCATCTCAATACCATGCGGCAGCCGTTCGGCCTCGCCTGCCATGCGCGCGCGCAGCGCCTGGCCGAAAGCAAGCATATTCCCGGTCTGCGCCATCGAGACGGCGAGCCCGATCGCAGGCTGTCCGTTGACGCGATAAAGCGGCGCAGGCGGCTCTGTAGGTCTGCGCACGACGGCGGCAATCGCTGTAAGAGGGATATAGCGTCCGTTTACCCGCAGCGTCACCGTGCGCAGGCTCTCTTCGTTTTTGAAAGCCCCGCTGACTCGCAGCGCTATAGTGTCATCGGCCGTACGCACGGTACCCGCTGGCTCTACCACGTTCTGCGCGCGAAGCGCCTCAGCGACCTGCTGTAAATCCAGCCCCATCGATGACAGCTTACGCGGTGAAAAGGCCACCACCAGCTGCTCTTCCTGCTCGCCCAGCAGCTGAATTTTACCCACGTCCGGCAGGCTCATCAGATCCCGGCGAATGTTGTCCACCCGATCTCTTAATTCCCGCATGGAAAAACCCTCTGCGGTAAACCCGTAAATAGTGCCGAAGGTGTCTTCAAAATCATCGTTGACGGCAGGCCCCTGCACGCCCTGCGGTAAAGAAGGGGCGGCATCCTGCATTTTTTTACGTACCTGATACCAGATGTCGGCAACCTGCGCAGGGGGCGTATCATCGCGAAGGTTTATAAAGATAACGCTGCGCCCGGCGTGCGTCTCGCTCTGGACGTAGTCAAGCCGGGGGATCTCCTGCAGTTTTTTCTCCAGCGTGTCGGTCACCAGCCTGACCGTATCGCTGAGGTTCGCGCCCGGCCATTGGGCAGAAACCACCGCCGTTTTGATGGTAAATGCGGGATCTTCAGTCCGCGAAAGCTGCTCATAGCTTATGATGCCCGCAGCCATAATGAGCAGCATCAGGAAGGCAATTAACTGCTGCTGCTTCAGCGCCCAGGCGGAAAGGTTAAAGCTCTGCTTCATCCTGATCCTCCTTGCTCCAGGCCACGCGCTCGCCGTCACGCAGGCTTCTGACGCCCGCCGTAACGACCCGCTCCCCGGGCGCGATCCCGGCGCGTATAAATACGGAATCTGCCGAATAGCCTGCGATATGCACGGCTCTCCGACGGACCCGGTTGTTAACCGCATCCAGTACAAATACGGCGGGATCGCCTGCCTGGCGCGTCAGGGCCGACGCCGGAAGCACCATAACCGCCTCAGCTGCCGTTTCTGCGGCCGGCAGCGTGACCGTGACGCTGGCGCCCATCGCCATATCGGGCGGTGGATTATCCAGCGTGACCTGCACTCGCCAGCTTCGCGTTTGCGGATCGGCCTGCGGACTGATATCGCGCAGATGTCCCAGCGCGCTTACGGTCGGATCCCGCAGCAGTGCAAGGTGAAAAACGGCACCGGGCTGGCGGGATACCATTGCGGGACTGGCAACGTCAAACACGACGTCGCGGCCATTGCCAGCGGCAACGGTAAATACCGTCTCTCCGGCGCTGACAACCTGCCCTGCTGATGCGCTGACGCCCGTCACTACGCCGCTGGCAGGCGCGGTAAGGGCCGTCCAGCGCAGGTTTTCCTTCGCATTTTTCAGCGCCGCCTCGCTGCTCTGCGTGCGCGAAAGCGCCGCCTGCCAGTCAGCCGTGGCCGTATCCAGCTGAGCACGAGCGATAGCACCGGACGGCATCAGAAGACGCATTCGATGCAGATTAAGCAGCGCCACTTTTTCTGCGGCCCGGCTGCTGCTGACATCAGCCTGCGCGCTGATAACCTGGTTCAGCGCCGCCGGACTGTCCAGCACGGCCAGCGTGTCGCCCTGGCTGAACCGGCTCCCGACGTCGGCACTGCGCGTCAGTATGCGGCCCTCCAGCCTGAAACTCAGGGAGGTTTCATCATGCGCGCGGACTTCACCGGTCAGCGTCTGCTGAGCAGGAGCCGTGCGCGGGCCGATCGTCATCCATTCAACCGGACGCGGTGCGGGTGGATTTTGTTGTTTTTGCCGATCGCAGCCGGTCAGCATAACAGCCATCAGCACAAGGCCGAGCAGCAGTAAGACACTATGATGTCGCAGATCCAGCAGTTGCCAGGCCCCCTGTTTTATCAGGCCTGGAAGGTTGTCTGACATGGCGCAGTTCCTCAATTGAGTTTTGCGCCATTAAACCTCGCCATTATCAAGAACCCGGCCACATTCCATCAAGGGAGTGTCAAGACCCTCAGCAACCGTTATGCATCGTGAGGCAGCACGATCCGCATTCTTAATCCGCCCTCAGGCGGCAGCGTGGCGTCCAGCGTTCCGCCGTGCGCCTGACAGATAGCGCGTGCAATTGAAAGGCCCAGCCCGCTCCCGCCAGAATGCCGTGCCCGTGAGGCCTCTCCGCGCGTAAAGCGCTCAAACATGACTTCAAGAAACGCCGGCGGCACGCCGGGCCCTTTGTCCTGAAAAATAATCTCATAATGCCCGTCTGTGCTGCGGCTGCTCAGATACAGGCTGGTGCCGGAACCCGCATAGCGCAGCGCATTTTCCAGCAGGACGGTAAAAACCTGCCCCAGACGAAACGGATCGACGTTAAGCAGCGTTTTTTCAGCCAGTTCGGCAACCGGATAAATGCCTGCTTCATCAAGCTGGGATTTTATCCACTGCAGGCGATAGCGCAGGATCTCGGACGGACAGCAGCGAACCCTTTCCAGGCTAAGCTGCCCGGCGTCCGCCAGTGAAAGCAGCTGCAGTTCATCAATCAGCCTGCGCAGGCAGTTCAGCTGGCCCATGATCATGGCAAGCTGTCGCCCATCCGCGCTGAACACGCCGTCAAGCAGCGCCTGTAGCCGAACCATGGCTGCGGTCAGCGGGGAGCGCAGCTCATGCGCCATAGCGACATGTGAGGCGCGAAGCTCTTTTTCATAACGCGCAAGCTGGCGCGTCATGGCGTTGAAGTTTTGTGCGAACTGCACCAGTTCTGCTGGTGCCGACGGCGTCAGCGCAGCCTGCGCACCGAAGTCACCTTCCGTTACCTGTTCAGCTGCGCCTCTGAGCTGGCTGAACTGAGCCGACAACGGGCGGGCATGGCGCAGCCCGAACCAGGCAATGAATGGAATCGTCACCAGCACCAGGACGCCGACGGTGATCCAGTCCGAAGAGGCGATGGAGGGATCGGAATAGCCGATACCCCACCAGCTATCAATGATCTGATGAAAACGCGCCGGATTAAGATTAGGGTTTTCACGCAGAACCAGGAATTCCTGCAGTATCGCGTGAGGCATATGCCAGGTGATCCAGAGATACTGAAGCGTAAAGCGCAGCCACATGCACAGCGCTATCAGGACAACGGTACCGATGGCAAGCGTCAGAATGCGAACGCAGATCCAACGCCACAGGGTTTGCAGCTGTGGATTTTTCATGGCTGCCGGAACCTGTAGCCGACGCTGCGTACGTTAAGAAGAACCTCTTTCATGCCGGCCGCCTCAAGTTTTTTGCGCAAGTTGTAGATATGTGTATCGACCACGCGTTCAAGCGCGTCGCTTTCAGGCAGGCACCGCTCCAGTAAAAACTGACGGCTGAGCGCACGAACCGGGGCGCGCATCATCGTCACCAGTAATAAAAACTCGGTTGGGGTCACGTCCACGTTGATTAGATCATCAATACCGCGCGTAACGGTTACGGTCATGGCCGAAGTATGAACCTCCAGCGCCTGCCAGCGCAGCACCTCCTCTTGCTGAACGGCTGGCTGACTTCGCCGCAGCACGGCCTGCACGCGCGCCACAACCTCTCCGGGATGGTAGGGCTTGACCACGTAGTCGTCGGCACCGTAGCGCAGCGCGCCGATGCGATCGGGCATGTCGCCGATGGCCGTTACCATAATCACAGGAACGTCACTGCTGCGCCTGATTTTTGCCAATACCTCCGTACCGTTAAGACCCGGCAGCATCACGTCCAGCAGGATCAGATCAGGGTGCCAGCGCCCGGCTATTTCCAGGCCCGACACCCCGTCCCCGGCCGCGCGAACTTCGTAGTTTTCGCGGCGTAAATAGGCTTCAAGCACCTCAACCGCATCTGCGTCGTCCTCAATAATAAGAATTTTTTTGTTTTGCATGGTTCACCTTGACACTTTCTTCACAATTCCCTGGCCGTTTATTGACACACCCACAGGATACTCCGGGTTGTCGATACGGGTGTATCGGCAAAGTGGAACGAACCCATAAGAGGTAAGGTGATGATAACCAGAAAAGCACTGCTGTATATGGCCGGTCTGGCCCTGACAACTTCAGCGACGGCCCGCGCGGACAGCGGTGATGCCCAAAATAGCGTGACCGTCGGCGTCGGCGCACAGTCTGCGCCCCGCTACAGCGGCTCGGATCAAACCCGCCTTCAGCCGGTTCCGGTTTTCCAGGCCCGACACGGTGCCTTCTTTGCGGATGCTCAAAAAGGCATTGGCTACGATTTACAAAGCAACAGTGGACTCTACCTGGAACATACGCTGGGCTACAACCTCGGACGAGATGACAAAAATTCAGACTGGCGTGACGGCGGTAAGAGGCTGAAGGGCATGGGCAAAATCGATCCCACGGTCAATACAGCGCTGGCCATCGGCTGGCAGGTCACGCCATGGCTCAGCGCCGAGGGCAAAGCGGTTCTGCCGTTCAGTGACGATCAGGGCGTCAATTATCAGGCATCCCTGACCCTTCTGCCGGTGCAGAGTGAAAGCGATACCGTCGCGCTGCAAACCGCGGCATTATTTGGCGATGCCCGCTATATGAATACCTGGTACGGCGCAGTCAGGCGCAGAGCCAGCGCAGCAGGTTTACGCGCTACCGCGCGCCGGGCGGTTTTTACGGTATTGCAACCTCTCTGATCTGGAACCACCAGTTTGATCCTCACTGGGGAACGCTTATCAGCGCGGGCTATACCTGGCTTGGCGATCGCGTAGCCGACAGCCCTGTTGTTTCCCGGCGCAATGAAGCAACGGGCACGGTCGGCTTTACCTATACATTCTGATGCTTTCTGCGCATAAGCGTTTCCAGGCCGCGCCTCATTGCGTACCTGCCCGTGCAGGCTCGTATCGATATTTATCAAACCTGGGCAGCCAGCGGGAATAACAATATGCTGTCGGACGACGTATTTTTTACGGGGCTGGTATGTTGGATAAGAGAAAACTTAACCAGAAAAGTCACCGTTCAGGAGGTGGCGGCCCGCTACGGTTATTCAAAGTGGTATCTGAACCGGTGCTTTGTGCGCTACGCCGGTATCAGCCTGGGTGCTTTTATTCGTCTGGAAAGGATGAAGGCCGCCGCTGATGAGCTTATCAGCGGCGACCAGCGAATTATAACTATCGCCCTGCGCTATGATTTTGAGTCGCAGCAGACGTTTACGCGGGCATTCAGCCGACAGTACGGTATGCCGCCCGGCGCGTTCAGGCAGGTTATGCGCAAAGCGAAGCCTGAACATTCAGAGAACGCTCACGCCCGAACATGCTAGCGGCTGATTATCATTCCCTTTCATCGCTTTCAGTATTGCCCGGACATACCTGCTCTTCCTTCTCTACGGCTGCCACGCTCGTCTGAATTATCGCGAAGGCTGGTTTTGCTTATCGAATCCGGCGGCGATCTGACGCTATGCTTCTGGTGAGCCTCCTTCCGTCAGGCCACCGCTCAAGATCTATACGATACAGGCATGGTCGCCCGGCTTACTGGCTGATAAATAAAAATTATTATAAATTTCAATTAATTAAATAAAAAACTCATCTGAATTATCGGTTTTGTCCGATTTTTTTACGTTTACTGCGTCAGTTAACAGAATTTTTCATAAACTCATCTGCGTAAACCATTTACGCTGCAGATAACCGTGAAGACAGCGGTTACTGGATGTTTATGACTTCGCTGACAGCCTGTGGTTGTTGCTGGATATAAGGGAAAAGAATGCCATTACTATTCGATGAGTTATCTGGCGCGCCATCGTGGGTGCCTGCTTTATTGCTCGTCACGCTCTCTTTCGCTGCGGGGGCCGTTGCGCGATTTATCATTCTCAGGTTCATCCGCTACTGGCAGAATCGTGACAGGAAATTATTTAAATCCCTTGAAAAGCATCTTCGCGGATCAATTTTTCTTTTCATCCCGCTGATGTTAATCAACGTCGGGCTTAATTATATTAATATTCACCCGCACTATCTTGATCTTATTACAACGATTATTAATACCTTCATTATACTTTCGCTTTGTTCTATCCTGATTCGTTTGACTAATGTCGTGCAGGATATGCTTTTTATCCGCTATGACATTAATCTTTCTAATAATCTTCGTGCCCGTAAAATCCGTACGCAGATAATATATGTAAAAAAGGTCGCTATCGTCCTGCTCGTGACGCTGTGTGTTTCACTGATCCTGCTCAGCTTCCCCGGCGTGCGAAAATTCGGCACCACAATTCTGGCCGGTGCCGGGGTGGCCGGAATAATAATTGGCTTTGCCCTGCAAAAGTCGCTCGTTAACCTGTTTGCCGGTATTCAGATAGCCTTCACCCAACCGATTAAAATTGATGATGCTGTAGTGGTTGAAAAAGAATGGGGCTGGATTGAGGAGATAAACCTGACGTATGTGGTGGTGCGTATCTGGGATCTGCGCCGGCTGGTTCTGCCCATCACCTACTTTACAGAAAACGCCTTCCAGAACTGGACGCGTAATAACGCCCAAATATTAGGCACCGTTTTCCTTTACCTTGACTACTCCATGCCGTTAGAACCTCTGCGTCAGCATTTCGAAAAAATCCTCAGTGAAACAAAGCTCTGGGATCAGGAAACTCAGGTGCTGCAGGTAACGGATACTGATGACAGAACCATGACCATCAGATTATTGATGACGGCACAAAACTCCCCCATGGCCTTTGATTTACGCTGCCACGTGCGGGAAAAGATGATTGAGTTTATTCAGCAAAACTATCCGCAGTGCCTGCCTAAAACCAGGGCTACACTGGCCGATCCGCTGCTTGACGGCCCGGGAAGTCGATAACTAATCGCGTTTTTTTCTGAAAACAGAGAGTGGGACGTACAGTGCCCGTCAGGGCGCGGCACAAGCATTCGGGCAGCTGTGCTTCCGCTTCTCGCTTTCAGGCGCCGGCTTTATGCCAGGCAGACACCACAAGAGATCGCAGAACAGAGCCAACGCTATGCTAATGACGTAACGGCTGCGCCGCAGGCTCGAAAAACTGATATGACCCATCCTGTCGTGCTTTCGCCTGGTACATCGCTTTATCGGCATTTTCAAACAGCATGTTGGCCGATGCCGCCCCGAACCGTGCGAGGCTAATGCCAACAGACGCCCCAATGCGTACTTCTGTGCTATTGATAGCAAATGGCTCTTTCAGGCTGTTAATAATGCGCCGGGCGATGGCAGATGCCGCCTTGCGGTTGGTACACTTCGCGGCTACCACAAACTCATCCCCGCCCAGACGCGCCACCGCATCGCCAGGGCGCATACAGCGTCGTAGCCGCTCGCTTACCAGCTGTAGCAAAACATCCCCTACTGCATGCCCCATCGAATCATTGACCGCCTTGAACCCGTTCAAATCGATAAACAGGACGGTGGTATAGGCCAGATCTTTTTCCTGCGCAAGCATGTGGCTCACCCGGTCGTTGATCCAGGCCCGATTAGGCAACCCGGTTAACGTGTCGCGGGTGGCCAGTTTTTCGAGCTTGCGGAGCCGCTCTTTATCATGAGTAATATCCCGCGAAACCAGCACGGCACCGATGTTCTTGCCGGTGGAAGGGTCGCTGACGCCGCAGGCCTTGGTGCCAAGCGTAATGTAGTGACCGTCGCGATGCCGCTTACGCACCTCGACCACATCCGACCGCACGCCACCGTTGAAAAGGAATACCAGTGCATCCGTAGCGGATGCCCGGTCATCGGGGTGCAGGAAATCCACCACCGGTTGACCTTTCATCTCATCGGCTGACCAACCGATCATTTTGCTGTAAGAAGGCGAGATTGAAACGTACCTGCCGTCTGCGTCGCAATGGGCGATCAGGTCAGTGCTGTTTTCAATTAACAGACGGTATTCCGCCGCCGTGCGCAGCGCTTCCTCCAGGGCTTTGCGCTGCCCTGTTATATCAAAAATGAAGCCGCTATATTGCAGGCAAGGAACATTGGGTGGACAGTCAGGCAGGCCTGAAACAATCACACAGCGTGTCGTGCCATCCAGACAACGGATTGGCACTTCGATATGAAAAGGCGTGACGCATTCCAACGCCGCAGTCAGTTGCAGCGCGATCTGCGCATCATCATCAGCCTGTGCGAGCCTCAGCCATGCACTTAGCGTTACGCCTTCCAGTGTGGGTATAAGGCCAGCAGGGCTTTCCTGACTGGTGATGCAAATGCCCTGGGCGTCTGTGGACCAAACGGCGGAAAGAGTAGGTTTGATCACAGTGTTCATGGTGGTCGGGTCCGTTGTTGGCTGATGCCGCAGTTTCTACGGTGCCATTTCACCTGCCGGAGCGGGAAATTATCTATGGCAAAACTCAAGGGTCAGAAGCAGTAGACTGCGTTTATCGGCCAATTCGCCCATAACCTTTAATGAATATTGCTTGATTAAACGGCTGTACAGCCTGCAACTGTCGCGTTATGCCTGAATTATACAATGCGTAGGGATTTTCGACTTTTCCCGGCATCGTTACGTTATGTAAGGCAGCCTGAGGTTCTGCGTCACCTGCGAAAACTAATGCGGCAGTACATTAGCTGTTGGGGGGATGGTCAGCACATTCAGATGCTTTTCTGTCTCTGGCGTACTGCCGTTTTCACGGACGAATTTATAGAGGTTGTCGACAGATCCTGGCTCAGTTTTTTCCTTATGGGTTTCGCCGCGCCTGGCGGACAGACACGACGAATGTGGAAGATTGGTTGAGATCAGGAAACTGCGTGGGTATGGTAAATTTTGCTCACCACCGTCCAGCGTCCGTTGACCTTCAGCAGGTTGAAAAAGTCCGTGAAGCGAAAGCCTGAAATATCGTCGGTATCGATACGCGCGCTTGCCGCCGTGCCCACGATGTCAACGCGTACGATGACGGCCTTCGCCTCCGGTGAGGGGCGGAACGCGCTATCGATGGTGTCGAAAAGGCCCTGAATCGGCCCGCCTGTAAGATTTGCATCGCCGTCAACGCCAAAAATCGTGGCCCGCTCGCTGAAGGCGGGCTTCATGATCTCACTTTTTGCCTGCTTTCCGCCTTCGTTGTACTGGCTGAGTACGTCCACAATGGCGTTATATTCCTGCACGTAGGTTGCGTCGGTCATAGCATCTGTCTCCGGTAGTGTTGTGTCGGTCATCCGTACGGATACCCGTGATTCGGTTCAATCGCTTTTTTATGACGAACAGCAGCAATGATAGCTATGCCAGTCAGCACATCGCCGCGCTGTAAAAAGTCTTCGGCGCTGAAGCTGCCCTGCCCGTCACCCGGGAAGCCGGGAAGCCGGGAAGCCGGGAAGCCGGGAAGCCGGGAAAAAATCAGCGTCGCTGCAAAAGCGAGTTCTGACATGGGTCCTACACAATTATGTAGTGACCACTATATAATATTCCTATTGTATAGTGACCGCTATGTAATATGTCAAGAGAATGGCTATATGCCCGACGTGAAAACGAAAAACGCAGGGGTCAGTGGAGAAAAGCCCAAAGGCCGCCCGCGCAGCTTCGATCGTGACAGGGCCCTGCTCAGGGCGCTGGACATCTTCTGGCGTAAAGGGTTTGAGCCGGCCTCGGTTGCCGAGCTCTGCGCTGCCATGGAAATCAATCCGCCCAGCCTTTACTCCGCCTTTGGTAACAAGGCGAAACTTTTTCTGGAGGCCGTAAGCTATTATGAAAAGGTTTACTGGAAGGCAACCTGGGAGCGGCTTGAAGAGGAGCCGGATATCACGCAGGCAATTGATAAATTCTTCAGCGAAGCGGCTGACATTCTGCTTTCGCCTTCCGCTCCCTGCGGCTGCATGGTCGTTCTTGCGGCCATCAACGTCTCTCAGGAATCCTCTGACGTTGTAGAGGCCGTGAGCGTGCTCAGGCAGGAAGGGAAAGACCTGTTTGAAAAGCGACTGCGCAGGGCCGTACGTGAGCAACAGCTGCCGACCGATACCGCCACCGCTGCACTGGCTACCGTCCTGAATACGCTCCTGGAAGGCATGTCGATCGAGGCGAAAGACGGTGCCACACCGGCAAGCCTCAGGGCGACCGGGCAATATGCGTCGCGTTTGTTGCCATGCCAAAAATAGCGATCGCACAAAATGTACCCTGCCGCACTAGACGACCGGTCAATTTTAACGTTATGCTGATCGGACTATGAAAAAACAAGCGACAAACGTGCGTCAGCACATCATTGATGTTGCCCGGACGCTTATCACACATAAAGGCTACAGCGCCGTCGGCCTGGCTGAGATCGTCAAAGCCGCCGGCATTCCTAAAGGCTCGTTCTATTACTACTTCCGGTCCAAGGAAGAGTTTGCTGAAGCCCTGCTGGAACATTACTTCACCCATTATCTCGTTCAGGTTGAAGAGCAGCTACGCGGCAGCGAACCCGCCAGAGAACGGCTGCTGCGCTACTTTGCGTTCTGGAAGGCGACCCAGGGGGCTGACCTGCCGGAAAGCAAATGTCTTGTCGTCAAGCTTGGAGCAGAAGTCTGCGATCAATACGACAGCATGCGAAGCGTTCTGGCAAAAGGAACCCTTGAAATTATCGGCAGGATTACGGCGTGCATACAACAGGGGCAAAACGATGGCTCCCTCTCAGCCAACAGGGATGCAGAGGCCCTTGCTGAAGAGCTTTACCAGCTCTGGCTGGGCGCTTCGCTGATGGCAAAAATTCACGTGCCCGAACAGGCGTTCGACAAAGCAATGAGTGCAACAAAGCGGCTGCTCGCGTAGCCGCCTTTTTTTCTGCCAATTTACTAGACGACCGGTCAATTATTCAGGAGTAACCATGACTGACAACAGTACCCGAACCGATCTTTTCTCTCCCGTGACTATGGGGAAACTTCAGCTGGCTAACCGTATTATTATGGCGCCGGTAACCCGCAGCCGCTACGGTGAAGATGGCGTACCGAATGCGTTACATGCAACCTACTACGCCCAGCGCGCCAGTGCAGGACTGATTATTTCAGAAGCCACAAACATCTCAGCTCAGGGCCGCGGCTATGCAGCAACGCCAGGGATCTGGAGCGAAGAACAGGTGGCTGGCTGGAAAAAAGTCACTGACGCCGTTCATGCAGAAGGTGGAAAAATTGTCTGCCAGCTCTGGCACGTAGGCCGCTTTTCCAGCGTTGAGCTGCAACCCAACGGCGAGCGTCCGGTTGCGCCTTCTGCTATCAAGGCTGAAGGCCAGACGTATACCGTCAATGGCTTCGTGCCGGTTTCGACGCCGCGCGCGCTCGAAACCAGCGAAATTCCGGGGATTATTGAGCAATACAAACACGCCGCAAAAAACGCCCTTCGCGCAGGGTTTGACGGCGTGGAAGTGCATTCTGCAAACAGCTACCTGCTCGATCAGTTCCTGCGTGATTCAACTAATCATCGCACCGACGCCTGGGGCGGCTCGATTGAAAACCGCGCGCGCCTGACGCTGGAAGTCACTGAAGCGATTGTTAATATCTGGGGCAACGATCGCGTGGGCATTCGCCTGTCACCGGTTACCCCTGACGCAGGCAACACGCCGCCGGACAGTAACGTAATGGCAATGTATGGCTATCTGATCCAGCAGCTGAACCGCTTTAAGCTGGCCTATCTGCACTTTGTTGAAGGTGCAACGGCAACCTCCCGCGAGGTGCCTTCTGACGTGGATATGGATGCACTGAGCGCGCAGTTCGACGGTCTGTTTATCGGAAACAATAACTATGACCTGGAGATGGCCATCAGCCGCCGCAATGCCGGGCTTATCGATGCCGTCGCTTTCGGTCGCCTGTTCATTTCTAACCCGGACCTGGTTAAGCGACTGCGTTATGGCGCCGGGCTGACCATCGCGCCAAAAGAAGCCTATTACGGCGGCGGCGCGAAAGGTTACACCGACTGGCCGCAAGGAAATTACTGATCAATAAAAGCGGCGGGATCTTCCCGCTGCCTGTTCCTGACAGGGAAGGATAAGAAAATGAATTATTTGCAGAACAAAACGGCTGTTATTACTGGCGCGTCATCGGGCATTGGCGCCGCAACCGCGATGGAACTTGCGCGTCATGGCGTGAATATTGTTGCGGCCGCGCTGGATCAAAGCGGCCTTGATAAGCTGGTAAAGGATATTGAGTCCGCTGGCGGCCATGCTTCCGGTCTGGTGACGGATGTGACACATCTGGAAGATACAAAGGCGCTGGTCAAGCATGCTACTGAAACCTTCGGTACTGTTGATATCCTGATTAACAACGCCGGACTGATGCTGTTTTCAGCCTGGAGCGACATCGCGTGGGACGACTGGAACAAGATGGTCGACGTGAACATCAAAGGGTATCTGAACGCGATTGCGTCCGTCCTCCCGGTTATGCTCGACAAAAGTGACGGACAGATCCTGAACATGGCTTCTGTCGCGGGCCACCAGGTTGACGCCGGCGCGGGCGTGTACAGTTCGACCAAATTCTTTGTTCACGCCATGACGGAATCTATGCGTAAGGATCTGGGCGTGAATAAGGGCATCAGGGTAAATACCATCAGCCCGGGCGTTATTAACACGGGATGGGCTGACAAGGTGAGCGATCCGCAGGGGCGTAAGGCGGCACAGGAACTGACCAAAATTGCTATCAGCCCGCAGGATGTAGCAAATGCGGTTGTCTACGCCCTCAACCAGCCTGAGAATGTCACGGTCAACGATCTTATTGTCTCCCCTACGAAGCAGAACTGGTAAATCAATACTGGCAGCCTGCTGGCTGCCACTTCTGCTCTGACGTAACCGGGCCTGTATTGCCGACAGGCTCTGTCACCGGGCAGCATGATATCAATGCGGATAGTGTCGCCCAGCGTTCACTATATGCATATCCGATGCGGGCCTTGCGTCCCCTGCGTGGCGGAAACAGACATGAAAAATATGCCATTCTGCTCGACAGGCAACTATCCTGTCTTACACAAGCCATCTGCAATATGAGAATTCTGAGGGCGTCGATATGACCACGTTTTACCAACTTACCGCCACCAGCCTGAGTGGCCAGCCGATCCCTATGGCCGACTACGCTGGCAAGCTGGTGCTCGTGGTCAATACCGCCAGCCATTGTGGCTTTACGCCACAGTACGCGGGCCTTGAATCGCTCTATAAGCGGTACGCCGCCCAAGGGCTGGTGGTGCTGGGTTTTCCCTGCAATCAGTTTGGTAAGCAGGAACCCGGCAGTGCTGACGACATCGCGCAGACCTGCCACATCAACTATGGCGTGAGCTTTCCGATGTTTGAGAAAGTGGCGGTCAACGGCGCCCTGGCGCACCCGGTGTTTCGTTACCTGAAAGCCGAATTGCCCGGCGTGCTGGGTGGGCGAATCAAATGGAACTTTACTAAGTTCCTGATCGGACGCGACGGCAAACCACTTAAGCGTTTTGCACCGATCTCTACCCCAGAGAAAATGGAAGCCGCGATCCTTGCTGCACTGGAATAAGCGCTTCAGTTAAATTATAAAGGCTGTGCGGCAGCCTTTATAAGGTAGCGTAGCGATAATAGAAATGATAAGTGTGAGTTCAACGGGTCGATGCAACGCTATCCTTAATCAAGGGGCGGCATTACTGAAACCCCATGTTGTGAATTAACAACAAGAGAAATGTTATATTTTTTCCTGATTAACGCGAGATGAAAGCTCCTGATGGCTTTCTTTTCGTTCGCTGTAGCGATCGGCAAGGTAACCCATTTGCCCCTTGAGCAGCAGCGTGATTTTAAACAGCTCCTCTGCAACATCAACAATACGATCGTACCAGGACGAGGGTTTCATCCGCCCGTCCTCATCGAATTCCTGCCAGGCTTTGGCCACTGAAGACTGGTTAGGGATGGTGAACATCCGCATCCAGCGCCCCAAAATGCGCATCTGGTTCACGGCATTGAAGGACTGAGAACCGCCGCAGACTTGCATAACCGCAAGGGTTTTTCCCTGGGAAGGACGAACGGCTCCTTCGCTTAAGGGTATCCAGTCGATCTGCGCTTTCATTACTGCGCTCATTGCCCCATGCCGCTCCGGGGAACTCCACACCATCCCATCACACCATCTGACCAGCCCGCGCAACTCGACGACTTTAGGGTGCGTATCCGGAACATCATCCGGTAGGGGTAGCCCTGATGGGTTAAACAGTCTGACCTCCGCCCCCATTGCAGTCAGAAGGCGGCCCGCCTCTTCTGCTGCAAAACGGCTGTAGGAACGCTCTCTTACTGATCCATAGAGAATCAGAATGCGTGGCGGCTCCTGTAGCTGCAGGTGTTCAGCGATGTGCTGATCAAAGCAATCAGCATTCAGGGCAGGAAATTGTTCCATTTTTTCTCCTTTGGAAGGATGTGGCGATTTTAAACTTAACACATATGGTTTAGCATATGTGCATGCTAAAGGAAACGGAGTAAAAAATGCTACAGCCTGTTCAGCTTTTTAAAATCCTGTCGGATGAAACCCGCCTTGCCATTGTTATGCTGCTCAGGGAATCAGGCGAACTGTGCGTCTGCGATATCTGCGCGGCAACCATCGAATCACAGCCTAAAATATCGCGCCATATGGCTATTCTGCGCGAGGCAGAACTTGTTCTTGACCGTAGAGAAGGCAAATGGGTTCACTACCGCCTGTCACCGCACATACCGGCATGGGCGGCTGAAACGATAACGGCATCCTGGCAGTGTATGCGGGAAGATGTGCGTGAATGGCTGACAAAATCAGCTGACACCTCCTGCTGATATAATCAATCACATACATATAAACATATATAAAGGAGTCTAAAATGCTTCTGGCAGGGGGTATCTTTTTACTGACGCTGATACTGGTCATCTGGCAACCTAAAGGGCTAAGTATTGGCTGGAGCGCAAGTATCGGAGCCGTGCTGGCGTTGCTAACGGGGGTTATCCACATTGATGATATCCCTGTTGTCTGGAATATTGTCTGGAATGCGACGGCGGCATTCATTGCTGTGATCATTATCAGCCTGCTGCTCGATGAGTCCGGCTTCTTTGAATGGGCTGCGCTGCATGTCTCACGCTGGGGCAATGGACGTGGCCGACTGCTGTTTACGTGGATACTATTGCTCGGTGCTGCTGTTGCAGCGTTGTTTGCCAACGATGGCGCAGCGCTAATCCTGACCCCGATTGTGATTGCGATGTTGCTCGCGCTGGGGTTCAGCAAAGGCACGACATTGGCCTTCGTCATGGCTGCGGGGTTTATCGCGGACATCGCCAGTTTGCCGCTGATCGTCTCTAACCTGGTGAATATTGTCTCAGCGGACTTCTTCGGCCTCGGTTTTACGCAGTACGCCTCTATTATGGTACCCGTTGACCTGGTAGCCATTGCAGCCACGCTAATCATGCTGCATCTTTTTTTTCGCAGAGATATCCCGGCGACATATGACATTTCACTGTTAAAGACACCAGCCAGTGCAATTAGGGATCCGGCGACGTTCAGGGCTGGCTGGGTAGTACTACTATTCCTTCTGGCGGGGTTCTTTGTACTGGAGCCGCTAGGCATCCCCGTTAGTGCGATAGCTTCAGCTGGCGCAGCAGCGCTGTTTATTGTGGCTAAGCGAGGGCATGCGATTAATACCGGGAAAGTGCTGCGAGGCGCGCCCTGGCAAATCGTGATTTTCTCACTGGGCATGTATCTGGTGGTCTATGGCCTGCGCAATGCGGGGCTCACGGGGCATCTTTCAGGCGTGCTGAATGTGCTGGCAGATAAGGGCTTATGGGCGGCCACGTTTGGTACTGGCTTTCTGACTGCGTTCCTGTCATCGATCATGAACAATATGCCGACAGTGCTTATTGGTGCGCTGTCGATTGACGAAAGTGCAGCGACCGGCATCGTCAAAGAGGCGATGATTTATGCCAACGTGATTGGCTGCGATTTAGGCCCTAAAATAACACCAATAGGCAGCCTGGCCACCCTGCTATGGCTTCATGTGCTGGCACAGAAAGATATGACCATCACCTGGGGATATTACTTCCGCACCGGCGTTATCATGACCCTGCCTGTGCTGTTTGTCACTCTGGCCGCGCTGGCGTGGCGACTCTCTGTCACTTTGTAATGAGATAATGATATGAGCAATATTACCATCTATCACAACCCGGCCTGTGGCACCTCACGTAATACGTTGGAAATGATCCGTAATAGCGGTAACGAACCGACCATTATTTATTACCTCGACACCCCACCGACCCGTGATGAGATTATTAAACTTATTTCAGATATGGGGATTACGGTACGCGCATTGCTGCGAAAGAACGTAGAACCTTATGAGACACTGGGGCTTGAAGATGAGTCATTTACTGATGAACATTTGCTCGATTATATTCTTCAATATCCGATCCTGATTAACCGTCCGATAGTGGTGACACCACTAGGAACACGGTTGTGCCGTCCATCAGAAGTAGTGCTGGATATTCTCCCCGATGCGCAAAAAGGCACGTTCGTAAAGGAAGATGGCGAGAAAGTCGTAGATGATGCCGGTAAGCGACTGAAATAAACACCAAGGGGGTGAATGCCCCCTAACTCCTGCCTCAGGGCAAAATACCTGAATCCCCTGGCAGTGTGCTGCTCCCTTCGCCCAGGTTCCGTTGCATTAATACCGTGTCGAGCCAACGGCCATGCTTAAAGCCTATATCTTTCAGCGTGCCGATTTCAGTAAAACCAACCTGCTGATGGACTTTTAGCGAACCTTGGTTATTACTGTCGCCGACAATGGCAATCATCTGCCGGTAGTCGTGAGCTTCTGCCCAGGCAATGACATGCCGCAGCAACGCTTTTCCCACGCCCTGACGCTGCGCAGCCGGATCAATATAAATTGAATCTTCGAGGGTGTGGCGGTAGGCATAGCGTTCACGGTAGTGGGTGAGATAACAATAACCTATGACCTTTTCTTCATGTAGCGCGACCACATACGGCAGCCCCTGACTGCGGATTTTGCTCAGTCGGGCAAACATTTCATTGATATCTGGTGGTTCAGTTTCAAAGCTAGCGGTACCGTGAGTAACATGATAAGCATAAATTTCGCATATGGCGGAAATATGCTTTTCTTCTGCATTAACGATTTTCATTGGCCTGTTCCTGTAGGCAATTTTTTCAAGACTATCTGAAGAGCCAGAGATAAGGTAAACGTAAAAGCTTATGGCCCGGTAAAATAGGTCAAGGGAAGATAAAAAATTATCAGGAGAAAATTCTCCCGAATTTCGAGACGATATGGCTGTCCTGAGGGTTTAATAGCGGGCCTTTAAACGTACAAGCCAGATATGCTGTCAGATCAGACGTGGTCAGACAGACTTTATGACCACATTTTATCAGTGATACTGCGACTGATGCTACAACGATAATCTGCCAGCCCATTGTTGGAACAGTTATTATTTATGAGCAGATATGTACCCTCCTCGCTCATAGTGCACTAAGCATTATGCAATAATGCCTGGCAGCGGGCATTGTTTACGCCGTGCAACGTTAATCTATAAAATCACGACATTACTCACGACGCTATATGAGGTAGTAACCTGAGCAGGCGCTTGTTACTGCCGCAACCGGCCAATACGCCTTTCTGCTGCAAGGCTAAATAGACGCGGAAAATTCACAACCTTTCCACCAGCGTTTTTAATTGGGCAATCACTGCCCCCTTCTCATCCTCGTTTTCTCCGCCGCAGGGCCAGGTTGACTGCCGGACAATCAAACGCGTCGGCAGCAGCTCACGGATGCGCATCTGCGGTGCGGCCATCTTCTGAACTAACAGCTCAACGGCTTTTTTCCCTAACTTATCGAAATCCTGCGCAACGGTTGTTAACGGCGGCTGGAAATAGAGGCTGTCCGCCGTATCGTCATAGCCGGTAACGGAAACCGCCCTGCTGCCGGTGCGATTAAGCTGTGCCAGCGCGCTCAGCACCCCGAGCGCCATTTGATCGTTCGCGACGACGATCGCGCTAATGCGCGGCTGCTGATGCAACAGCTCAAAGGCTTTGTGCCAGCCGCTGGCCGCGCTCCAGTCGCCAAAGACCGTCACCGCGTTGCTCACCCCAAGCCGGTGCAAGGCTTCGCGCCAGCTGCTTAACCGCATTCGCGCCGAGACGGAACTCTCTGGCCCGGCAAGCAGACCGAACTCCCGATGCCCCAGCGTCCAGAGATGGTTGACGCAGGCGCCGCAGCCGTCCAGATGATTAAACCGCACCGAGCAGACATCGGTTTCCGGCGAAATATCTAAAAACAGACAGCTAATATCCGGGTTCTCACTGACCAACTTTTCCGCCAGGCTGCTTTCCAGGGGAAGATTGATGATGGCGCCACGGATATTCTGCGCGCGAAACTCATGCAACCGTGCCTGAAGAGAAGCGTAATCGGCCGTTACCGGCATCGCGATAGCAACCTCCAGCTGATGCGCGCCCGCGTGACTCTTTATCGCGGCGGCGATTTGCGAAGGAGCATGCAGCGTTAACGACGCGGTAATCAACCCAATCGACGGCGCCGATTTCCCCGCCAGCAACTGTGCCGAACGGTTAGGCACGTAGTGCAACGCCTGCATGGCGTGGATGACTTTGTCACGGGTTCGTTCAGAAACCACATCAGGCCTGTTCAGCACGCGCGAAACCGTCTGTTGTGATACACCGGCCTCACGAGCCACATCTTCCAGAGTTGCCATACGCCGCTGCATCTTCTTTTCCTCTGTCCTCTGCCCTGAATGTCTTGCGCTAACATTTACTGTCTAAAATACGACAAAAAATGGCTGTTTCTATCCTGTTTCGTGATCGCCAATGAGTTTCAATCTCAGCAATATTGCGGCTACTAACAAAATATCTGATAACACACTCCATCTTGTCTGGCGAATGACATTTACTTTTAGCTATCAGGTAGACCTATGCGCAATCACGACGGCCATGCCCCCCACAGCGTTTCGTTTCATGACGTGCTTGCACGTGAAGACTGGCAAAACCAGACCATTACGCACCTGAACCGTTTACCGGCCCATGCGCCTTTCTCCAGCTGGCGCGATCTTCGCGCGGCAAGGGAAAATCAGACCTCATCACACCGCCGTCAGCTGGATGGCCAGTGGCAATTCACTTATGCGCGCAGCCCGTTTGAGGTGGACGCCAGCTGGCTGGAAAGCGATCTGGCGGAGAGCCGTCCTACGCCCGTGCCTTCGAACTGGCAAATGGAGGGTTACGACGCGCCAATCTATACCAACGTGCGCTATCCCATCGATACCACGCCGCCGCGCGTGCCGGAAGAGAATCCGACCGGCTGCTACTCGCTGACGTTTAACGTGGAGGAGAGCTGGCGGGACGAAGGTGAAACGCAGATTATCTTCGACGGTGTAAACTCCGCCTTCCATCTTTGGTGCAATGGCAAATGGATCGGTTACTCGCAGGACAGTCGCCTGCCTGCGGCCTTCGATCTCAGCGCCGCGCTTCAGCCGGGCGAGAACCGCCTTTGCGTTATGGTGATGCGCTGGAGCGCGGGCACCTGGCTTGAAGATCAGGATATGTGGCGGATGAGCGGCATCTTCCGTTCAGTATGGTTGCTGAATAAGCCGTCGCTGCACCTGAGCGATGTTCAGCTTACGCCGCAGCTTGATGCGCTTTATCGCGACGCTGAGCTGGAGGTGAATGTCACCGTTGCTGCTCCGGAACGGCTGCTTGAAAAACTGACGGTCAACGTGGAGCTGTGGCATGACGCGCAGCGGGTCGCCAGCCACCAGCAGCAGCCCGGCTCGCCAGCCATTGACGAGCGAGGCAACTATGCAGAACGCGCCATGATGCGCGTTCCCGTGGAGCGTCCGGCGCTGTGGAGCGCGGAAACGCCGAACTGCTATCGGGCCGTCGTCTCGCTGTGGCACGGCGATAAGCTGATCGAGGCCGAGGCCTGGGATATTGGTTTTCGCCGGGTTGAAATCGACAATGGCCTGCTGAAGCTAAACGGTAAACCGCTGTTGATCCGTGGCGTTAACCGTCACGAGCATCACCCTCAGCGCGGCCAGGTCGTTACAGAAGAGGATATGGTGCAGGACATTCTGCTGATGAAGCAGAACAATTTTAACGCCGTTCGCTGCTCGCACTATCCCAACGCGCCGCGCTGGTATGAACTCTGTAATCGCTATGGCCTGTATGTGGTCGACGAGGCCAATATCGAAACCCACGGCATGGTGCCGATGAATCGTCTTTCCGACGATCCGGCCTGGCTGCCGGCCTGGAGCGCCCGCGTCACGCGGATGGTGCAAAGCAATCGCCACCACCCGTCGATCGTTATCTGGTCGCTGGGCAATGAATCCGGCGGCGGCGGCAATCACGAAGCCATGTATCACTGGCTCAAGCGTAACGATCCGTCACGCCCGGTGCAGTATGAAGGCGGCGGCGCGGACAGCACGACCACCGATATTATCTGCCCGATGTACGCCCGCGTGGAAAACGATCAGCTCATTCCGGCCGTGCCGAAATGGGGCATTAAAAAGTGGATCGGTCTGCCCGGCGAGCAGCGCCCGCTAATCCTTTGTGAATACGCTCATGCCATGGGCAACAGCCTGGGCAACTATGCCGACTACTGGCAGGCGTTTCGTGATTACCCACGCCTGCAGGGCGGCTTTGTCTGGGACTGGGCCGATCAGGCGATTAGCAAAACCTTTGACGACGGCAGCATCGGCTGGGCCTACGGCGGTGATTTTGGCGATAAGCCCAACGATCGCCAGTTCTGCATGAACGGGCTGGTGTTCCCTGACCGCCGCCCTCACCCGTCATTAATTGAGGCCAAACACGCGCAGCAATACTTCCAGTTTGCCCTGCTGTCGCAACATCCGCTGCGCATCAGCATTGTCAGCGAGTATCTGTTCCGTCCGACGGATAACGAGGAGCTGCACTGGCAGGTTCAGGCAGCCGGTGAAACCATTAGCAAAGGCAGCACAACGCTTGCACTGCGGCCTGAAGGCCAGAGCGAGCTGACGCTGCTGGAGGAACTGACGTTGCCCGCCGGGGCCGAAGAGGTCTGGCTGACGCTGGAGGTTATCCAGCCGCAGGCCACCGCCTGGTCCGCTGCCGGGCATCGCGTTGCCTGGCAGCAGTTTGCGCTCGCCGCCCCATTGGTGTTGCATGCGCCTCAGCCAGCAGGCGATGCGCCAGAGCTTGAACGCAGCGACAGCGCCTGGACGGTGCGCAGCGGCTTACAGCAGTGGGTAATTGACCGTCAAAGCGGACTGTTGACGCACTGGGAAGTGAACGGCGTGGAGCAGCTGCTGACTCCGCTGCGCGACCAGTTCGTGCGCGCGCCGTTGGATAACGATATTGGCGTAAGCGAAGTGGAGCGTATCGATCCCAACGCCTGGGTTGAACGCTGGAAAAGCGCGGGCCTGTACGACCTCACCGCTCGCTGCGTACAGTGTGACGCGCAGCGTCTGGCCCATGAGGTGGTCATCGACAGCTGCTGGCACTACCTGAGCGGGGAAGAGGTGGTGATTATCAGCCACTGGCGGATGACCTTCGACGCGCAGGGCAAGCTGCATCTGACCATTGACGGCGAACGTGCCGCCACCCTGCCGCCGCTACCGCGCGTCGGGCTGACTTTTCAGGTGCCGGATCAGAATAAACCGGTTTCATGGCTGGGATTCGGCCCGCATGAGAACTACCCGGATCGTCGTACCAGCGCCTGCTTCTCTCGCTGGGAACTGCCGCTGGAGGAGATGAGCACGCCGTACATTTTCCCGACCGAAAACGGACTGCGCTGCGACACCCAAGCCCTGGACTGGGGGCGCTGGCATGTGGCGGGCGATTTTCACTTCTCCGTACAGCCCTACAGCACCGCGCAATTAATGAAGACCGATCACTGGCACCGGATGCAGCCGGAAAACGGCGTCTGGATAACCCTTGACGGCCGGCATATGGGCGTTGGCGGCGATGACTCCTGGACGCCCAGCGTATTGCAGCAGTGGCTGTTGCTTGAAACGAAATGGCACTACCAGTTAACGATGCATTTCCAATAATAATCGGGGGCGCAGGCCCCCGGCTTATCGGCATAACCAGATGGAAAAGTCGCCATGAAACTCTCTGCACTCGCCCCAAGAGAACGTCATAATTTTATTTACTTTATGCTGTTCTTTTTCTTTTACTATTTCATTATGTCCGCGTATTTCCCGTTTTTTCCGGTCTGGCTGGCGGAAGTTAACCATCTGACCAAAACAGAAACGGGGATTGTTTTTTCCTCTATTTCACTGTTTTCGATTGTCTTCCAACCGGTATTTGGGCTGATTTCCGATAAGCTGGGGTTACGTAAACACCTGTTGTGGACAATCACGGTCTTACTGGTGTTGTTTGCGCCCTTCTTTATTTTTGTTTTGTCGCCTCTGCTGCAAATGAATATTTTCGTCGGCGCGCTGGCTGGCGGTATCTATTTGGGGGCCGTTTTCTCCAGTGGCTCCGGGGCGGTAGAAGCCTATATTGAACGCGTCAGCCGCGCTAACCGTTTCGAGTACGGCAAAGTTCGCGTTTCCGGCTGTATCGGCTGGGCGCTGTGTGCCTCCATCACCGGCATTCTTTTTGGCATAGATCCTAATATTACTTTCTGGATCGCCTCCGGTTTTGCCCTGGTGCTTGGCGTACTGCTCTGGGTGTCACGCCCGGAAGGCAGTAACAGCGAGCGGGTTATCGAGGCACTGGGCGCCAACCGCCAGGCCTTCTCGCTGCGCACCGCCGCCGAGCTGCTGCGGATGCCGCGCTTCTGGGGTTTTATTGTTTACGTGGTTGGCGTCGCCAGCGTCTATGACGTTTTCGACCAGCAGTTCGCCAATTTTTTCAAAGGCTTTTTCTCCAGCCCACAACGCGGCACCGAAGTGTTTGGCTTCGTGACTACCGGTGGAGAATTGCTCAACGCCTTGATTATGTTCTTCGCCCCCGCCATTGTGAACCGCATTGGCGCGAAGAATGCCCTGCTGATCGCAGGCGTTATTATGTCGGCACGTATTCTGGGATCGTCTTTTGCTTCATCGGCCGTGGAAGTTGTTATCTTAAAAATGCTGCATATGTTTGAACTGCCGTTCCTGCTGGTGGGCACTTTTAAATATATTTCCTCCGCATTTAACCCAAAGCTTTCGGCAACGTTGTTCCTGATAGGCTTTAATTTATCGAAACAGCTCTCGGGCGTGGTGCTGTCGGCATGGGTAGGCCGGATGTATGACACCGTTGGTTTCCATCAGGCTTACCTTGTGCTGGGCTGTCTCACCTTAAGCTTTACCGTCCTTTCCCTGTTTACGCTGAAAGGAAGTAAAACCCTGCTCCCCTCCACCAGCTATAACAGCGCTGCCTGATAATAAACGCCCGTGTTGTTTAACGGGCTTTTAACTTGTCGATCCGAATAAAGACAGAATCAGATTATGAGAATTTAACTGCAGTGGCTAACCCGCCATGTGGTTCTTCTGACCTGATACTTTTTTTGTATAACCAAAATAACAATTCATTAACCGCAATCAAGGTGGAACAATTAAAAAATTCAGAAAAAGGAGAGATTATGTATACCCGAAATTTATCCCAGGATTTTACAGTCAGCGCTGTCGGCTATGGGGCCATGGGCCTGAGCGAATTTTATGGTCAGACAGATGACAAGGCTTCTCTACAGCTGCTCTATAACCTTATTGACCTGAATATTACGTTAATTGATACCGCTAACCTGTACGGGCGAGGCCACAATGAACGACTTATTGGTCACTTTCTTGCCGGGCTCGATAAGGCCACACGCCAGCAGTTTAAAATTGCCACAAAGTGCGGGATCGATCGCTCCCCTGACGAATCTTATGCCCGCACCATTAACAATCAACCCAATTATATTACCCGCTGCTGTAATGAATCCCTTAAAAGACTTGGCATTGAGCGGATCGATCTGTTTTATCTTCACAGGGTCAGTCAGGCTACACCTGTTGAAGAGAGCATGGAATGCCTGAGCCGTCTCGTCAAAGAAGGTAAGATCAACCATATTGGACTCTGCGAGGTTTCCGCTTTAACCCTGCGCCGCGCCCATGCTGTACATCCTCTCACAGCCCTGCAGACGGAATATTCATTGTGGACACGCGATATTGAAGATGAAATTCTCCCGACAGTGAAAGAGCTGGGTATTGGTCTGGTTCCTTATTCTCCGCTGGGCAGAGGCTTTCTGACCGGGAAATACCGTAAAAACAGCGATTTTGCGGAAGGTGATTTCCGTAAAAATAATGCGCGATTTATTCAGTCCAGCCTCGATCATAACGCCCAGCTTCTTGACGTTATGCAGCCGCTTGCTGAAAAATACAGCTGCACCACAGGTCAGATTGCGCTAGCCTGGCTGCTCGCGCAGTACGATAAGCTGGTACCGATTCCCGGTACCAGGCACATCAATTATCTGAGCGAAAATGCGCTCGCGGCCGACATCGTTCTGGACAACTCAGATATTGCCTTGCTGAACAATATTCACCAGCGTATTGAGATCAAAGGCGAACGGTATTCAGAGGAAGGCATGAAAGGCGTTAACGCCTGAAATCAGCCCTTATAATCAAAAAACCGGATCATGCCGGTTTTTTGTTCTTAACCAGCGCAGCTGCTGTAGAGCTGATATTTTTAGCGATAAACGCTCAGCGCTATGCCTTCACCACCATAAATGCCGTTTTAATTTCTGAGTTAGCAAACACGCCCTGTGAGGCCAGAACCGGCAGTCCTCTTGCCGTAGCAGTAGATCCACAGACCTTCTTTATTAATGGTCAGGCATTGCGTTGTAACAGGCAGTCCGGCATTCAGTGCGGCCTGACGTGCTGGATTCTGGCCGCAGCCAGCCGTCAGGGCCTGCCCCATAATGACCTGAGAAATTTCACCAATTTTCACGTCCAGGTCTTCAAGAAGCGCACGAATGATGCGGCTTCCAGGCTCGGCGGCGGAATGATCCGACAGGGAGCCCAGGAACGTGCCCGTTGCCGTGCGTTTTGCAGAAACAATGACTACTTCGCTTATGAGTTTTCCTCTTTCAGGCCGGGCAAAGTATGGCCTGTCGCCGCCATAGCAGCGCGGTAGGCCGTCAAACCATTCATACAGGCCGGTACGCCGGCATAGACGGCCATCTGTATCACAATTTCAAGTAGCTCTTCAGGGCTGACGCCAGTGTTAAGCGCGGCTCTCATGTGTAACTCAAGCTGCGGCATAGCGTTACCCAGCGTCACAAGCGATGCAACGGTCAGCATTTCCCTTGTTCTAAGTTCCAGACCGGGGCGGCCAACCACAGCGCCAAAAGCGTAATCGGTGATCAAAGCCGGTAAGGTGGCGTCAAGTTCATTCAGTCGTCCGGTGACTTTATCGGCAAGACCGGGCTCAAGGCGGTTCATAATATCTCTGCCATAATGTGTCAGATTACTTATTTGACTCATAAGGTTTCTCCATGATGGTTAGTGCTGACGTAGCGCGCGTTGGGATTGCGGCTACGAGCAAAACAGAAAGCCCGATAGCTGCACCTGCTACGATACAAAGTAGCTGGATTGAAAAAGCGGATACCATCCAGGCACTGGCAGACGCTCCGACACCAATAGCGATATTGAAAAATGATACGTAAATTATCTTTATTATCCCTTACGACATTAAAAATGGTTTCATCACGCCACTGCCGATATTTTTGATAATTATGCGCAGGAACTTCAACATGGCGCAGCTGAATATATTTTGTTTCGGGGAGGTCTTTTTTATTATCGAAAGGAGATTCAACAAACTTGAGAAGCTCCCTACGAATATCTGCAGAAAGAACGTCAGCAAAGCGATAAAACATTGACTCCATTTCTTCTTCTGTCCATGATATTTCTTTAATATCGTTAAACGAACGGAGTTCCAATAGTTCATTCACACCCTGCTCTTCACAAAGAAAATAGCGCGTACTTTTAGTGCTTTTTAATGATGAGAAAAAAATCAGCATAAATATTATTTTTTAACGGGAAGCGCGACACCAGCACATAGTTAGATGACATTCTTATCTCCCTGATGATTTTGATTAATTTAGAGAGGAATCTAACAGCCTTTGACACAAATGGAATTGTTAAATGTGTAATATAATTTTTGTATTGCTGTAAGGCGCGTTTTTGTGATATGAATTTCGTTTTATATCTGGCTGTATCAAAAGGGTGTAGAATAATTTTTTGACTGACAGGATGGAATCTATGGCCACTGCAGGACACCTAATCAACAACAACCTCCCCAGCGTTAAACAGCTCCAGTGCTTTCTTGCTGTTGCTCATGAGCTGAACTTTCGCAGGGCTGCCGAACGGCTCAAAATGACCCAGCCGCCGTTAACCCGACAGATTAAGCGCCTTGAAGCTGTACTGGACAGGCAGCTATTCAGCCGCAGTACACATGATGTCAGCCTGACGGAAGCTGGCCGTGCATTGGTAATAAAAGCAGAAAGGATCCTTCAGGAACTTAATGAACTGAAAACACATTCACCTTCTTCGAAGGAAAGCCTGCGCATTGGCCTTACCCGAACGCTCAATTTTGAATTAATTGATCCCGTCAGCAAGCAGCTTATTAAACTGCATGCTAAAGACGACGTTGAAACGCCTAATCTGACATCTGCGCAGCTGCTTCAGTGCCTGTCGAAAAATACGCTTGACCTCGTGCTTACGGGCGAAAAAGGTATCGGTCATGAAGATACCGTCCAGTATCTCTGGGTTTGCCGTGAACCCCTGCTGATAGCTATGCCAGCCATGCACCCAGCCAGTATGAAACAAAAAGTATCACTCGAAGACGTCAGTGATTTACCGCTCTTCTGGTTTGCAAGAAGCGCGAACCCATCATTTTACGACAAATGTGAAAGTTATTTTGATCTACTGAAAACTCCATTAAAAAGAGTGAAAGAGCCGGACGATTCACTCGTTATGCTCACTCACATCGCAAGGGGAAAAGGGTTTGCTCTGATGCCGCAGTCCAAATGCACCTTTAATCAGGAAGGGCTTTGCTACCGGGCGCTAACAGACTATGAATCGCAGAAACTGAACATCGATATTTATGCTGCAACCAGGCTAAACGATAAGCGGGAGACCGTACTAAATGCCCAGGATATACTATGTGATAATAATCTTGCCGACTGAAATAATATTCGGCCACCCCGAATTGAAGTCACAGGTAAGTTATTTCAAATAAAGCTTAGTTTATCGCGACTGCTCATATTGCGTACTCAACCATAACGGTTAAGTCATGGGGTAATCACCTTAAGCTTTACCGTCCTTTCCCTGTTTACGCTAAAAGGAAGTAAAACCCTGCTCCCCTCCACCAGCTATAACAGCGCCGCCTGATAATAAGCGCCCGTGTTGTTTAACGGGCTTTTATTGGTTTGGCGCTGGCTCGGGCGATCCATTTTCCGACAAAGCGCGTATGCTGAGAAAACCCTGGCGTGCGTAGCGATGGTAATCGGCGCGCCGATCGTTGACGAACAAGGGAGAAGATAAAATGGCTGACCGTCCTGGCATTGCCCTGCTTGGCCCTGGCGCTATCGGTACGACCCTCGCAGCGGTACTACATGAGGCAAACCGCACGCCAGTGCTTTGCGGGCGCAGCGCGCATGCGCAATTAATTCTTCGTGATGATGAAAGAGAAACTGTCGTACCGGGGCCGGTATTAACTGATAGCGCCTCCGTCCATCAGCCGTTCGATTTGGTGTTCGTGGCGGTAAAAACTACCCAGGTAGCCGACTGTGCGGACTGGCTGGCCGCACTCTGTGATGAAAACACGGTGGTGTGCGCATTGCAAAACGGCGTGGAACAGAAAACCCTTCTGGAGCCTTGGGTCAACGGTGCCACCGTAGTGCCTGCGGTAGTATGGTTCCCGGCCCAGCGAGAACCGGATTTCTCCGTCTGGCTGCGAGCCAAACCGCGCCTGACGCTGCCGGATAGCCCGCAGGCAAAAAAAGTAGCGGCCAGCCTGAGCGCAACCCGCTGCGTCGTTGATCTGTCGAGCGATTTTATTTCCATCGCCTGGCGTAAGCTGCTACAGAACGCGGTAGCCGGTCTGATGGTGCTTGCTAATCGTCGTGCCGGGATGTTCTCGCGCAGAGATATCACCGAGCTGGCGCTGGCTTATCTGCGTGAATGTCTGAAGGTAGCTCGCGCGGAAGGAGCTATTCTGAACGACAGCGTTCCCCAGGAAATTGTGGACGGTTTTCATCATGCTCCTGCGGATTTAGGCACCTCAATCCTTGCGGACCGACAGGCTAACCGCCCGCTGGAATGGGAAATCCGCAACGGCGTGATAATGCGCTATGGCCGCACCCATGGTATTCCTACGCCCATCAGCGACGTGCTGGTGCCGCTATTGGCAGCGGGAAGTGAGGGGCCGGGTTGATTCAGGAACAAGCGCAAGTTTCACGCCTGTTGATATCAGGTAGTCTTTGACGTGAGCTAAAGTGCTTCCTGCACGAGGTGGAGCCCGGAACCAGTATTATGACAAGCTGAAATTATGCTTTCGAAAAGCAGGCTATCGTTGGTTTCCATACGGGGAGGCCTGGAGCATGCCTGAGGGCATTCACTTCACGCAGAACAACCTCCTTTTGAACCATCCGCGTTTAACAGAGTTATTAGCCGGATAAAGGCTCTGAATGCTCATCTCTTTACTCATTGATCGGTTCAGGGGATTATTAACAAATGAATAAAAGACAAGTCCCCTGCCTTTAATAATAAAAATCACCAGATAATTATTTTACGTAAAAATATCGAGGTGTTTTTAAAAGCGCAGCACACTATGAAATATGCATCACTGTAAGTTGAGTTAAGGTTCCTTTATTATTTTATCGGAGCCAGTTATGGACATCATCGGAATCATCATGTCAGCGGGAAGAACTTCCGTTGACGTCGCTTTATATACGTTAATACCTGTCATGGTGGTGATGCTTATCATCATGAAGTATCTGGAGCAGAAGGGAGTACTGGACGCAATTGTTCGCCTGATGACTCCCATACTTAAGCCATTTGGTGTAACAGGGCTGGCAATCTTTGCGCTTATTCAGCTTAACTTTGTGAGTTTCGCTGCCCCTCTGGCCGCCCTGGCTATCATGGAAAAACGCGGTACTTCCGACAGGCATCTTGCTGCCACGCTGGCTATGCTTTTTGCTATGGGACAGGGCAACGTATTTTATCCTCTTATCCCGGCAGGATTACACTGGGGTCAAGCACTGATTATTTCGGTAGTCGGGGGCCTTGCTGCTGCTGCCTTTACCTGGCATCTGACTGCCCGCAGGCTATCAGATAAGGAGGTGAAACGTGAAGATGCTGAAACTCAGCATAGAAAATCATCTCAGGGTTTGATTGGCGTGATTAACAGCGCAGGATCAGATGCTATCAGATTGGCACTGGGCTCTGTACCTATGCTTATTCTGTCTTTGACTGTCGTCGGCATACTGAAAGCAAGTGGTGCTATTGAAGGGTTAACTACGCTGGTAGCGCCGGTACTGGCACTTTTCAACATATCTGACATTTATGTTATGCCTGTGCTAACGAAATTCCTTGCTGGCGGAACGGCGTATTACGGTGTAATGACTGACATTATCCATAAGGGGCTGATGACCACACAGCAAATTAATGCTTCTGCCGGATTTCTTATCCAGACATTTGATTTACCGGGTATCGGTATTTTCCTGGGGATTGCCAGCCGGTTTGTGCGGTTATTCCGCTACGCCTTGCCAGGCGCACTGATTGGCATCATGATCCGTGGTGTGATCCATGTAAGCATCAGTTAAAGTCTGTCGCCGGGGCGGAAAACCTGTACGCCTGCCCTGGCGTTTATTGGTACCAGAATGATAATAAAGTGGTTCCTTTAAAGGCATATTTCTGTCCCGCCTGAATCAATAGAATAAAAATCAAACTGCCCGTTGCTCAGAAAGGCACAGTGGCAGGTAAACCTGATTTACTGCTAATTTCAGACGGTGATTAAATGTCCTTACATACTGCAGCTCATTCTGTTAACTACTCATCCTGCATAGGTTCTGACCTTCTGTATTGTGACCCTGACGCATTTTGTACCACGGGTGGCAGAGAGGGCTTAAAGCCCACCGCCAATCCTCACTCCCTTCGTTCCTCTGCCATAATGCGCGGTGTTGTCTGCGATACGCTGAACTGGATTGAAGCCAATCTTGATAATGACCTTCATATAGTTCAGCTGGCCGATCGCTCGGGCTACACCCGCTGGCATTTTCAGCGTCAGTTTAAAGAGATAACAGGACGCTCTATATCAGAGCATGTCAGGATCCGTCGTTTGGTCCGGGCCGCTGAGGCTATTATGTATACCGCTGGGCGCTTAATGGATATTGCCTGTGACTATGGATATACCAGTCAGCAGGCTATGTCTCGTGTTATACGTTCGGCATTTGGTATGACGCCAACAGAGCTGAGGAACCGCGCTAATGCACATCACTGTACTGAAGAAATCAAAAGCGACCTGGATGCACTGAAGCTCCGGGGCTTACAATAAATTTTAACAGGGAGTCGCAAAGACTCCCTCTGTACTACTCAGTCCTGATCCCTCTGCGCGCGACTTTATATCCATTACTCGTCCCTTTGCCTGTTAATTTTTACCTGGCAATGTCAGTTGCTTTTGATTGACAACTGAGGGTATTCCCTTACCAGCCTTTTATCCTGCGGATAAATCATCAGATATTCAGAAAGTCCGTGCCAGGGGAAACCAGTCCTGCCAAAAAGTCATTGCGGTGGTTTACTGAGGGATTAATAAAATAAAACTTTAATAAAATACCCGTACTCTGCCAAGAGCAGGTTAAGGAGCATTAACTTTCGCCCAGCTAAATATAGCGGAATTATGTAAAGCGCTTACATTATTAAAAAGCCCGGCAGTTGTGCCGGGCCGGAGATGCTATTTGTAAATTATCGCCGTTCCATAATAACGATTTCCGCCGTATGCAGAAGTGACTTTAAGATCCTTAGCGCCTGCTTTCGTCGCTGCCGTTTCAAGGGCGCCAGTCATTTCATCAAGGGTGGTACCCCACGCAGATACATGACCAGCAGGTGAAGTTTTAATGTTTTCTGCTGCATTAGCAGTAGCAAATGCAGATGAGACCAGCAGTGATACAAGTACTGAATTACGGAGTTTCATGGTATTACCTCAATTATTTTTGTTGTTATAATTTTATGAGGTAATGCATATGAGATAAACAAGTAAAAAAGAAATTCATAGTTATGGGTTTCAGAAACAATGAATGAAGATAACGGTATTTATAGGCTTTTAAAATTCTTACGGATTGTGTTATTTATATCCTGGTGTTGATTTGAATGATTTCGGGCGCGAATTTTGATCGATTTTAATATTAAAAAAAAGCCCGTGAGACCTTCTGTCTCCGGGCAATTTATCGCTTGCTTTACTTGTTATAATACGCTTCTTTTTTATGCAGGGTGGAGGAAATTAATTAACAGTTACTACAATTTTGCCTACCTGACCATTTGCTTCCATATAACGCTGTGCATCGGCAATATCTTCAAGAGTAAAAGTTTTATCGATGACAGGTTTAAGTTTGCCTGAGCGCAAACCTTCAGTGACAAATGCTTTAGCACGAGCCATTTTTTCAGGGTTTGTGGTGATCTCAAAGAGTTCGTAACCACGGAGGGTGAGATGTTTGCCCAGAATATCGAAAACAGGTACAAGCATGTCACGGCTATCAAGTGCGCCATACTGGAAGAACATCCCCAATGGTGCCATCACCTGGGTCAGCTTAGCGACGTCCGGGCCACCAACGGGGTCGAAGACGATGTGAGCACCAACGTTATTTGTCTCACGATTAATCTCCGCGACCATATCCTGTTCAGCCGTCGCAATGACGGCTGCAGCGCCCGCCTTAAGAAGCAGATCGCGTTTTTCGCTGGTGCGGGTCAGTGCAATGGGTTTAGCGCCCAACATATTGGCAATCTGAATGGCTGCAAGGCCAACGCTGCTGGAAGCAGCACGAATGATCACGTTTTGACCAGCCTGAAGGTTGCCATATTCTACCAGCGCGCCAAACGCTGTGACATACATCATCCAGCTTGCAGCGGCTTGTTCAAATGACAAATTTTCTGGGTGCTTAACAACCGCATGAACAGGCGCATTCACGATCTCGCCATACATACCGTATTCGTTAAACATAAAGGATGGGATCACGCTGACAGGATCGCCTTTGGCAAAGTCTTTCACATTTTCACCTACGGCCTCAACGGTACCAGCTGCTTCATAACCGAGTCGTGCTGGAAACACGGGTTCGATAACATACTGACCATTGCGATACATGATCTCAGCCCGGTTCAGGCCAATAGCCTTAACGCGGATCTGGACTTCATTGGCTGACGGAGCCGGAACCTGAACATCGACAACTTCCAAAACTTCCGGTCCACCTGTACGGTTAAACGTTACTACTTTTGACATAATCAGGCCTCGTGAGTGGGGGGCGGCTTCAGGCGTGTGTGGTAAAGCACGCCCGTTTCATCTGCCGATAATTTACGCGCTTATAAAACGTATAAAAATAGGTATTCAGGAACTTCAGTATTATCCAATCAGTAACAATCAACCATTGACCTGGCCTGTTGAGAAAACAGTTCGCTGAACCAATCGATGAAGACCCTGACCTTCGGAGAGAGATATTCCCTGTCCGGATACATGACTGAGACAGGCTTGGAGACGGGTGGATACTGAGTCAGTATTTCGACCAACTCACCCGCATCGATATGAGGTTTAAGCGCAGGATAAGTCGCCTGAATGATACCCAGGCCGGACAGGCCACAGCTCAGTAATATGTCTGAGTTGTCTACAAGCATACTGCTGGCAGAACGTTGCGAAACGACGATATTTTTATCGATGAATTTCCACTCCATAACCTCACGGCTATGGTCACTGAAGAAATTTACTGCCTTATGGTTTTGCAGATCGTCTAATGACTCAGGGTTGCCATGGGCCTCAAGGTAAGCCGGAGAAGCACAGGTCACCATGCGGATCTCTCCGAGTCGTTTCGAGATAAAGCTCGAATCCTGTAACTCGCCCAGCCGTACCACACAATCCACCCCTTCGGTAATGAGGTCCGTTTTCTTGTCGGAGGAAAGCAAAACGACTTCAATATCCGGGTATTTTTCTTTGAACTTTATAAGATGCGGAATCAGGATGGCATGCGCTAATGAAAGTGGCACGTCCAGCCTCAGACGCCCACGAGGAGGCAGCGTCGTTGAAAAACTGGCCATCATGTCATTCACTTCAGAAAGGATAGTTTTTGAACGATGGTAGAATTCTTCGCCTTCTGCGGTAACGCTGAGTTTTCGAGTGGTGCGGTGGATTAACTTAACACCAAGATCGTCTTCAAGATGTTGAATGGCTTTGCTCACCGCAGGGCGATGTAATTGTAGAAATTCAGCCGCTTTGGTGAAGCTCCCTTGCTCAACGACTTGCATAAAAATATTAATATATTCAATCATCTTTGAACGCATATTACCGCCTGAAATTGTTGTTCTTGCGTCAGTCATATTCACTGATCCACGGAATTTTAAACCTGATTATTCCATGAGCGTAGTGTAAGGCATGCGTCAGAGACGGCATGATCTCCTGTGCTTTAATACGACAAGCTGTCAGGCCTTAACATAGTCAGCATTGTTATTTTTAAGGAAAAAGTGAAGTACTCTTTGAGTAATTTTTGCTCTTCATTTGCTGAATTAAAATGCCATTCCTGCCGCTATGCTGCGGTACTCAAAAACC
Source organism: Erwinia sp. PsM31 (assembly GCF_030433775.1). Classification (NCBI taxonomy): domain Bacteria; kingdom Pseudomonadati; phylum Pseudomonadota; class Gammaproteobacteria; order Enterobacterales; family Erwiniaceae; genus Erwinia; species Erwinia sp. PsM31. The sequence continues at coordinate 234,260 of NZ_JARUWZ010000002.1, forward strand.
TGAAACAGGTGCTGGCCTCCGGAAACCTTCCGTTTAAAGCCTGTCAGATAAGGAAATGAAAATGCATTACGTCTCCGGTCTTAAATTGAAACCTGAGCTCCAGACACATCCCGGGTTTAGCCGGGTCTTTCAGCCAGGCAAGCTCACGTTTGGTTTTATCATGCCTCTTGTGGGATATCCTGACTCACCCTTTCCGCTGCTGGAAGATCATCAGAAAATGGCTCAACTGGCAGATAAACTGGGATTTTCAGCGCTATGGATGCGAGATATTCCTTTCTATGATCCGTCTTTCGGCGATACCGGGCAGGTTTTTGACCCAATGGTATACCTTGGATTTCTTGCCGCTGTCACACGTAATATTGCGTTGGGAACTGCTGGCATAGTCCTTCCGTTGCGCGAGCCTCTGATTGTAGCGAAGCAGGCAGTGTCAGTAGACCAATTGAGCCATGGCAGGCTAATCCTGGGGCTATCCAGCGGCGATCGTCCCGCTGAATATCCGGCGTTCGGCGCTGATTTTGACAACAGAGCTGAAAGGTTCAGAGAGGCTGTTAATCTCATACATCGGGTCACGACTGAAAGCTTCCCTCATATCGATACGAAGCATTACGGCAAATTAAAGGGCATGCTTAATCTTGTTCCCTCCCCACGGGCAGGAAGAATTCCTACACTGATTGTTGGTCGTGCACAGCAGGATATAGACTGGCTGGCGGCGAATAGCGATGGATGGATATGGCATCGCGGAAGCTTTAACCAGTTACCTGAAATTGTAAATACATGGCATCAGAACCGTCCGGATGAATATTTCCGGCCCTATGGATATGGTACTTTTTTTGATCTGGCCGAAGATGCAAATGAGCCGGTTCGCCAGAACTGGGGTGGGATCCGTGCGGGCAGAAATGCGTTAATTGCCATGTGGAAAAAGCATGAGTCAGCGGGTGTTAACCACGTTGCACTTAACCTAAAAACATTACAGCGGCCAGCAGAAGAAGTGCTTCAGGAACTGGCTGAATATGTGCTGCCTCACTTTAAAAATGACTAATAACAGCATGCTGATTAACTCTCTTTTCGGGCTGACGCCGCATACTCTCAGATGACAGAGATCCTGCAAATTCCTGACTGTAAAATTATGACTGATTGCAGCCCCAAAGCAACGCTTGAAAAGCCATTATTTAACAGGAGAACCTCAGAGTATGAAAACATAACGATTCTACAGGTTTTTAACTTCTTTCAGCACTTGTGGGAAAAATCGCTTCAAAAATCATACAAGAGGAAAATGAAAAATTCACGCCAGTTAATAAACGACATGACATGTGGTAAGGGATATGAAAGTAATATCACCACTTAAACATTATTATTTATCGGCCCTTCCCTTTATTTGACAAATATTCGTAGAGCACTAATGTTTTTTAAGCTTTACCTCAGGCAGGAACCAACCAACCTCGCCTGAAAAAACCAATTAAATCAAAAAGATATGCACAACCCCATTCAGAGGTTGATTGGTATTAAATTTAATAACTTAGTATAATCAAAATCCTGTCTTCTGACATTCAGGACAAGCGGATATATTTCTCACCACGGAAATCATTCCGACCCTAAATAAGAGAGACATTATGAGTATCATTAAAAAACCTGCGCGTGATTTTTCTTCCCTTGAGCAGTCGGCTGGATTTCAGCGTCGTATTCTGGGTGATTACACTATTACCGCAGTTTATGACGGCATTGTAGCAATTAATCCTGAAGCATTCGCAGGCGTTACTGATGATAAACGCCAGGCCGCCCTGCAGCGTCAGTTGCACCCTGTAACCGGTGAAATTGATACTTCGGTTAATGCATTTATCGTTGATACCGGTTCAAAAATCGTTCTGATTGACGCGGGCTCAGGTAATAAATTCGGGCCGACCATGGGCCGTCTTGAAAGTAGCATCAGAGCCTCTGGTTATTCTCCTGAAGACATTGATGCGGTTCTGATTACCCATCTGCATCCGGATCACGTTGGCGGCATTTCTGATGATAATGGTAATGCAACCTATCCAAACGCAACTGTCTGGGTGCCTGAAGCTGATGCTGAATTTTGGCTGGATTCAGCAACGACTGCAAAAATTCCGGAAATGCAGCACTGGTTCATCGATGTTGCACAAAACGCTACCGCGCCCTATATCAAAGCTGGCCGTTTCCAGACTTTTGAAAATGGAGACGACCTGCTAAATGGTCTGGTGAAAGTGATTGGCCTGCCGGGTCACACGCCAGGGCATTCCGGCTTCCGTATTGAATCTGCTGGTGAAACTATTTTGTTCTGGGGTGACATCACTCACTTACCAGCAGTGCAGTTGTCTCATGCTGAAGCGACGATTAATCTGGACATTATTCCGGAAAAAGCAGTGAGTTCACGAGAGTGGGCTCTGAAGGAAACGTCGTCAACGGGTATCTGGATCGGCGCGGCGCACCAGGCATTTCCGGGAATCGGTCGTCTGCGCCAGGACGCAGAGGGTTACACCTGGATTGGCAGTGAATATGCCTGGCTGACCGCACGCGGCTAAGTAATTATCAGCCCCAACGATGATTAAGCAAAGGGCCCGTCTGTGTGGAGATGAGGCCCTTTTTGCATAGGGTAATTTTCATTGTTAATACAGTAGCAGCAGTAAAATTCCTGCTGTAAATGGCGATTTACATTCTCTCTGTTTCCTTCAGCTATCCGGCTGGTGCAACACTGTTTTACTCTTCCTGAAGATCAAAGACGCCAACATCCTGAAGGCGCCCTCCGGTTCCCTTGCGCGGCCGGGTTGCCAGCCCTCACCTGATGTGCTGGCGTGGAAGGTGAAGCGGAGGGTCATGTGCTGCAAATCAAGGTTCAGTGTTGTAATGAACTGAAGGACGAGGACGGGCTCACTCTGCTTCGGTGGTGGTAGCTAATCACCACATAATGTCAGATACAAGCAAGAGAGTTTACCCGTAAGTTAATTATCTCACTTCGGCAGCGTTGATTTTATCATCGGCTTTCCAGATACGATATTTAACCTCAATATTCTCTGGCGTATAAACCACGACGGGAAGTTTACTGTTATACCTCAACATGCCATCCGCCCCGAGGTTGGCGGGCACAAATTTCTTTTCCTTTTTACCTGCCGGGCAGGCCATTCTGGTCGAGATGTGCATTGCGCCGGAGTCTGGCGATTTCGCTGCCTCATAGACATAATAATCATAGCCCCAACCATCAACTGTCTTGCTGTGCAGCTGGCCGAGGAGAAGATGCTGGTTACAGTCAACTTCCAGTGTCTGACCAATCATCAGTTCCACTTTATATAACTCTTCATGTTTACGTTCTGGCAGCTGTATTATTTGTCGGCTGATGCCTTTTTCCGGTTTGGGATAAGGGGCAAGATTATCTGAAGACTGTTGCTGAGCAAAAGTGCTGGCTGAAAGGCAACCGGCGGTTATCAGCAAACATACAGCCAGCGTAGGGGTTCTGATCATTCTATAAGTCCTTAGTAGTATTTAATCCAGATTAATTCATTACCATAAATTAATTTAATAGCATTAACTACTGCCATTCTATTAAAGACCAGTCTTTACTGTCACCTCCTGACGAATGATAGACGCTTAACCCCCGTAAAAAATAATTTACACGGCGTGATCCCAGGCGCGAGCGATGGGTGATTGCGCTCAAAACATCCCTGCCCTCAGAGCAAAAGAAGAAAGGGTGCTATATTCCGATAAGCGCTTAATTAACCTATTTCATTTATCCAAATAAGAAACAGCGTTTTTATCCCTCACGCATTTTGTTAACACGGAGTAAGCATGACTGAACCACTGGATACCCTGCTCAAACTGGATCTGACTACCCCTTTGAAAAAGCCCGGCGCCAGTACTGCCCGGACTTTCAAGTCCGCTGAGCTTGTCGAATCGGTGCTGGCCGATCTGGAAGCCAAAGGTCTGATCCGACGCGGTGCGGATTACTTCGACGTGATCGCGCCCACGACTGGCGCCACTACCGGTTCCGTGAAGCGCACTCGCACCGAGTTCAAATTCCCGGAGCCGATCTTCCTGAAGGACTACACCGAACTGCTCATCCGCCTGAAGGGCGAGCTGCTGGCCGTAAACTACGACGGTGACGTGGTAGTGCTGCAACTGCACTGTGACGACGGCAATGACCCTACCATTAAGGGCTTCTACGACAATGGCGAGATCAAGGTAGGCGTGCGGGACTATGACGAAACCAAAGACCCCAACAAAGTCAAACTCGTCAACGTCGGCGCAACCCCGGCGCTTCTGGAGCTGGAATACCGCATCAGAGGGAACAAGCTCACCGTGGTTTGTGGACATGGCGAATCTGCCAGCCGTAAAGAGTTTACGCTCACTGCCGGACGATTAGCTCGCCCGCACGTTCCGCATGTTGGCGTGTACAATCAGATCGACCAGGGCGCTGACACAGAACCTGCCGGCGACCGCTCCGCACTGCGCATCTATGAGTTCTATGTAGGCGAAGCGCCTGATGCGGCGCAGCCTGACCTGGCTCAACAGCTTGACGTCGAGCTGGACAAGCTGTTGCAGGACTACCGGAGCGGCGCGATCGCTCTGAGTGCTGCCAGGATCGTGCTGAACGATATCTCTACCCGCATCAAAGCGGTAGAAGACGCCGACGCCCGCTATGCCTTAAACGTCAAGACGGCCGCCGTTAAAGCCCAACTTAAGTAGAAAGCCGCCTGCGGCCGCGCGCTGCTTCTGTTTTGCGCCAGAAGCAGACGCCCGCGTCAGGGCGTAGCAAGCTTGCGTGGCGATCAGCCCTGAAAAAGCGCGTTATGCCCTGTGCCTGCCGGTTATGCAGCTCCTCGTACGTTATGACTGCACCCTGCTCAAAAAGCAGGCGTCATAACTGGCTTGATACATTCCCGCTTTTATAAAGGAAAATGATGCCGAGGCTATAAAGAAACAGGGTCGCCGGCTCTGTTGCGCCGTTCAGGGTTTTTCGATCCGGGTCACTTTCATAAAGGCGTTATCCGCTCTGCCATAAACGCGACCGCTGACGCGAACCTTGTCATCAGCCTGATAGGTTTTGCCGAGAAAAGCATCGGCAGAAGCCTGTAGCCGAACCTCGTCGCTGGCATCACGAAACAGATAGCTGCCCGGTCTTTGCTCCTTGACAATATATCCCTCAAGCGTTGTGTAGCCGCCCTGTCTGAAATCACGGATCAGGTTTGCTTTCGTGGCGCGCGTGTCCTCTGTGCCTTTCTGTGCCGCATCTTCCTTTTCAGGCGGCGGAGCCTTTTCTCCCGCCTTAAATCCGCCTTCAGCGGCCGCGACGCCGCTGCTTAGTGCGGCAAGCAAAGCCGTGAGCATCAATTTTTTCTTCATCTGTTCTCTCCATTCAGGTGGATGGTTTCATCTTAAACGTGAGTTCATCTGGCTTATCAGCACCGCTCAGCGTGCGATAAGGGCAAAACCGGGAAAGATCAACTGTAGCGCGGATATTTTATTCTGCAACTGATTGACTTATATACGCATTATGCGCAAACCCATTTTTAATGGTTAAAACGGCGTCTTCAGTTAACGGCAAACTGCGGGCGTTGCCGGTGTCCGCGTACCCTGCGCTCTCTTCTGCCGGGGCTTACGCCTGCGCCAGCACCATGCGGCCGCGGTGCGCCAGATGACAATATGGTCATCTTTCTGACAGGTAATGACGACAGCCACGCGGGTATAACAGCAGGGTGATTAATACAGGAGAATTAACATGAAAAGGTTTGTCACTGCCCTGCCTCTCGCTGCCAGTAAAAAACCGTTAAGCGGTATCGGGGGAGCCGAGCACAAATGAAACATTTTATGATTGCCCTTGCGCTCGCTACGACGCCAGGCATGGCTCTGGCTACCGGGCCAGCAGCCGTCTATGACATGACGCAGGAACTCAGCAGTAAGCTGGCCACGGAAGCGCTGTCCGTATGTCACGGTATGAATCGCCAGGGCGTGGTGGCCGTCGTGGATCGTGGCGGAAACCTGGTTTCGCTGATGAGAGATGATAACGTGGGGCCGCATAATACGCAGGCAGCCTGGCGCAAAGCCTTCACGGCGCTGTCTACCAAAACGCCAACAAAAGAGTTTACCCGTAAAGCTCAATCCTCGCCGGATACCGTTAACCTGAACACCGTTAACGAGCTATTGCTGCTGGGCGGCGGCGTACCGATTAAATATCGCGGTCAGTGGATTGGCGCTATCGGCATGGCGGGAACCGGCGGCGCCGAGTCCGACGATCGGTGTGGAACCGAAGCCATTAACAAAGTCATTGGCGAAAGCGAACAGCAAAAATAAAGTAAAGCGCGAGCAGCCAGCAACGGCGGGGGAAAAGTGCTGTCTTCCGTGGTTGCTGGCTATGATGACTTGCGGGTGGCCGCGCGCCGGGCCTGCCCTGCTTAACTGCACTGCAACATCCGTTTATTGCGCAAAGCAGACCGGCGTCTCGCATAGCGGCTGCCCTGAGCAGGAAGCGGCTATTTCTGGCGCTATTTCTTCTTGTTAAGCAGCGATTTTAAATCGGCGAAAGGGCTATAGGTGGCGGCGCCCACATCGTCTTGCGCGTCTTCCCCCGCCACAACGCTGGTACCGTACTGGTCAGCCTCAGTGTATTTTGAGTGTTCGTGATCGTGACAATACAGGCACAATAATTCCCAGTTGCTGCCGTCTGCCGGATTATTGGTATGGTCATGATCGATATGATGGACGGTGAGTTCACGCAGGTTTGAGTAAACAAACTCTCGCGAGCAGCGTCCACATACCCACGGGTAGATTTTTAATGCTTTCTCGCGGTAGCCGCTTTCCAGCCGCGCGTAGTTTTTGGGGATCAAAGCCATTGCCGATGTTACCTGTCATAAAAAGAGATTTATATTCGATGCAGGCAGGCTACCGCGCTTAACAGGCTACTTCAAGCTGTCTGTTGCGGCCGTTTTTCACTCTGCGCGAACGCTCTCAAAAGCGGGCAAGAAGGCTCAGGAAGTCTGCGGCTCCAGCAAACTTTTCAGCAGCGCTAACACCTGCTGATTTTCGGCGGGCGTCAGTGCGCCCTCGCGGGCAAAACGCACCCGCCCTTCGCTGTCCAGCACCATGACTGCCGAGCCGCCCGCTTTTAGCTGCCAGGCTCGCCTGACCGCGCCGTTAGCATCAATAATAAACTGCGACCAGGGCGACGCCTCCTTTGCGGATTTCAGGCTGGCACGGACAAATACCGCGCTGCCCGGAATGGCGTCGTCGGTGTTAACAATGGTGGTGGTCTGGTAGCGATCGTGCGGCAGGTTCGCCTTGCTCAGCGCGTCAATCAATGCGGCGTTCTGATCTTTAGCCGAAATTCTTCCGGCCATATGCAGCAGCACCCGTACTTTGCCACCAAGCTGGGCGCTGTTCCAGGGCCGTGCAGAAATTTGCTGCTGCTGCCAGATTAGCTCACCCTGTACGGCCACGCCGGCAGCGGGAACGCGCTGATTGATCACTATGTTGCTGGCCGATGCGCTGGCGGTGACGATCGTCAAAAGAGCAAACAGAACTGGCTTCATTTTTTCTCCGCAAAAAAGCGTATAAAGGGACAGATCGGCACGGCCTGCACCTGCGTTCTGTGACCTGCGATCCGGAACCTTAACCATAGTCCGTTCTCAGCCAAGCGATTGTTTTAACACCGCCAGAAAGGCGGTTACTCTGCGCGGCGTATAGCGCCGCGTCGGCAGCAGCGCCCAGACGGCCAGCGCGGGCATCGCCATATCCTCGAGCATCAGCGGCACCAGCTCGCCTCGCGCCGCTTCTTCCCGAATGTCCAGCGCGGTCAGCTGCGCAATGCCCGCCCCGGCCACGCACATTTCCCTCACGCCTTCCACGCTGCTACAGCTGAAACGGGCATCCGGCGTGTAGCTGACCGCGCCGCCCTGATTTTCAAACAGCCACCACGGCAGCGCGGACAGCCGCAGGCAGGCGTGGTTTTTCAGATCCGCCAGCTGCTTTGGTGCACCGTTACGCTGCAAATAGGCCGGAGAGGCGCAAAGGACTCTGGGGTTATCCGCCAGCCTGTGCGCCACCAGCCGGGAATCCCGCAGCGGCGCGATGCGGATGGCGATGTCATAGCCCTGCGCCACGATATCGACGGCATCTTCGCTTAAATTCAGCTCGACCTTCATTTGCGGATTAGCGGCCATCAGTTCAGGCAGCAGTGGCAAAACGTTGCGCCTGCCAAAGCCGGACGGCGCGGTCACGCGCAGCAGCCCGAAAGCGCCCGTCGCCCCGGCGCTGAACATATTTTTCGCCGTCTGCTCTGCTTCAACCATCGCCCGCGCATAGGGCAAAAACTCTTCGCCCTCGCTGGTCAACGAGACGGCGCGCGTGGTGCGTTGCAGCAGCCTGACGCCCAGCTCGCTTTCCAGCAGCGCCAGACGGCGGGAAACGGTCATGGCGGTCGATCCCAGCGTTCGGGCGGCCCTGGTCAGGTTGCCCACGGCTACGATCGCGCAGAAAACCTCAACGTCTTTCAGGTTCATTATAACGGTTTCCGTTATTCATCTAGTCAGTTTGCGGCGGTTCTGCCGTTGCATCGCGTTCATTATACTGGATCCTGTATTCATTTATCTTCAGGAACTATTATGCATCCTTTACTGTTTAAAGCGGGTCAGATCGCCCGCATCGCTTTTAAAAACCGGGCGCTCGTCGCGCCGATGACGCGTATCTCCGCTTCTGAAACGGGCCTGCCCGGCGAGATTGTACAGCGCTACTACGCCAGCTTCGCGCAGGGCGGCTTCGGCGGCGTCATCACCGAAGGCCTCTATATCGATAGCGCCTGGTCGCAGACCTATGCTTACCAGCCCGGCATCGTCAGCGACGAGCAGGTAGCCGGATGGCGCAAGGTTACGGATGCGGTAAAAGCAGCGGGTTCGGTGGTTATCGCTCAGCTGATCCACGGCGGCGCGCTTTCCCAGGCGAATATTCACCGCACCACCACCATCGGCCCTTCCGCTATCAAACCGCGCGGCCAGCAGCTGGCTTTTTATCACGGCAAAGGCGATTACGCCGTACCGGAAGCGATGACCGCACAGCAAATTGAGGAGGTCATCGCCAGCTTTGCCAACAGCGCGGAACGTGCCATCACGCGGGCCGGCTTCGACGGCGTGGAAATTCATGCCGCTAACGGCTACCTGCTCGATCAGTTTTTTACCGACTATCAGAATCAGCGTGAAGATGCCTGGGGCGGTTCGCTCGAAAATCGCCTGCGCCTGACGCTGGAAGTTATCCGCGCGGTACGCAACAAAATTGGCCGCGAGGCGATGCTGGGCGTGCGTATTTCTCAGGGTAAGGTCAACGACTTCCAGCACAAATGGCAGGAAGGCGAAGCGGGCGCGCTAAAAGTATTTGCCCTGTTGCAGGAAGCGGGCGTCGATTATATCCATATCACCGAATACAAAGCCTGGCTGCCGGCATTTGAAAATAACGATCGCTCGCTGGTTGAGCTGGCACGCGTCGGCGCGCCGGATACGGTCATTATCGCCAACGGCGGGCTGGACGACGGCGAACGGGCTGAAGAGCAGCTGCTCGCTAATGCGGATTTTGTCGCCATTGGCAAGGCCGCGCTGGCTAACCACGACTGGCCGCAGCGCGTCCAGCAGGGCCAGGCGCTGCGCCCGCTGGCGGAAACGGTTCTGGCGCCCGTTGCCAATATCAAGGAAGACGAATACTAACGGCCGCCCTTTCCCATCAGGAAAGAGAAAGCTACACTCACCGACACCCTGCGCGTCGGTGAGTCCGGCCTGTCGCGCGCCCTCTTTTTTTGCCGAGCGACAAGCCGCCATGTCAGATAGCCTTCTGCAACACCCCGTTGTCCGCCAGCTGCAGACGCTGGAAGCCACCACCTGGTTTAATCCCCATCTTGCCCGCGTGGAAGAAGGCCTGAAGCTGGTCGGCCTGAGCAGGCAGGATGCGCAAGAGGCCGAAGCCAGGCTCCAGCGCTTTGCGCCGCTTTTAGCGCAGGCCTTTCCGGAAACCGCTGCGGCGGGCGGCATTATCGAATCGCCGATCATCGCTATCCCCGCCATGCAGCAATGGCTGGCGGCCGAAAACGGCGCTATCCCCGGCGCGCTGTGGCTGAAAAAAGACAGCCACCTGCCCGTTTCCGGCTCTATTAAGGCACGCGGCGGTATTTATGAAGTGCTTGCCCACGCGGAACGGCTGGCGATAACCGCAGGCCTGCTGACGACAGAGGCGGATTACCGCATCCTGCTGTCGCCACGCCTGCGGGCATTCTTCAGCCAGCAGCGTATTGCCGTAGGCTCAACCGGCAACCTCGGCCTTTCTATCGGCATTATCAGCGCCGCGCTGGGTTTTGACGTCACGGTGCATATGTCTGCCGACGCCCGCGCGTGGAAAAAAGAGAAGTTGCGCTCGCACGGCGTAAAAGTGGTGGAATACGCGGAAGACTACGGCGTGGCCGTGGCGCAGGGACGTCGCGAGGCGGAACAGGATCCGCACTGTTTTTTTATCGATGATGAAAATTCCCGCACGCTGTTTCTGGGCTACGCCGTGGCGGGGTTGCGCCTGCGCGTGCAGCTTGAGGCGGCAGGCAGAACGGTGGATGCCGCGCACCCGCTGTTTGTTTATCTGCCCTGCGGCGTGGGCGGCGGGCCGGGCGGCGTGGCCTTTGGCCTGAAGCTTGCCTTTGGCGATGACGTGCACTGCTTCTTTGCCGAACCGACGCATTCGCCCTGCATGCTGCTGGGGATGAGCACCGGGCTGCACGAGGCCGTCGCCGTCGCGGATATCGGGCTTGATAATAAAACGGCGGCGGATGGCCTGGCGGTCGGCCGTCCTTCTGGTTTTGTCGGCCGGGCGATGGCGCAGCTGATCGACGGCTGCTATACGCTCAGCGATAAGAGGATGTACCAGCTGCTGGCCGCGCTGGCCGCCACGGAAAATCTTCGCCTTGAACCCTCCGCGCTGGCCGGAATGGCCGGGCCGCAACGCCTGAACGCCGACTATCTGGCACAGCATCGCCTTAATGCAGAGACGATGGCCCGCGCCACGCATCTGGTCTGGGCCACGGGCGGCGGCATGGTGCCGGAAGAAGAGATGCAGGCTTATCTGGCGGCGGGCCAACGCGCGCTCAGCGCCGGATAGTTTTCAATAAGGCGATATCGGGCCAGCGCTGACCCGGAAAAAGCGACAGGCGAACGTTAAACAGATAAAACAGCGGCGCAAACACGGCCTCGTCTTTGCCCGCCAACGCTTCCAGCTTCAGCAACAGCAGATCCAGCTCCTCCAGCAAATGCTGATGCGGCTGCGTCTGTAACGATTTCATGCGCCGCTTTAAAAACAGCGCCAGCTCGTGAAACATCTGGCCGCTGTCAATGCGATAGCTTTCCAGCAGCTCGCGATGGCGGGCATAGTAGTCATAGCAGTTAGCGCCCAGCCAGGCTTCCGTCAGCAGATTGCCGCCAGAAACCAGATCGGGATGCGGATCCAGACGCATACGCGGCAGGATAATATTGACCCGATCCAGCATCCGCACCACAAAGTGCTGCCGCGCCAGCAGCGAAGATCCGTTGCGCTCAATCTCTTTCACCAGCCGCAGCAAATCGCTCAGCCCTTTGCGCAGCGTGCGTTTGGCGGTCCATGAAGGGCGCTTGTTGCGGATCAGCGCCGTAATGGTCACCGCCACGATAATGCCGACCATCGATGAGATGGCCGTATTGATCAGGCCGGTGAGATTTGGCGTGAAGTGGTGAGTCATGCCCAAAAACGCCGGGATCTGCGTCGCCACGCTGATGCCGATCAGATTGGTCGAGGGACGGGCAATAACCAGCCCCAGCAGCAGCAGCCCTGGCGTCAGGATCAGCAGCAGCGCCTCGAAGGTGGTTGCCTGCGGGATCAAAAAGGCCACGTAGAACAGGCTGATCGCCAGCGCGATAAACACGCCTTTGATAAACCTTTTCATCGGCACCAGCGGCGTATCCATGCTGGCGAAGAACGACGCCACAATCGCCGCCATCATCGGTGCCGTCGCGCCGTCGGCCCAGCCGCTGCCGATCCAGAACAGGCTGGAAATAAAGGTCGCCAGAAAAGCCGTGGCGGCCGAAAGCAGCAGCAGGCCGTTATCAATATGGCGCTCCGCTCGCGTCTCCTTCGCCAGGCTGGTGTCGCCGGAGAGATCGCTGACCAGCACGCTGACGCTCTGATAGGCGCCTGCGATGCGTACAAAATCCGCCAGCCGTTCCAGCAGGCCCATCAGCAAAATGCTCTCCTCCGTGGCGAGCGCCCCGCTCCGCCACTGCTGTTTCAGCGCCGTCTGGGTCGCGGCAAGCTGCTGCTGCATTTGCGCCGTCTCTGCAATCTCGCCACGATTAAGCCAGCCGACAAAATCGGCAAAGACGTCCGTGACCTCCTGCGGAAAGCGGATTTGCTGTTCGGCCAGAATGCTCAGCCGCGCTTCGATAGCGGTCAGCGTAGGGATCAGGTACGACAGGTGCTGGTACTGCACGCTGACCAGCCGGATTAGTTTGCGTGCCGCATCGCCTTCATAGACGCAATGTACAATCAGCGTTTCCACATTGGTCGGATAGTTTGCCATCTGGATCAGAATATCCTCCCGCTCCAGCGACTTATCTTTTGGCCTGACCGTAATCAGCTCGTGGCACAGCTTCTGCGCGTTCAGATACCAGACGCTGACGCTCTGCTCCAGCAGGCTGCGCATGGAAACCGGAAGGATCAGCTGGTGCACCAGGCTGCTACAGATAATCGCCAGCGTAATCTCCTCAATGCGCGAAATAACGATATCGCTGATGGAGAGCGGCGACACCACGCCGGGAAATCCCATAATGGCGGCGCTGTAGCCTGCCAGCATAAAGATATAGCTTTTTGGCGTGCGGTCGTGCAGCGAGAGATAGAGGCAGACGGCGACCCACAGCGAGACGCACAGGCTGAACAGCAGCGGATACTGCACGGTTTCCGGGTAAATCAGGAAAATAAACAGCCCGCCCAGCAGCGTGCCCAACAGGCGAAAGATCGACTTGGAGATGGTGGCAGCGGAATAGAGCTGTGAAGCCACAAAGACCGTCGTTAACGACCAGGCTGGTTTTTCAAAATTAAGTTCAAGCGAAATATAAAGTGCCAGAAAGGCGGCCAGACAGGTTTTAGCGGAGAAGAGTACCGCGTTTTGGGTAAACCACTTCATGGAAATTATTGAACCGGATGCACATTGCGTGGATGCGTATCCTGCCAGAAGGCGGATGCCGCTGCCCGTCAATTAGTACTACAAATTATTAATGACTTAACTAAATGATTTAGCAGGTAAACCTGTTCAAAAACGGCTTAAATCACCTGAAAAAAACGGGAGAATGGCGAAATTTACGCCAGATCAATTATCGCCTTTTGTGCGGTTTTACTTTTTCTGCGGCCACCCGGCAACGGCTTCGATAAGGATTGCGTCTTATTGAGGCCACCTTGCGCCGCGGCTGGCGTGGATGCTGGTTTACTCGCCTGAATTATTTATACCGCCAGTCCTCTCTCCGCTGAAGATAAAAGCTGACTTACTCAGCGGAGAGCAGCATGTTTGACAGTAAAATCGCACTGATTGTGCGCGAGGATCTTGCCATCTGGCAGCGACTGAACGTAACGGCCTTTTTAGCCAGCGGTATCGCTTACGCCGCGCCGGAAATTAGGGGCGAACCTTATATAGACGCCAAAGGCCAGCGCTACGGTTGTATGGCCGGGCAGCCGATGCTGGTGTTTGCCGCCGATCTCGCCGGTTTACAGGCTGCGCATTGCAAAGGACTGGCGCGCGAGCTGACGCTGATCCCTTATGTTCAGGCGATGTTTTCGACCGGTCACGACGAGGCCAACCGACAGGCTTTTCAGGCAGAAGACCCGGACAATCTTAATTTAGTGGGGCTGGCGATTCGCGGCCCTAAGAAAGCGGTCGATAAAGCGATTAAAGGCCTTGCGATGCATAGCTAAACGGCGTTTCTTGTTGGGCGGCACGGGCAGGCTGTTCCGCCCTTGATGCTGCCCTCTTTTAAGAAGAGCCTTTCTGCTTTGGCTTATTTTAAGCGAGGTATTGTTACCTTATAAGCCTCTCATAATAAAGCATTATACGGCATCTCAATTTACGCTTTACCCTACAGACTATAGTAATGACAAAACGCTATAGGCCAGATCGCTGTAACGTACTAAAAAAGCCTCTTAATGGTTCAGCTGATGGAACATTTCTTGCGCTGTAGCAGGTTATTTGCTGCGTGGCGCTGAACACTTTACCCACCGATTTTGATTATTCAGAGCATTTATTTATCCCACCCGTCAGCGTTTTTAAAAAATAATATTCAGGTTGTAAACCATAGTTACCTTTAACTTCTCGTGGCAAATAACTGCAAAAATCAGCATCTGGCTTTACGATAAAGATCAGGACAAGAATAAAGCCTTAATAATTAATTGATTATTTCTATTCATGAGCGCCACTCATTAGCTTATTCGGTTCAGTCAGCTTATTCTCGCCTTCGTTTTGCGCTACGCTTATCGTTAATCTCATTTCGTCCGCCCTCTTCGCTTGTTCTGCGGCGCAGTCGGCCTTTCATCTGCAAGGAAAAAATAATGACTGATATCTATCAATGCGGTTCTCAGGCTTCTTATGCAGGCCCTGAAGATTGGTTTACCGGCACCGTGCGCGTCGATCCGCTTTTTCCTGCCAACGAACCCGCACGCGCCAGCGGCGGCAGCGTCACCTTTGAACCAGGCGCCCGTACCGCCTGGCATACGCACCCGCTGGGCCAGACGCTGATCGTAACCGCAGGCTTTGGCTATGTGCAGACCTGGGGCGAACCGGCGCGTGAAATCCGTCCCGGCGACGTGGTATGGATCCCACCGTTTGAGAAGCACTGGCATGGCGCCAGCGCCAAAACCGCGCTGACCCATATCGCGATCCAGGAAGCGCAGGATGGCAAAGTTGTGGAGTGGCTCGAAAAAGTCACCGATGAGCAATATGGCGGCGAAGCATAGGCAGAGCGCCGGTGGTCACGGAGCGCGCTACTCTTTCAAAAACGCCTGAAAGCGCGCTTTGTTAGCCACCAGCCAGCCCGGCAAATGCTCGTTATCGACCGGCACTATCTTCATTTTGCGCGGGCGGTTCCAGATGTCGATATTGTTCTCGACGCAGCGGCGAATATGGTCGGGATTATTAAATTCCGGCCGATCGTGCTCAATATGAGAAATAGTCGACATCTTTTCGCTGATGCGTTCATCAGTCATCACCCAGGAGAAATGCCAGCCACCCCGCTGAACGATTTTGGTACGAAATTTCAGCAGGTTCCAGCGTAGCCAGCTGTCCCTAATCGGCGTACCTTTACGCTTCACGTTGCGCAGCAGCTCGGGCTGGCCGTGAAAAAAGCCTTTCAGGTTTTTATAGGTCACCATTTTAGGCAGCTTGCACAGGCGCGGCGTCCCGTCTTCGTTCATGACCTGCAAATTAAATTTAAAATTATAGAAATGCTGATAGAGCGTGGTGCAAAGGTGCCTGTGGCTGAACTGCGCCAGCGCCTGAGGATGGGGGATCTCATCCACATCGGATATGATAATGATATCTTCATCCCGCGCGTCCGTCAGGCCTTGCATAATTGCGTTACGCGCATGGCTTTCGTTTTGCCAGGGATCGGTCTCCCCTGCGTTGACCAGAGAACTGTTGGAATAAAAAGCCTGCTGATAAATAACCGGCACGCGATCGTTAACAACATAAATAATTTGATCCCTGAAGGCCGCAAATTTTTCGATATCAAAATGCAGACGTTCACGTTTCTTGCCCGTAAACGTATAAAGCGACTCAACGACGACAAACTTATCTACGTGTTTATGGAGCGTATTAAGCCGGATTTCCAGCAGCATATCTTCGTCATAGTATAAAAAGCAGTCGTAAATCACGGTAATAATGCCTGTATCGTAAAAAGCAGTGCCACAAATTAACAGAAATTGACACGGCGCTACAGCATTTTGTCAGATTTGCGTAATTACCTGTAAGCAGATGTACGACAGTCTCCTTCCACAATCCGGCCGTCACGGCCCCGTTCGTCAGTCCATCGTTTTCGAGTGCCAGCCGCCTGCCAGCAGAAACGATACGCTGTCGTCAGAAGCGATGGCCGATCCCGTATAAAGTCCCAGCAGCTGCTGTTTTTCGGCGTCATAAAACAAAATTCCGGTCAGCGCCAGGCTGGCGGCCAGGTAAAAATGGGCCGTATCCCGAAACAGCAAGGCATAGTCCGCGCTGCTGAGCGTGCCGGTGCTGGCAAGCTGCAGGGGGAAAATAGCCGGAGCGGCCTTGCCGGTGCAGGTGTTGCTATAGCCTTCAATGATCTGACAGTGAATAAGATGCTCTTCACCCTGCCCTGAAAGCGTGACTTCGGCATTGACCTCCTGAGGCGGCTCGGTAACTAAAATTGCGTTAACGCTGCTCTCCATATCCTCCGGCAGATGCGGAAAATGTTTGCGGAAAAGGGTAAGGATCTCCTCAGCGTTGATATTTAACAGATTGCTCATTTCCGCACTCCCGTTTCAAATTGTAAGCCCGCGTTATTTAATTTGAGTACAGCCTATGATTTAGCTCAGAGCGAGAAAATTGTTTCATTATCGCGCAGGCTTTGCTTGCTCTATAATTAAAAACAGCAGGTTAAGCCGTCTGCTTCTATTTTGTTTAAGACTTTCCTCAGGGCATTTATAAACGAAGCGGCGCGTTACGGCCGCTGCGCTTAATAAGCCCAGGGGTAAGCGGGTTTTATTGCCGCTGCGCTTATTAAGCACGCGGGTAAATGTCAGCTCGTTGGCCGTTAAAGCGGTTTTTGCCCCGGTAGAGCAACGCCTTGCTCGCCTTTTGCGCGCCACAAAGCGTTCAAAAAGGCCTTTTTTGTGCTTTGTTGTAGAGATGTTAATAACGCATCGGGCTGATAATGGGTCAGAAAACCAACAACATATTGATTACTATAGGAAAAACTTAAAGTAATCTTAACAAAATTAATGATTGAGTCGGGGGCTGAAAAGTCCTATATTGGCCGCGCTTTTTTACAGCGCTCACACTTTTAATTTATTTTTCAACTACGGCGTTATTTATAACCCTGGTTGTAGGAGAGATATGAT
This sequence comes from Erwinia sp. PsM31, assembly GCF_030433775.1. Lineage (NCBI taxonomy): Bacteria > Pseudomonadati > Pseudomonadota > Gammaproteobacteria > Enterobacterales > Erwiniaceae > Erwinia > Erwinia sp. PsM31. The sequence goes on from NZ_JARUWZ010000002.1 coordinate 251,375, forward strand.
GACGGATAAAGTCCGTATTGATAATTTTGGTGCGAATTCATCAGGAAACAATGAAGCGTTTTTAGCCCGTCAGGCTGAATATGAATCGAACGTGCGGAGCTACCCGCGCAAGCTGCCGTTCGCCATTGCTAAAGCACAGGGAGTCTGGATTACAGATGTTGAGAATAATCAATATCTTGATTGTCTTGCCGGTGCAGGTACGCTGGCGCTTGGCCACAACCATCCTGATATGCTGCAGAGCATCCAAAATGTCATTACCAGTGGCTTGCCGTTACATACGCTCGATTTGACGACGCCGTTGAAAGATGAATTTTCTGCCTACCTGCTCTCTTTACTGCCGGGCCAGGGCAAAGAATACTGCCTGCAGTTTACCGGCCCTTCCGGCGCTGACGCCGTTGAAGCCGCGCTGAAGCTGGCGAAAAAATACACCGGCCGTACCGGCGTGATTAGCTTCTCCGGCGGCTACCACGGCATGACCCACGGCGCGCTGGCGGTAACGGGCAACCTGTCGCCGAAAGAAGCCGTTAACGGCATGATGCCGGAAGTGCAGTTTATGCCTTATCCGCATCTGTACCGCTGCCCGCTGGGTATCGGCGGCAAGGCGGGCGAGCAGGCGCTGGCTTACTACTTTGAAAACCTGATCAACGACGTGGAAAGCGGCGTGCGCAAACCTGCGGCGGTGATTTTGGAAGCGGTTCAGGGCGAAGGCGGCGTGAACCCGGCTCCGGTCGAGTGGCTGCAGCGCATCCGTAAAGTGACCCAGGAACACGGCATTCTGCTGATCCTGGACGAAGTGCAGGCTGGCTTCGCGCGTACCGGTAAGTTCTTCGCCTTCGAGCACGCGGGCATCGAGCCGGACATCATTGTCATGTCCAAAGCCGTAGGCGGCGGTCTGCCGCTGGCCGTGCTGGGCATCAAAAAGCAGTTCGACGCCTGGGCACCTGGCCACCACACCGGCACCTTCCGCGGCAACCAGCTGGCGATGGCAACCGGCCTGACCACCCTGCGTCACCTGAAAGACAACAATATCGCCGATAAAGTTGCCGAACAGGGCGAATGGCTGAAAGCGAAACTGGCAGAGATGCAGAAGCGCTATCCGGTCATCGGCCACGTGCGCGGCCTGGGCCTGATGCTGGGCATTGAGATCGTCAAGCCGAACGAGCCGCAGGATCATATGGGTTGCTACCCAGCCGATGGCGAGCTTTCCGCGCTGTTGCAGAAGAAATGCTTTGAAGCTGGCCTGATCCTGGAGCGCGGCGGCCGTCACGGCTGCGTGCTGCGCCTGCTGCCTTCGCTGCTGATCAGCAATGAAGAGCTGGGTATTTTCCTGGATAAATTTGAAGTCGCCCTGGTTGCTGCCGGCGTTAAACCTGTTTCTGCGGAGTGAAGTTGATGTCCCGGTCCAACCCTATTCTGGCAGCTTCGGCGCAGAGCACCGAAGCCTACCAGCAGGCTATTGCCCAGACCAGCCAGGCCGTCGTGCAGTGGCTGCAACAGCCTGAGATGTATCAGGGCAAAAGCGTAGCCGAGCTGCGTGAGCGTATCGCGCTGGATTTCACCACGGAGGGCCTGGGCAACCAGGCCGCCATTGAGCGTGCGATCGAGTACTTCCTGAAAGACAGTCTGTCTGTGCATCATCCGCAGTGCGTGGCGCACCTGCACTGCCCTAGCCTGGTAATTAGCCAGGCGGCGGAAGTGCTGATCAACGCCACCAACCAGAGCATGGACTCCTGGGATCAAAGCCCTTCAGCCACCATCATTGAGATGAAGCTGATTGAATGGCTGCGCGCTCAGGTCGGCTATCAGGCCGGCGACGCGGGCGTCTTTACCAGCGGCGGCACCCAGAGCAATCTGATGGGGCTGATGCTGGCGCGCGATGCGTTCTTTGCGCGTCAGGGCCACTCTGTCCAGCAGGATGGTCTGCCGGGCGATCTCAGCAAGATCAAAGTGTTCTGCTCTGAAAACGCCCACTTCTCCGTGCAGAAGAATATGGCGCTGATGGGTCTGGGCTACCGCTCCGTGACGCTGGTGAAAACCGATCGCTTTGCGCGTATGGATACGGCGGATTTGGCTGACAAACTGGCGCTGGCAAAAGCCAACGGCGAAAAGGTGCTGGCTATCGTTGCAACGGCGGGCACTACCGACGCGGGCGCTATCGATCCTTTGCGTGAAATCGCGCAGATCGCAGCAGAAAACGAGACCTGGCTGCACGTTGATGCGGCATGGGGCGGCGCGCTGCTGCTTTCTGATAAGTATCGTCATTATCTGGACGGCATCGAGCTGGTGGATTCCATCACCCTGGACTTCCATAAGCAGTTCTTCCAGACCATCAGCTGCGGCGCGTTTCTGCTGAAAGAAGCGCGTCACTACGAGCTGATGCGTTACCAGGCGGCCTACCTGAACTCTGAGTTCGATGAAGCTCAGGGCGTGCCGAATCTGGTTTCCAAATCCCTGCAAACCACGCGCCGTTTCGACGCGCTGAAAATGTGGATGGGTCTGGAAGCGCTGGGCCAGAAGCAGTATGCCGAAATCATCGATCACGGTGTAACGCTGGCGCAGCAGGTTGCGGCCTGGGTTGCCGAACAGCCTGCGCTGGAGCTGGTGATGGAGCCACAGCTGGCAAGCGTGCTGTTCCGCTTCCGTCCGCAACAGGGCGACGATGCGGCAATCGCCCTGCTTAACCAGAAGATCGGCGATGCGCTGCTGGATTCCGGGCGCGCCAACGTAGGCGTGACCGAACACAACGGCGTAACCTGCCTGAAGATGACGCTGCTGAACCCAACCGTGACGCTGGAAGACATCAAGCTTCTGCTGGCGCTGGTAGAGCGCACGGCGGCTTCTCTCGCATAGTTATCTTGTACGGATCAAAGCCGGTAACGCCCGTTACCGGCTTTTTTATTAGCCTTTATTCATCCCATCAGACTGTTTTCAACAACAGGACAATGCGCTTCGCGCCATCGGCTCTTTTCAGGCTGTCAGCGTTTCCTGGTTAGCTGTTGCCGCTGGTCGCACCCGTTTCTGCTTTTATATCTTGAGGGCCATATGTCTTCCGGCGGCATTTCCAGAGCCTTTGCTATCAGGCGCTCTCCTTTGGGCCAGGGTCTTCGTAAGGCATTAGCCAAAGTAGAGGCGGCCAGCCCCGCTTCTCGTGATACAGCGGATAGGTTTGTGCCCTTCTTTTTCAATAAGGCAATAATATCTGCCGGGTGGATATCATTTTTGTTCATCGGATCCCCTTATAATGGGCAGGCCGCATTACTTTCCGTAGAGCTAAGTGGATAGCATAATCCGGATGATATACGGCTCAGGCTTTTAATTTTTATCAATTGATATTGTTAATCGTGTCTCTGGTATTGGCACCCCAGCCTGTTTTACGTTATTTATAGCAGGTGAAAAAAGGTCTGTTTGATGTAAGGTTTATCTCATGTAGGGTTCTTTTTATGTAGGGTTACCGCTATGAAAATTCAGTCGCTTCCGAAAAATCTTATTAATATGTTTGAAAACGATCCGATTACTGGATGGGCCGTCAAAGACATTAATTCCAACTTTGTTTACGTAAACAATGCCTTTAAGATATGGCAAACTATTTCAACCCGCTTCGATTATGAAGGGTTAAATATACGTGATGTCCCTGTTCCCGTAGCCGAGTTTGCTGATATATTTGCACAGCAGGAAAGAGAGATTGAGCAAACCGGCAAAGCGGTACGTGCTATTACCACGCATATTCAGGGCAAAGAGAAAATTTTACAGCCCGCTTATAATATCCAGGAGCCGTTATTTAACGAACAGCGCCAGTGCGTCGGCACGGTGATAAGCGTCAGGCATGTCAATATTATCACGCCGGGATCGCTGCTTAACGGCAAACTCTGTCAGCATGTCACTCTTCAGCCGCCTTCGGCTGTCTTTACGGAAAAAGAGTGGGAAGTGGTTTATCTGTTACAGTGTAACTTAAGCCTGAAAGAAGTAGCGCATGTGCTGGGAATTTCTATCCATGCCGTCAGTGGACGCCTGAGAAGCTGCTATCGCAAAGCGGAAGTGAGCTCATCCTCCATGCTAATTGAATTTTGTAGGGAGAAAAATATAGATAACTACGTTCCTGCCTTCTTTTTGAAAAAAGGACACATTATTATTTCTGGATAATAAAAATGGACTATTACTTTAGCTACTCCCTGTTCGGGTGGGTGATAAAAGACGCCTCTTCTCGTTACGTATATGCCAATCAGAAAGCCTGCCGTTATTTCAGCCAGCCTTTCGAAAAAATAAAAGGCTGTACGGATAAAGACCTGTTCCCCGACCTCTGTGATTTTCACGACAGAATCACAAAGGATGACAAAAAAATTATAGCCACAGGCGCTATGAGCATGGTTTTAAGGATATTTAATCAAGAAGGAAATAACAGAAAACAGGCTTATTTGGTTGAAAAGCGGCTCTGGCGATTGCCTGACGGATCACCTGGCATAATTTGTAATTATATTGAAATCACAAACGTCTACTTTTCAACATTTCTGTGTCAGCACTCTCGTAAACCTCTTACTTTTACGGCACCTTCCCCGCTTTTTACCAATCGGGAGTGGGAAGTTATCCTGCTGCTTTTATGTGGGATGAAAAGAGATCGCATGTCAGCTATGCTCAACGTTAGCAAACTTACGTTAAGAAACAGAATAGCCCGCTGCTGTGAAAAAGCTAACGTAATGCACGGAATCGCGCTTACTCAATATTGCCAGCGTAAAGGATGGGATAATTATATTCCGCCGTTTTTTCTTAAAAAAGGCTATATCACTTTTTCTGGCAAATTCGGCTAAAAATTTAGCAGGCGTGAAAGAAAGGCGTCCCGCAGGACGCCTTTACGCTTACATCTGCACCAGATTTTTGATTTTCACATCCGGGTTGACGTCGGCGTCGTAATCCACGCCGTCCAGGCCAAAGCCGAACAGGTGCATAAACTCTGTTTTGTAGCCAACGAAGTCGGTCAGCTCGTTCAGATTTTCGTTAGTGACGGTCGGCCACAGCTTCACCACTTCATCCTGCACTTCTGGCTGCAGCTCTTTGTAGTCGGCACGCAGGCGGCCAACATCGTCAAGAATTGGTGAGGCGTTATACAGGCTGTCTTTGAACAGGCCGTAAACCTGCTCGATGCAGCCTTCGTGAGTGCCCTTTTCCTTCATCACTTTAAACAGCAGCGACAGGTAAAGCGGCATCACCGGAATAGCAGAGCTGGCCTGGGTAACCACGGCTTTCAGTACGGAAACACGCGCGTCGCCGCCCTTTTCCGCCAGCGTGTCGCGAATAGTCAGGACGCGCTTGTCCAGGTCTTTCTTGGCTTCGCCGATAGAACCGTTCCAGTAGATATCGTGGGTGATCTGCTCGCCAAGATAGGTAAAGGCGGTGGTTTTCGCGCCTTCAGCCAGCACGCCGGCCGCGTTCAGATCGTCAATCCACATCTGCCAGTCTTCGCCGCCCATCACCGCTACGGTGCCGTCGATCTCTTCCTGAGAAGCGGGTTCCAGCGTGATATCGGTAATGGTTTCTTTATCGGTGTTCAGGCCGCGCGTGTGCAGCGTTTTGCCAACCGGTTTCAGCGTAGAGTTAAAGACTTCGCCGGTTTTTGGATGGGTACGACGCGGCGCAGCCAGGCTGTATACCACCAGATCGACCTGACCCAGATCCTGTTTAATCAGCTCAATGGTCTTTTGCTTTACTTCGTCTGAGTAAGCGTCGCCGTTGATGCTTTTTGCATACAGGCCCTTCGCTTCCGCCAGCTCTTCAAAAGCCGCAGAGTTATACCAGCCAGCGGTAGCCGGTTTGTTTTCTTCGCCCGGACGCTCGAAGAACACGCCCAGCGTATCGGCTTCGCAGCCAAAGGCGGCAGAGATGCGGGCAGCAAGGCCGTAACCCGTAGAAGCGCCAATCACCAGCACCTTTTTAGGGCCGTTGGCAATTTTGCCCTGGCGGGTCACGTAATCAATTTGTTTTTCAACGTTAGCTTTGCAACCCGCCGGATGGGCGGTAACACAGATGAAGCCACGAATGCGTGGTTTAATAATCATGTCGACCTCAATAACCGTCTCAGTAAATATGGCCCGTAGAATACCTGCTTGTGGCGTTTCAGGCAAAGTTGACAGTAGCTTATCGTCTACAGACGCTTTTAACACGAGCGCTTTGCATATTATTTATTCAGTCTTTATACAACCGCTCGCGCCTGAGCGGGTGAAAAGCGGCAGCGGAATACGAAAACGCCGTGAACCCATCCGTGGCGGCTCGTTTCGCGCGTCCATGCGCGTTTGCTTTCCGCTCAGCCTTTGCCGTAATGAAGCGATGGTATTGCTGCCAAAAACGGCAGTATTCCGCCAGACCATTGCGTTTGTCATCAATCTTACGGCAGTCCTGAGTCTGCCTGTTAACAGTCTGACTCAGGGCACGTGACACCAGTTACGCAACTGATTAATACCGCCGTCCGGCGAGGTAAAGCCCGCGCAGCCTAACAGGCTGTCGTACAGCTTTTCGTGGAATACCGGCGTTTTATCCTGCGCCATTTTTTTCAGCTGATTAAAGGCCGCCGCGTGATCGGGGTGCTGTAAAAATTTGTCGGATGCCCAGACCATGATCGGCACGCTGCGCTGCGCCATCGGTGCCTGATTGCGCGGCGTGCCGTGGAAATGCATATTTTGCGAAATCGACTCGCCGTGATCGGAAGCATAAAACACAATAGCGTTACGATCGCGCAGTTGGTTAAAGACCTGCTCCAGCACGTAATCGGTATAAAGCAGGCTGTTATCGTAAGAGTTAACCATCTGCTGCGTGGTGCAGTCGTCGTCAATGCCCAGGCATTCCGGCTGATAGCGCGCAAAGCTACGCGGATAACGCTCGGTATAAAGATAGTGCGACCCTTTGGTATGCAGAATAACCAGGTGTTTGCCCTGCGAATGACGCTCGACAGAATCCTTCAGCTCGCTGACCAGCGCCATATCGTCGATAGGCTTGCCGACGTTGCGCTTTTCGGACTGAATGGTTTCCCGCAGCGCATAGTCGTCCGCCAGCGCTTTGTTATAGAACCAGGCCTCGCTCTGCATGGCAAACAGCTCGGAGGAGAAGCCCTGCTTTTTCAGCACGGAAAACACGTTCATCTCTTTCAGCGTGCGCTCTGGCGCTTCCGACGCGCCGCCCTCGCGCACAAACATGCAGCGCAGCGAGAGTTTGGTTGAGGTGTCGCAGGAGTAACCCTGGAGCGCAGCCAGATTAGGCTCTTTATCCAGGTAAGGCGTATTGTCGCGCTGGTAACCGTAAACCCCCATATGATCGCGCCGCGCGCTTTCGCCAATCACAAACACGATATAGAGGCTGTCCGCATCTTTTGGCGGCTTATAGGTAAAGTGCGCGGCGGGATCGAACAGTTTACGACTGTCTTCTGCCTGGCTCCAGCTGCTGTAGGCCAGCAGCCCCATGCCCGACAGCCAGTTTGATGGCGAATAGGTGCCGGCGACCACGCCGCCGTAGCTGGCCATCATGCGGTTATGCTGGCGATCCAGATTATCCTGGTGCTCGCCCATCACCTTCAGCGGCAGCCAGCAGCAGAGGCCTGCGGCCAGCATGACGCCGATGCGCCGGGCGATAGCGCCACCGTTACGCCGCCGCAGGGCCGCTTCCGGCAGCGGCGCGAGCCACAGGATCAGCAGCGGCAGCAGGCTCACCAGGCCCAGCCAGACGCCAAAATCCCAGCCGACCGACTCCCTGGACAGATCGAAACTGTCGGTGGTCATCACCGCCGCGATAATGCCGTAGCCGATATCGACGTTGAAAAAGATCATGTAATAGCTGGCGGCCACGGAAAACACCACCAGCAGCGAAGTCAGAACACGGAACAGCAGCCGGCCGGCCAGCGAGGCCAGCAGCGTGGTAAACAGCACCAGCGCAAAAGCCGCGACCACCTCAATGGCGATCGACAGCAGGGCGTCGTAATGAAGCTGATGAAAGCGGCGGAGAAAAATCGGCAGGTTTAATAAAATGCCCGTGTAAAAGGCAATAAAGCAGCAGACCCGATACTGCGTCAAAAAAAGCAATCTTTTCATCTGTCCCGTCATTGTTATGGCAGTGAATGGCATGACCAAAGCGGCTTTGGTATTGAAAACGTTATTATTCTAACGATACGGCGTAAGACAAGGTAAACGCAGGTGAGTTTACCGTTGGTACTGAAAAAGTGAGTGTTATAATGTAACAAAAGATGTGGCAGACGTTAACCTTTTCGTGCAGCGCGCGCGCCTGGCAGGCTTTCGGCAAAGTTTGAACCGGCTCAAAGTTCTGATAAATAAAGGCGTACCGAACTACATGCAGTGGATATGCATAATTATTCCCAAAGCCTGATACAAAGGCTGGCTACGGGTCAATGCGGTAATTAATTATTCGCCTGCCCTCAGCCGATCCACCTTCCCGTGCTCTTATTAACATTAATTTAATGAATTAAAAACAACTCATTAATGTTAGATTATGCCGCGTTCAGGTCAGAAGCACTGGCTCCCTCATCATTTCGTAGCATTTATAACTGTCAGGAAAGCATTGTTATGGATAAGCTATCTTACGCGTCAGAAAGCCCCAACACCGCCTGGTCCACCTACCTGCAGCAGATCGATCGCGTCGCGCCCTACCTGGGCGAGCTGAGTCGCTGGGTCGATACGCTACGCCATCCTAAACGCGCGCTGATCGTGGATATTCCTCTTCAGATGGACGATGGCTCCATTCGTCACTTTGAAGGCTTTCGCGTGCAGCACAATCTGTCGCGCGGGCCGGGCAAGGGCGGCGTTCGCTATCATCCCAACGTCGACTTAAATGAGGTCATGGCGCTTTCCGCCTGGATGACCATCAAGTGCGCCGCGGTGAACCTGCCTTACGGCGGCGCCAAAGGCGGCATCCGCGTCGATCCCTTTAAGCTTTCCGAAGGCGAACTGGAGCGACTGACCCGTCGCTACACCAGCGAAATCGGCCTGGTGATCGGCCCGCAAAAGGATATTCCGGCGCCGGACGTGGGCACCAATGCCAAAGTGATGGCCTGGATGATGGATACCTATTCCATGAATCAGGGCACCACCATTACCGGCGTGGTGACCGGCAAGCCGGTGCATCTCGGCGGATCGCTGGGCCGTGAAAAAGCCACCGGTCGGGGCGTATTTGTTACCGGTCGTGAAGTCGCCCGTCGCCTGAATATCGAAACGGACGGCGCGCGCCTTGCCGTTCAGGGCTTCGGCAACGTCGGCAGCGAAGCGGCTCGACTGTTTGTCGCCGCTGGCGCGCGGGTGGTGGCCGTTCAGGATCACTCCGCCACGCTTTACAATGCCGAAGGCATCGATCTGACCGCGCTGACCGACTGGCAGGCGACGCATAAAAATATCGCCGGGTTCAGCGGCGCGCAGACGATTGACGCGGAAGCGTTCTGGCAGCTGCCGATGGATATTCTGATCCCGGCGGCGCTGGAAGGACAAATCACCCGTGAGCGCGCGGAAAAACTGAGCTGCAAGCTGATCCTGGAAGGCGCTAACGGCCCAACCTACCCGGACGCAGACGATATGCTGGCGTCGCGCGGCATTACCGTAGTGCCGGACGTTATCTGTAACGCGGGCGGCGTAACGGTCAGCTACTTCGAGTGGGTGCAGGATATGGCCAGCTTCTTCTGGAGCGAGAGCGAGATCAATGAGCGAATGGACAAAATTATGTCCGAAGCGATGATCCATATCTGGGACAAAGCGCGGGAAAAAGAGTGCAGCCTGCGTACCGCTGCCTATATCGTTGCCTGTGAGCGTATTTTGATGGCAAGGAAAGATCGCGGCATTTATCCGGGCTAGGCAGCCTGCAAAAACAGAACGCCGCCTCTTATGGGCGGCGTTTCTTTTTACTGCTTACCCCAGCGGCTGCGCAGGTAGTTCACCGCCTGCTGCGTTTGCGGCTCGTCAAGAAAAGCGTCGCGAAACAGAATGGTTCCGGCCACGCCGGGCTGCGTCTCGTTGAGCTCAATCTGCCTTTTCAGCTCGGCCACGCCCTGCTCTTCGCCCCACTGCGGCTCGGTAGCCGTAGGCTTGCCCACTTTATACAGCGCCACGCCGATATAGAGTTTGACGGGGCCGCTGCCGACCACGTCAGCCCACCATTTCGCCAGCGTGGGATAACGCACGATTTTCCGCTCGAACGGCCAGTAAAGCTGGGGCGCAATATAATCTAGCAGCCCTTCTTTAACCCACAGTCGGGTATCGGCAAAGGCCTGATCGTAAGCCTCGGCGCCGCGTGTATCGGAACCGCGCTCGTCTTTGTCCGCATTGCGCCAGACGCCTGCCGGACTGATGCCGAACGCCACCTCCGGCTTCAGGGACTTGATCGTCGCCGCCACCTCTTTAACCAGCAGCAGCGTATTGTTGCGCCGCCAGCTGGCCTTATCAGCAAAGCCTGCGCCGTATTGCTGCCAGCTGCGGCTGTCATCCAGCGGCGACGAGGGCGTTTCATAATAGAAATAGTCATCGAACTGCACGCCATCGATCGCATAGTTTTTTACCAGCTCGGCGACCACGCTGTTGATCCACTGGCGAACCTGCGGCAGTCCCGGATCCAGCACGTAGCGATCGCTGGCGACGCGCACCCAGTCGCGATGCAGCACGAAAACGCTGGCCGGTGACTGACGCAGCGTTTTTTGCAGCGCACTGACCGTGGCTGGCGAAGTGTTCATCGTGATCCGGTAAGGATTAAGCCACGCGTGTACCTTGAGGCCTCTTTTATGCGCCTCGGTGAGCAAAAACTGCAGCGGATCGTAACCGGGATGCTGGCCGATTGCCCCGGTCAGCTCGGCAGACCAGGGCAAAATCGCGGAGCGATAAAGCGCGGTGCCGTCAGGCTTCACCTGGAAAAAGACCGTATTGATGCCCAACGCCACATACTTATCCAGCCGCTGAACGAGCGCCTGCTGCTGTCGCGCGATGCGCAGTTCGGGATCGGCAAGCGTTAGAGAAGCAGGCGGCGGCCAGTCGAGGTGGTTCACCGTTGCCAGCCAGACGCCGCGCACAGGCTGAGGCTTTAGTACGGGCGTGGGCGGCACATAAGGCGTGACCAGCGATTTGACCTCAGACTTATGGCTACAGCCTGCCATAAGCAGCACCAGCATCGCCCCAAGCCAGCCTGAACCCCTTTTTATTAACATCTTGCCTGCTCCCTGGTTATGGCGTCAGATATTTCTCCACCAGCGCTAAAGCAATGGTTTCCGTCTTTGCGTCGGCGTTGCCGCTGATATCGACCGGGCGGAAATGCATTGGAAAGCGCGGACAGTTATGCGGGTTTCCTCATCCGGAACGCCCGTTAGCGCTATTTTACTATAAGCGTGCGCGCCGCCTGATAATGCGTTTTAAAGGCTTCGTTTTCTTCGCTCAGGCGGATAGCCGCTTCAATCATCTCGTTCTGGTTCAGCGAGGTCGCGCCTTCGCTGGTGCGCCAGTGGATATAGAGCACGCAAAGCGCGGCAACCTGCAACATCTCGTTTTCCGCACTGTCGCCGTCAAAGCCATATTCCTCGTCACACCAGCGGTAAACGTTGCCGACAAAAGGCATATCGCCCTGCTCGTCCAGCGGCGGCAGGCTGGCGAACAGCTCGATCATTTCGGGTGTGGCGACGTAGCTGCTGCGGCCGACCGCATCCAGCTGTTTGCCACGCGCGCGGGCGTTGTTGGCCTGTTTGGCTTTGAGTTTGGCGCGCTTGCTGCGCTTGTCCTGCTTGCTCACCGGTTTCTCCTGGCGAAAAAAAAGAGCGTCATCATAGCAGAGAACGCTTTCTGCGGACGGCTACATTTTACCGATAAACAGCGAAACCAGCCCGGCGGCGATCAGCGGCCCGACCGGCACGCCGCGAAACAGCGACACGCCGATAATCGTGCCGATCAGCAGGCCGCCGACGATAGTAGGCTGCGATCCCATCAGGCTGACGCCGCGCCCGCCTACCCAGGAGACGAAAATGCCTACCGCGATCGCCAGCAGGGATTTCCAGTTCAGAAAGGAGTGCATCAGCGTGCTGGTCGGCAGCGCGCCGCTGGCAATGGGTGCCATGACGCCAATGGTCAGGATCACAATCCCGACGGTGACGCCCTGCTTTTCAATCCACGGGAACAGCGCGTTCAGCGGCGTCATGCGCACCACGATCAGCACCAGCAAAGCGATAGCGACGGTCAGGTTGTGGCTGAAGTAGCTGAGCCCCGCCAGAAACAGCAGAATAAACAGCGTTAAATCGAACATAGTGGTTTCCTGTCAAAGCGTGGGGCTACACCTTAAAACGCTTTGCCGCTGCGCTCTAGCTCTTTTTAACGCCTTAAAAATTAAAGAATAGCTTCGAGCGCGGCCTGCAGGCTGGTTTCCGGGCCGGTCAGCACCGCCAGCGTGGTATTGATCTGCTTTGCCGCGCCCGCCATCGAACTTTGCGCCAGCACGATACAGCCCAGCGCACACTCGTGGCGATCGCGAATATAGTGCGCGATCTCACGATGGTAGCCATCCATATCCCCCTGGTTGAAAAAGGCCCAGGCGCGCGGGATCAGTTCTACGGCCAGACGGCTGCCGGGAATAAACGCCTCGAACAGCCGCGTGGTGGCCGCAAGCGTAGAATGGGCGGTGCAGAGCACCAGCACCGCGCCGTGATAGTGCGAGGCCGCCTTCGCCAGCGCCGCGTCCACGCGAATAACAGGCTTGCTGAAACGTTTAGGATCCAGTGCCACCACGCCCAGCGTGGTACAGGTGACGATCACCGCATCGGCCTGCTGGCACAGCTCGTCGAGGATATGGCTGACGGCCGCCTCAATGTCGGGAGTCACTTCGCCCGCTTCTGCCGCCTGAGTTAACAGCTCGCTTTGCACGCAGTGCAGCAGCTGAACCTCATCATAATCCAACGCTTGCAGCGCCTCTTCAAACAGCACTATGTTGCTTCTTGCCGCATGCAGACAGGCTATGGTTGCCATCTTGCTTTCTCCTGAAAAAGGTCTTTTGCCACTGTGGCAAATTCTTTAGCGCTTTGCCAACACTTCGGCCTTTCCGTCACTTTTGTTTCACTGATGGATCACCATGCTGGTGCAATGCGCCAGCCTGAAGCAGGAATTTAACGAAACGATCGTTTCACCAGGCGCGCGGACTGGACGCACTCCGTCGCCATAACGCCTGTATAGTTCAGATTGTTTCACCCCGCGCGAACCGGACGGCGCAACTGGTACAAAAGTTGCAAAGCCTCCAGGGAAGCCTGAAGGAGAAACAGATGAAAGCATTGATTATGGGCGCGGGGATCGGCGGCATGTGCACCGCCATTGCGCTGCAGCGTTTTGGTATCGAAACCGCAGTATTTGAAGCGGTAAAAGAAATTAAGCCCGTCGGCGCGGCCATCTCCATCTGGCCCAACGGCGTGAAGTGCCTGAATTATCTGGGCATGAAAGAGCAGCTGCGGGCGCTGGGCGGCATGATGCAGACCATGGCCTATCATGATGCGCGGACGGGCAATCCTCTGACGCAGTTCAGCCTGGCGCCGCTGATTGCCGAGTCCGGCGAGCGCCCTTACCCGGTCGCGCGCGCGGAATTACAGTCCATGCTGCTGGGACACTATGGCTTTGACCGGGTACGGTTCGGCAAACGCGTGGCGAGCGTGGAACAGCACGATCGGGGCGTGACGGCCTTTTTTACCGACGGCAGCGAGGCGCAGGGCGATTTGCTGATTGCCTGCGACGGCGCGCACTCCGCCGTCCGTCCTTACGTGCTGGGACAAACCGTGCCGCGGCGCTACGCGGGCTATGTTAACTGGAACGGGCTGGTGGCGCTGGACGAAAGCATCGCGCCAGCCCGGCAGTGGACGACCTTTGTCGGCGAAGGCAAGCGCGTTTCGCTGATGCCGGTGGCGAACAACCGCTTTTACTTTTTCTTTGACGTGCCGCTGCCGCCGGGGCTGGCGGAAGATCGCAGCACGCTGCGCGCCGATTTGCAGCGCTATTTTCAAGGCTGGGCCGCGCCGGTGCAGAAGCTGATTGCGCAGATCGATCCGGCCACCACCAACCGTGTGGAAATCCATGATATCGAACCGTTTCCTCAGCTGGTAAAAGGCCGCGTGGCATTGCTGGGCGATGCGGCGCACAGCACCACGCCCGATATTGGTCAGGGCGGCTGCGCGGCAATGGAAGATGCGGTAGTGCTGGCAAACTGCCTGCAAACGCATTCGATGGGTATTGAAGACGCGCTGCTGCGCTATCAGGCCCGGCGCGCCGGACGCGTGAAGGATCTGGTATTGAAAGCCCGCAAACGCTGCGACGTTACACACGGCAAGGATATGGCCGTCACGGAGCAGTGGTATCGGGAACTGCAAAGCGAAACCGGCGAGCGCATTCTTCAGGGCATGTGCGACACCATTCAGGGCGGGCCTTTCGCCTGACTCACGCCAGCGCGACGGTGACTGCCGTCGCGCTGAAGACGCCGTCAGCCTTCCTCTTTTAATCCCCGGTTAATCAACATGGCTTCGATTTCCGGCTCTCTGCCGCGCCACTGTGCATACAGCGCTTTCAGATCCCCGCTGTTGCCGCGCGACAGAACGGCGTCGCGAAACCGCTGGCCGTTTTCCCGCGTCAGGCCGCCGTGCTCGCTGAACCAGACAAAACCGTCGTCGGCCAGCATCTGCGTCCACAGATAGGCGTAGTAGCCTGCCGCATAGCCGCCGCCCCAGATATGCTGAAAATAGCTGGAGCGATAGCGTGGCGGCACGGCGGCGAGCGCGATTTGCTCGGCCTCCAGCGCCTGCTGTTCAAAAGTGGCGACGTCCTGCTCCTGCTGGTCAGCGGCCAGGCTGTGCCAGTGCATATCCAGCAGCGCCGCGGCCAGCAGCTCGGTCATGTCGTAGCCTTTATTGAACTTGCTGGCGTTGATGATTTTCTTATGCAGCGCCGTGGGCATCGGCTCGCCGGTTTGATAGTGGCGGGCGAAATGGCTGAATACCTGCGGATCGCTGGCCCAGTGTTCGTTAAGCTGAGAGGGGAACTCAACGAAATCCCTGGGCGTGGCGGTACCGGAAAGCGAGGGATAACGCTGTTCGGCGAACAGACCGTGCAGCGTGTGGCCGAACTCGTGGAACAGCGTAATCACGTCGTCCCAGGCGAGCAGCGCGGGCTGCCCTTCAGGCGGTTTGGGATAGTTGCAGACGTTATAAATAACGGGCTTAGTGCCGAGCAGCGTGGACTGTTCAACAAAATTACCCATCCACGCGCCGCCGCCCTTGTTGTCGCGCTTGAAATAGTCGGTATAGAACAGCGCCATCGGTTCGCCATCGACGTCCAGAATTTCATAGACGCGTACGTCGGGATGGTAAACCGGGATATCGCTGCGCGCCTTAAAGGTAATGCCATAAAGTTGGGTGGCTGCCCAAAATACGCCGTTTTCCAGTACGTTATTCAGCTCAAGGTAAGGTTTGATCTGGTTTTCATCCAGATCGTAATTCGCCTTGCGCACCTGTTCGGCATAGAACAGCCAGTCCCAGGGCTGAAGGCGGAAACCGCCCTGCTGCTGGTCAATCACCGCCTGAATATCCGCCGCCTCGCGGTTAGCACGCGCGGTGGCAGCAGGCACGATGGCACGCATAAAATCGAGTGCGGCCTGGGGAGTTGAGGCCGTCTGATCCTGAAGCTTCCAGTCGGCATAGCTGGCAAACCCCAACAGCTGCGCCTGACGCGCGCGGATGCTGGCCAGATTAGCGATCGGCGCGCGGGTATCGTTGCCGTCGCCCTTTTCAGCCCGTTGCCAGGCAGCCGAAAACAGCGCCTCCCGCGTGTCGCGGTTGCTGAGGCTTTGCAGAGCCGGCTGCTGCGTGGTGTTTTGCAGCACCAGCAGCCACTGCGGCTGCAGGCCTTTCTCCTGCGCCGCTGCGGCGGCGGCGCTCAGTTCGGCCTCGCTTAACCCTGCCAGCGCCGCCGCATCGTTGACGGCAAGCCCGCCCGCTTTGGTCGCCGCCAGCAGCTTATTGGTGAACTGCGTGGTCAGCGTGGCCGCCTGCTGATTCAGCACCTTCAGCTGCGCTTTTGTGTCGTCACTGAGGCTGGCCCCGGCGAGCTGAAACGCCTGCCAGGTTACTTCCACCAGGCGCAGCGATTCGTCGTCCAGCCCCAGGCTCTGGCGCTGCTGGTAAACGCTGTCGAGACGTGCAAACAGCTGGCTGTTTAGGCGGATATCATCCTCCAGCGCCGTCAGCCGTGGCGACATCTCCTCGTCAAGCTGCTGGAGCAGATCGCTGGTGTTGGCTGACGTCATGGCGTTAAACACGCTCTCCACGCGCCGGAGCATCAGTCCGCACTGCTCCAGCGCCTGATAAGTATTGGCGAAGGTCGGCGGCTCGGCGCTGTTGGCGATGCGCTCTACCTCTTCCCGTTTTTGCCGCATTCCCTCTTCCAGCGCCGGACGATAGTCGGCTTCGGTAATGCGATCGAAAGGCGGCGCCTGAAACGGCAGCGGGCTGGGCTGGCTGAACGGATTAGTGGGCATGGCATGACTCCTTATCGACTCTCCGAATAGGCGAAACGGGCGGCATCAGGCAGGCATGCTGAACAGCCTGGTCAGCGTCTGGATTTGCCGATCGTCCGATGATAAATCTTTAACAATCAGATGTAAGGGTGTAGCACGTCTGCCGCCGTGCGTCATGGGAAGAATTTTCAGCGTGCCGGCAGCCAGCTGCGAGGCGATACGCTCTTCCGGCAGCCAGCCGTAGCCGACCTGCGCGATCACGGCCTCCGCCGCGGCATCAATGGTGGAGAAAGTCCAGCATTCGGCCGCATCGAGGCTGTCGTCCTGGCCGTCGGGTTCCCGCTCTGCGATGCGGATAAGCGGGTAAGCCGCCAGATCCTCGCCGCTCAGCGGTGCCGCCTGCTGGTGCAACGGATGATCGCGATGCGCCACCGCGACAAAATCAATATTCATCAGCCATTCTCCCCGACCGGTCAGATCCTGACGACGCGTCAGCACCATCACGTCCGCTTCCGGCCTTTCTGCCGCATTGCTTTCCAGCACTTCGGTAAGGTTTACCTGCGTATGCGGATGCTGCTGCTGAAACTGCCGCAGAATGGTAAACAGGCGCCCGCGCGGGAAAATGGCATCCACCACTAAATCCAGGCGCGTCCGCACGCCCGTGGTCAACAGAGCGGCATGGGCTTCCACATACCAGAACGCTTTCAGCAAGGGTCTGACCCGCGCCAGCAGCTGCTCGCCCGCCGTCGTCAGTACGGTCCGCCGCCCTTCAGGCCGCAGCAGCGCCACGCCCAGCCTTTCCTGCAGCAGCGCGAGGTTGTAGCTGACCGAAGACTGGCTGCGGCAGGTCGCCTCCGCTGCTTTCGCAAAGCTGCCCGACTCCACCACTTTCTCCAGCAGCGCCCACTGTTCCAGCGTCGTTTTATGCATGATTGATTTAATTATCAGATGAATTTGACTTAAAATTAGCGTTATTAATTCAGAAAATAAACCGATAAAGTGTCAAAAAAAACACAGGAGGATAAGATGAAATTCGATCGAAATGACCTGAGCGGCTTTATCGGTAAACACCTGGTTTATACCTACGACAACGGCTGGAATTACGAAATTTACGTCAAGAACGAGCAGACGCTGGATTATCGTATTCACAGCGGCATGGTCGGCAACCGCTGGGTGAAAGATCAGCGGGCTTATATCGTGCGTGTCGGCGAGGAGAGCTATAAAATTTCCTGGACGGAGCCGACCGGCACCGACGTCAGCCTGATAGCTAACCTGGGCGACCGCCTGTTTCACGGCACCATCTTCTTCCCGCGCTGGGTCATGAATGACCCGCAAAAAACCGTTTGTTTCCAGAACGAGCATATTGTGGAAATGGAACGCTATCGCGAAGCCGGCCCGGCTTATCCAACGGAAATTATCGATGAGTTCGCGACGATCACGTTTATCCGCGACTGCGGACCCGATAACGACAGCGTGATTGACTGTGCGGCCAGCGAGCTGCCTGCAAATTTTCCTGATAACCTCAAATAATCAGTCAATCAGATTTTATCGCGTGACCTGACGCGCTTCTCCTTTTCCCGGCCAGCCATGCTGGCCGTTTTATTGCCCATAGCAGGCAATAATCTCACCCGCTACCGCTACCGCAATCTCGGCGGGCAGCTTGCCTTTCACGTCAGGCAGGCCAATCGGGCAGCGCAGGGTATCCAGCTGCTGGCGACTGAAGCCCTTGCCCTCCAGCCGATAATCAAACCGCTGACGTTTGGTCGCCGAGCCAATCACCCCGAAGTAACGATAGTCGCCGCGCGTCAGGATCGCCTCGCAGAGCGCCAGATCGGTGGGATGATGGTGGGTCATCACCACGTAATAGCTTTCCGGCGGCATCTGTTTCACCGCGTCGCGCGGATCTTCCGGGCAGCAGATCGTCACCCCTTCCGGCACCTGAACGAACTGCTCTTTACGCTCGTCTACCCAACAGACATGACAGGGCAGCGTCGCCAGAATGGTGACCAGCGCCCGGCCTACGTGGCCTGCGCCAAACACCGCTATCTGCGGCTGCGGCTGGATCAACGGCTCAAACAGCACGGAGGTCATGCCGCCGCAGCACTGCCCAAGCCGGGCGCCCAGGTTGAAATGCTCGCTGCGCGGTTCGCTGCTGCGCGTCGTCAGCATCTCTCTGGCAAGGGCGATGCACTGATATTCCAGATGGCCGCCGCCGATGGTCAGAAAAGATTGCCCGGCGGTGACAATCATTTTGCTGCCGCTGTCGCGCGGCACCGAGCCTTTTTCCTCCAGCACCGTCAGCAGTACGCAGGGCTCACGCTTTTCGTGTAGCGAGGCCAGTATTTTAATCCAGTCGTCAGGTCGCATTATGTTCCCTCATTTTTTCTGCCCCCCAGAAGACCCTTTCCGGCGTGGCGGGCGCATCCAGCAGCGGGTGCTGACGGTAGTCGCCAACGCTGGCTACGGCATCCTGGAGCGCGCACCAGGCGGCAATCCCCAGCATAAACGGCGGCTCGCCCACCGCTTTGGAATGAAACACCGTATCTTTGGGGTTTTTACGGTTTTCCACCAGCGTAACCCGCAGATCCGCAGGCACGTCGCCAATCGCCGGAATTTTGTAGCTGGCGGGGCCGTCGGTCATCAGGCGGCCCTGCTCGTTCCACACCAGCTCCTCGCTGGTCAGCCAGCCCACGCCCTGCACGAAGCCGCCCTCAACCTGGCCAATATCGATCGCCGGGTTCAGCGAGGCGCCGACGTCATGCAGAATATCCGCCCGCAGCAGCCGATATTCGCCGGTCAGCGTATCGACAATGACCTCCACGCAGGCCGCGCCAAAGGCGTAGTAGTAAAAAGGCGTGCCGCGCCCTGCTTCACGATCGTAATGAATGCCGGGCACTTTGTAGTAGCCGGTCGCGGCAAGCGGCACCTGGTTCAGCCAGGCCAGCTGCGCCACGTCCGCAAAGGTGAAATGTTTTTCGCCTGCCTTGACGATGCCGTTGCTGAAGCTGACCTGCTCAGCGCTACAGTTATGCAGGCTGCACAGCATAGCCGTTAATCGGTCGCGCAGGATCTGCGCCGCGTTCTGGGCGGCCTTACCGTTAAGATCGGTGCCGCTTGAGGCGGCCGTCGGCGAGGTATTAGGCACTTTGCCGGTATCCGTTGCGGTGATCTGGATGCGATCGACGTCGATTTGCAGCACTTCCGCCACGATCTGCGCAACTTTGGTATTAAGGCCCTGGCCCATTTCCGTGCCGCCGTGGTTAAGCTGTACGGTGCCGTCGGTGTAGATCAGGATCAGCGCGCCCGCCTGATTAAGGAAGCTGGAGGTAAAAGAGATGCCGAACTTCACCGGCGCCAGCGCCAGGCCACGTTTCAGATAAGCGCTGCCGTGATTAAAGGCGGTGATTTCGCGGCGGCGGGCCGCATAGTCCGCGCTGGCCTCCAGCTGCGCGGTCATCTCCTCCAGCAAATTGCCTTCCACCTGCTGGTGGTAGTGCGTGACGTTACGCGTTTCTTTGCCGTAATAATTGCGTTTGCGTACCTCAAGCGGATCGAGGTTCAGCTCGCGGGCGATATGATCCATGATCTGCTCAATCGCCACCATGCCCTGCGGGCCGCCAAAGCCGCGATAGGCCGTGTTGGACGCCGTATTGGTACGGCAGCGATAGCCGGTGATCAGCGCGTCGCCAAGATAGTAGGCGTTGTCGGCATGAAACATGGCGCGATCGACGATCGAACCAGAGAGATCCAGCGAATAGCCGCAGTTGCCGGCCAGATCGATTTTTACGCCGCAGAAGTGCCCATCGTTATCCACCCCTACGTCATAGCGCACGTAGAAGGGATGCCGCTTGCCGGTTATGTGCATATCGTCACGTCGCGCCAGCCGCATTTTCACCGGTCTGCCCGTCTGCCGCGCCGCTACCGCGCACAGGCAGGCGACGCCGGCGGCCTGCGTCTCTTTACCGCCAAAGCCGCCGCCCATCCGCCGCATATCTATCGTCACCTTGTTCATGGTGATCCCCATCACCGACGCTACCAGCTTCTGCACTTCCGTCGGATTTTGCGTGGAGGAAAAAACCTGGAGCGACTGGTCTTCGCCCGGCACCACCAGCGCAATCTGCGTTTCCAGGTAAAAATGCTCCTGGCCGCCGATGTGGAACTCGCCCTGAAGCCGATGGCTGGCGCGAGCGAGCGCGGCTTCCGCGTCGCCCCGCTGGTGCACGTGCGGCTGCTGCACAAAATGCGCTTTCGCCAGCGCCTCTTTGACGTCCAGCACCGGCGTCAGCGGCTCGTACTCAATAATAGCCGCTTCCGCCGCCCGGCGGGCCGCCTGCGGGCTTGACGCCGCCACCGCCAGCACGATCTGTCCGGCATACTCTACGACGTCTTTTGCCAGCAGCGGATCGCCCGGCTCCAGCGGCCCGATATCCCCTTCGCCCGGCACGCTTTGCCAGGTCAGCACGCTGACCACGCCGGGGATGGCGTAGCAGGGATCGGTATCTATGCTGAGGATGCGGGCGTGCGCATGCTCGCTAAGGCGGGGACAGAGATGCAGCATGCCCGGCAGCTCCAGCCTGTCGTCGATGTAGATCGCCTCGCCGGAGACGTGCTTATCCGCGCTCTCGTGCTTATTGCTTTTACCGACGCCGCTCTGAATGCCTGCCTGATACTGCCGGGCGATAACGTCAGCCGCCACTAAGGGACGATTATTGGACATAGTCTGTTACCTCCAGCAGGGTTAGCTCTTCCGTAAGCGAAGCGTGATAGCGACGCAGCAGGTTCTTCGCTATCTGTAACCGGTAGGCCGCGCTGGCGCGGAAGTCGCTCAGCGGCGTAAAGTCCTGCTCCAGCGCACGGCAGGCCAGCGCCAGCGACTGCTGCGTCAGCGGTTTGCCCACCAGCGCGCTTTCGCAATGGACGGCACGTTTTGGCGTTGCCGCCATGCCGCCGAAGGCGATACGCGCGGCGGTTACCCGGCCGTCGGCGTCGCGCTCCAGCATAAATGCACCGAAAACGGCGGAAATATCATCTTCCAGCCGCTTGGACACCTTCCACGCGCGGAAATGTTGTGACGCGGTCACTTTTGGCACGCTGATTGACAGGATAAATTCGCCGGGCCGTAGCGCAGTTTTGCGATAGTCCACGAAAAATTCATCCAGCGGCAGCGTGCGGATTTGCGAGCCGCGCTGAAGCGTCAGCGTTGCGTTGAGCGCCAGCAGCATCGGCGGGGTATCGCCGATGGGCGAGCCGTTGGCGATATTGCCACCCAGCGTGCCGCGATTGCGGATCTGCAACGAAGCGAAACGCTCCAGCACCTGCGCGAAGGCAGGAATATGGGGCCGCAACAGCGTGGCGCAGGATTGAAGGGAAGCGCCCGCCCCCAGCACAATCGCCTGCTCCTCTTCCCGACAGGCTTTCAGTGCTGCTATCTGATCCAGGGCGATAACCAAAGGCAGCGGTTTATAGCTTTGCGTCACCTGGAGCGCTAAATCCGTGCCGCCCGCCAGCAGCTTCGCCTCCGGATGCGCCAGCAGCAGTTCCGCCAGGCGATCGAGGCTTTTCGGCAGCAGGCAGCGGTTGCCGTTGAACGCCAGCTCCTGCTCTTCGCCGTTGTGGATCGCCATCAGTTTTGCCACCGTCTGCGCCTCGCGCTGCGCAAAGCTGTCCGGCTGCGGCCGTTCGCAGACCTGACGCGCCGCATCAATAATCGGCCGATAGCCGGTGCAGCGGCACAGGTTGCCCGCCAGCGCCTGCTCCGCCTCTTGCCGCCGCCAGCCTTCACTGTTTTTTTGCAGCGTAAACAGCGACATCGCAAAACCCGGCGTGCAAAAGCCGCACTGCGAGGCGTGGCACGTCGCCAGCGCTTTTTGCACCTCGTGCAGCTCGTCGCCCTGGCGGAGATCCTCAACGGCGATCAGCTGTTTGCCCTGAAGGCTGCTGACAAAGGTGATGCAGCTGTTGACGGTTTCATACACCATTTTGCCCGCCTCGACGCGCCCCAACGTGACCGTACAGGCACCGCAGTCGCCCGAAGCGCAGCCCTCTTTGGTGCCGCAGCGGCGCTGGTTCTGGCGTAAATAGTTCAGTACGGTGGTTTCAGGATCGAGACTTTGCTCGGTGACCAGCGTCTGGTTCAGTAAAAACTGGATCATGCGGCTTTCTCCTCGCTCTGCGGCTGCCAGACCAGTTTGCCGTTGACCCAGGTACAGGCGATATTGCGATCGTCGCCCAGCGTCATCAGCACAAAAAGTTTCTCCCAGATATCGCGGCTGTTGGCGCAGCGCAGCTTTTGCAGCGCCGAGACGGCCGGATCGAGCACCACGAAGTCCGCCTCTTTGCCGGGCTGGAAGTTACCGATCTTATGATGCAGATCCAGCGCCTGCGCGCCGCCGAGCGTGGCGTGGTAGAACGCCTCACAGGCGGCCATTTTATACTGCTGTAGCTGCCCGACCTTGTAGGCTTCGCCCAGCGTTTGCAGCATATTAAAAGTGGTGCCCGCGCCGACATCCGTACCGATGCCCAGCCTGACGTTTTTTTGCCAGCAGGTTTGTAGCTTAAACAGGCCGCTGCCGAGAAACAGGTTAGAAGTAGGACAGAAGGCGACTGCCGAATCAGTCTGATGCAGGCAGTCCCACTCGCTATCCTCCAGATGGATGCAGTGCGCGAAGACGCTGCGGCGGCCCGTCAGCTGATAATGGTGATACACGTCCAGATAGCCGTCGCGCTCGGGGAAAAGCGCGTTGACCCAGGCAACTTCCTGCGGGTTTTCGCTCAGGTGGGTGTGCAGCCAGATATCCGGATAGGCTTCCTTCAGCTGCCTGACCTTTTCCAGCAGCGCTGGCGAAGAGGTTGGCGCAAAGCGCGGCGTCAGCGCATAGCTCAGGCGCCCGCGATTGTGCCAGCGCTCAATCAGCTCGCGGGTTTGCCGGTAGCTCTGTTCGGGCGTCTCGGTCAGGTAGTCCGGCGCATGGCGATCCATCATGACTTTCCCGGCGATCAGACGCATTCCCAACCCTTCGGCGGCGCTGAACAGCGCATCCACCGATTCCGGATGCACGGTGCCGAAAACCAGCGCCGTGGTGGTGCCGTTACTCAGCAGCTGGTGCAGAAAAAAGGCCGACATCTTCGCCGCGTGCTGCGGACAGTGATACTGGCTCTCTACCGGGAAAGTGTACTGTTGCAGCCACTCCAGCAGCTGCTCGCCGAAAGCGCCGATCATCTCCGTTTGCGGATAGTGAATATGGCTGTCGACAAAACCCGGCACAATAAGCTTACCCCGGTAGTCGGTTATCGGCTGCCCGGCGGCGAGCTGATGCTGCCCCGCTTCCCACGTCTGAAGCGAAAGAATTTCGCCTTCGCGCAGCAGCAGCAGGCCGTCTTCAATGTAGCGGGCGTGGGCCGGCAGTTCTTCAGGCTGGCTGACCGGTGCGGTGATATCAAAAAAACTGCCGCGAATGGCGGTGATGGATGGCATAGCGCTTCCTTCTGAACAAGTCTTCGGCAATCAGTGAACGGCCTGCGTTCAGAGTTGCAATTGCTGTGCCACATTAATAATCGGAATTTATATGCTATTTATCAGTTACTTAAATATGGATGCATTAAGAAACCCTGAATGAATCGAGGCAATCGTATGCGCAACCGATTGCAGCAATCAGCAAACGATTGCCTGCCTTTTTTTCTTGCGCAGCGAGCAGTTTTTCCCTGTGCCATTGCACCGTTTTCTGGCGTTTTTACGCAGAACGCACCTCGATCGTGCAGCCTGTATTATCAACCATAACCAATCCTTCTTATCAGAATCGATCTGAAGTGTTATCGTGTTGAGAATCCAAAATGCGTTGAGGAACAGTGAGATGATCGTATTTGTTACGGGTGCCACTGCCGGATTCGGCGAAAGCATTACCCGACGCTTTATCCGTGAAGGACACAAGGTAATCGCCACCGGCCGTCGTCAGGAGCGTCTGCAAACGTTGAAACAGGAGCTGGGCGACAACCTTTATACGCTACAGCTTGACGTCCGCAACCGTGCGGCCATTGAAGAGGCGCTGGAGCAGCTTCCCGCCGAATGGCGCAATATCGACGTGCTGGTCAATAATGCCGGGCTGGCGTTAGGCATCGAACCCGCGCATAAAGCGAGCCTGGACGATTGGGAAGCGATGATCGACACCAATAATAAAGGGCTGGTCTATATGACCCGCGCCGTGCTGCCGGCGATGGTTGAGCGCAACGTGGGCCATATTATCAATCTGGGATCGATTGCCGGCAGTTGGCCTTACGCGGGCGGCAACGTTTATGGCGCGACTAAAGCCTTCGTGCGGCAGTTCAGCCTGAATCTGCGCACCGATCTGCACGGCACCGCTCTGCGCGTGACCGATATTGAGCCGGGACTGGTGGGCGGCACGGAGTTTTCCAACGTGCGCTTTAAAGGCGATGACGCTAAGGCCGATAGCGTCTACGACGGCACCGAGCCGCTGACTGCCGAAGACGTGACCGAAGCGGTCTGGTGGGTTGCCACGCTGCCGAAGCATGTCAATATCAACACGCTGGAAATGATGCCGGTCGCGCAAACCCTGGCCGGGCTGAAAGTGCATAAGTCGTAATGTGCTATCTGGCCCGGCGGCTACCTTCTGCCGGGCCTGTTCTGATTTGCTACCCTCTTCCCCAACCGGCCACGATAATCAGCATCCCGCCCAGGGCGATTGCCGCGCCCGCCCAGTCGTAATGACTTAGCTTTACGCCATCCACAAAACGCAGCCACAGCAGCGCCGTCGCCACATATACGCCGCCGTAGGCCGCATAGACGCGCCCGCTCGCCGCCGGATGCAGCGTCAGCAGCCAGACAAACAGCCCCAGGCTGGCCGCCGCGGGCAGCAACAGCCAGGCGGAGCCACCCTTGCGTAGCCACAGCCAGGGCAGAAAACAGCCGACGATCTCGGCCAGCGCGGTCAGAAAAAAAAGCAGGACGGTTTTCAGCAGCATGTTTCCTCACTACAGGCTAAACGGATGCGCAAGTCGGCTGGTTAGCCCGCGCGCGCAGATGATATACTATTCGCGGCGTTCGATGCAGCCGCGCGGCTGTAAAACAGGAATAAGGAATTGATGATGAAAAAGATGACTTTCTGGCAATCTACGCTGGTCAGGGCTGCGCTGCCGCTGGTTCTGTTTGGCGCGCTGGCCTCTTTTCAGCAGACCGCCGAAGCAAGAACGGACAGGCTGATCATTCAGGACGGCGACAGCTCGCTGACTAAAGAGCAGGCCCGCCAGGAGAAAGAGCAGTGGGATGAAACCCATCGTCTGCGCAGCAAAGTGAATCAGCGCGTGGAAAAGAATTTTGATAAGGCTGACCGCGCCATTGATACTCGCGACGCCTGTGAGCAGAGCCTGAACGTTAATGCCTACTGGGAGCCGAGCACATTGCGCTGCCTGGATCGCCGCAGCGGACGTCCCGTCGCGCCCTGATAGCGGATAGCTGCTATAGTTAGCGTAATTTTCAGGCAAAAGGAAAGGACGATGAAAGCGATAAAATGGCTGTTACCGGCGTTGATGGTCGCCGCTCCGCTGGCTGTACAGGCTTCCTGCGAGACGGTTAAAGCGGACATTAATCAGAAAATTATCAATAACGGCGTGCCTGCTTCCGGCTTTACGCTGGACGTGGTGCCCAGCGACCAGGCCGATCAGGCTGGCGGTCAGGTGGTAGGCCATTGTGAAAACGATTCGCAAAAAATAGTCTACAAGCGTGAACGCAACGGCGATAGCGACGCAGCCGTACCGGCCAGCGCCGGGACCTCTCAGGATGCCCCCTCTTCCTGATGGATAAGGGCCGCCTGCGCGGCCCTTTCTTTATTCCGGTTTCTTCGCCGGGATAAATCGCGCCACCGCCAGGCTGGCGAAGGCGATGACCAATGAAACGGCAAACACCCAGTGCAGCGAGCTGGCCACTTCGCCAATCACATGCTGCAAACTCCCTTGCGATAAAGCTTCTCTCTGCGCCTGCGCCATAATCTGCTGCACCGGATCGTCGTGCTGCGGCAGCCGCTGCGCCAGGTTATAGTTGAGCACCGCGCCCATGACCGCCGTGCCTGCCGCCGATCCCAGCAGGCGACTGAACATCACCGAGGCGGTACAAATGCCGCGTACTGAAAACTCCGCGCTGTTTTGCACGGCGATCAGGAACGTGGTGCTGGTCATGCCCATACCGGTGCCAATAACGAACGCGGCGACCCCCGCGTAGCTAATGCTGCTGTCCACGTGCAGCGTCAGCAGCAGCGCCGTACCGGCAATCAGCAGCAGCGAGCCAAGCTGGGCGGTGAAACGGTAAGAGGTGCGCAGCATCAGCCTGCCGCTGAGCGTACTGGCCAGCGGCCAGCCGATCGACATCATCGCCAGCGCGCTGCCTGCCTGGAGCGGCGTGCCGCCGTTAACGCCCTGGATCCACGTGGGCAAAAATGCGCTGATGCCCATCATTGCCGCGCCGATAATCAGGTTGCCGAGGTTGCCCGCCACGATTGTCCGGCTACGCCATATCACCAACGGGAACAGCGGCGCGGGCGCCCTTTTTTCATGCCGTACCAGCATAAAAGCCGACAGTATGGCGACGCCAGACAGCACAAATGCCCAGTTACCGAGCAGCTGTGCCTGCAGCAGCGCCGTCAGCAGCGCGCTGACCGTCAGCATCAGCCAGCCGCTGCCCGCCAGGTTAAGCCTCTGTCGCGTTTCACCTCGCGATTCCGGAAACCAGCGCGCCAGCATCAGCATCGAAACGATCCCTACCGGCACGTTAACCCAGAACACCAGCGACCAGCTGAAATGCGCCACTATCCAGGCGCCGGTCAGCGGCCCGACCACCGCCGCCACGCCCCAGACGCTGGAGAGCCAGCCCTGGATACCCGCCCGCTCTTTTGGCGAGTAGACGTCGGCGATAATAGTCGCGGTCAGCGGCATAATTGCGCCCGCGCCCAGCCCCTGGACGGCGCGAAACAGGATCAGCCAGCTCATGGCGGGCGCGAAACCGCACAGTACCGAGCCAAGAAGGAACAACGACGTGCCGATAAAGAAGACGCGTTTCCTTCCCCACAGATCGGCAAGCCTGCCGTAAAGGGGCACGCTGACCGCCTGAGTCAGCAGATAAACGGAAAAAACCCAGCCAAATTGTGAAAATCCGCCCAGCTCCGCCACGATGGTGGGCATGGCCGTGGCGACGATGGTCACCTCAATGGCCGCCATAAACATCGCCAGCATCGCGGCGATCAGTATCCAGTGGCGATGGCTCACCCCGGTGTGTGCTGTTTCAGTCATACCGCTCCTTAGTGTTGTCCGTTCTTATTCTGGCCTGGATTGGCGCCGGATGTTTCCTGTTTGTGCGCTGGCGCGATAAAAAAACCGCTACAGCAGGTGCTGTAGCGGCAGGCAGAAAAGAAAACGTAAGGGGAACGGCGGCAGTTGCTATGGCTGACGCAGCACGCTCAAATCCAGATAGCGGGCCAGCTCACGCTGTTCCGGTTTCGGCAGGTAAGGCAGCTCGCCCAGCAGCGGTGCCTGAATTTTTTGGCTCAGCACGTCGATAATTTCCGCATAATGCGCCAGACCGGGATTAATGCGGTTGGCGACCCAGCCCAACAGCGGCAGGCCGTCGTTGGCTATCGCCTGCGCCGTCAGCAGCGCATGACTGATGCAGCCCAGCTTGATGCCGACCACCATCACTACCGGCAGCCGCTCATCAACCGCCCAGGCGGAAAGCGGACGCAGATCGTTCATCAGGCTGTGCCAGCCGCCGGTGCCTTCCACGACTACGGAATCAACCTGGGCTGACAGCGCGTGCAGGCTCTCGCTCAGCTTCTGGTAGTTGATAACGGCATCGCGGCTGGTGCTGATCTCATCATCCAGCAGGGTCAGCGGATTAATGGCGGAATAAGGAAGCGTAACGGAAGAAGAAGCCTGTAGCACGAGCGCGTCCTTGTTGCGCGGCCCCTCATCGGTTTGCTGGCTGCTTTTGGCGACGGGCTTATAGCCAGCCACCCGCCGCCCCCCTTCGGACAGCGTCTGCAAGAGTGCGCGGCTGACCACTGTTTTACCCACTTCTGTATCGGTGCCAGTGACAAATAAACGCTTTAACATACTCTCTCTACGCTCCGATTCTGTCGATAATTTATAAACAATAATTAACAATTAAGACGCAACATCTTAGGGTAGCGAACAGGAGTGAGGCTTGCGTTAGCGCAATCTTTTGCGTAATAAAGGGCGTGGCGTCAGCCCTGGAGAAGTTTCACCAGCAGCGTGCCGTTATAGAGCGCATCCTTGACCAGCGCGGCCCCTGGCATGGTGCCCTGATTGTAAAACTGGGTAGGTTCGATGGCGATATGCTGGCCGTAAACCGGCAGGGACTGACGGCGCACGCAATCGGCAATGGCGGGATAGAGGATTTCGCTGGCGCGATTAAGCGGCGATCCTATAACTATTTTTTCAGGGTTAAAGAGGTTAACCATAATGGCCAGGATACGACCCACGTGATGCCCGACGCCGGTGACAATCCCTTTCGCCAGCGGATCGCCCGCCAGCGCGGCATCGCAAAGCGACGCGGCGGTAAGCGGCTGCTGATGCAGCAGGCAGTCCGGCGCGGCCTGCATTTTTTGCGCGGCCAGCTCCAGCACGCTTTCCAGGCTTGCGACCGTCTCCAGGCAGCCATGATTGCCGCAGTAACACTGTTTGCCCCATGGCTCGACCTGCGTATGGCCTATCTCTACCAGCGTGCTGCTGCCGCTGTGCAGCAGGCGGCCACCGGTAATCACGCCCGCGCCGACGTTGTGATCGATAACGACCTGGATAACGTTATTAAGATCGCGCGAGGCGCCAAACAGCGCTTCCGCCATAGTCCAGGCGCAGATATCGTGCTGGATATAAACCGGCAGGCCGGTACGCGCCGACAGCGCCTCGCCCAGCGGCATATCGCTGACGCGGTAAAAAGGCATGCGATGCACGATGCCTTTTTGCGCATTGAGAATGCCCGGCAGCGTGATGGCAATAGCGGTTAGCCTTTCCAGTTTCTGCTGGTGGCGAATAAAGAAAGCGTCGATTTCATTAATAATGCGCGACAGCAGCGGCTGCGGATCGTCAACGGGCAGCGGCCGCACCTCTTCCACCACCAGCAGGCTGCTTAAATCCCGCAGCGCCAGCGTGAACTCGCCGTTGCCGATGCGGGCGGAAAGATAGTGCCAGGCCGGCGTATCCACCACCAGGCCGACAGCCGGGCGGCCGCGGCTGCCCGCTTCCTGAAACTCCGTTTCCTGCACCAGATGCGCTTCCAGCATCTCGCGCACGATTTTTGTGATGCTTGCCGGGGCCAGCTGCGCTTTTTTCGACAGGGCAATGCGCGATATCGGGCCGTAGCGGTCGATCAGGCGATACACCACGCCCGCATTGGTCTGTTTGATCTGATCGATATGGCCAGGCTGACTATCGGCTATCACTTTATTTTCGCGCCTCAAAATAAATCTCTGCTCATGGTGAAACAGTTCCGCTGGCTCGTCAACGCTTTGATTTTTATTGTGATTAACAGCACAGAATAACGCTTAGCTACTTGATCATTACAAATCATCGTTTCTTAACATCAGGCTCAGCATATGCTGCGTAGCGGCGCTGATTTCGCCCTGCTTTTGCCATACCAGCCAGACTTCCGACAGCGCATCTTCTTCCTGCAGCGTCAGCCAGCTGAGCTGCTCCAGCCGCGCCCGACGAAACGACGCGGGCAGGATCGAAACGCCCAGCCCGGTGGCGACCAGCCCGAGGATGGTCATCGCCTCGCCCACTTCCTGAGCAATATTGGGCCGGACGGCATAGCGCTCCAGCAGCGTCAGGGTTTCGCTGTAGAGCGCCGTGCCTACCTGGGGATCGAAAAAAACAAAGGGTTCAGCCGCCAGCTCGCGCAGCGAGACAGAGCCGCGCCCGGCCAGACGATGCGCGCGATGAACCACGGCGCAAAGCGGTTCCCGCAGCAGCAGCCGGTGCTCCAGCGTGTCCGGCAGCGGCGTATTGCGCATCACGCCCAGATCCAGCCGTCCTTCATGCAGCGGAGCCAGCTGCTGGCGTGTATTAATCTCCTGCATCTGTAAATGCACGTCCGGGTAGCGCTGGCGAAAGCTGAACAGCGCGTCGGAAACCGCAGAAATAAACGGCGCGGAGGAGGTAAAGCCGATCCGCAGCGTGCCCTCTTCCCCGCGATGCAGCCTGGCGGCCTTATCGGCCGCTACGGCCACGTTTTGCAGGATTTGCCGGGCGCTGACCAGAAACTGGGCGCCAGCAGGCGTGAGCCGTACGCTACGGTTGGTGCGGGCCAGCAGCCTGGCGCCAATTTGCTGCTCCAGCTGCTGGATCTGCTGGCTGAGCGGCGGCTGGGAAAGGGCAAGACGCTGAGCGGCGCGACCAAAGTGCAGCTCCTCCGCGACGGCAATAAAATAGCGCAGATGACGAAGCTCAATATTCATATCTTAAAAATCTCAATCGAGAGGATTAATAGATTATACAACCTGCTCAATGTTACATAAAATTAACATCAACTTTTCTACGTTTAAGGACAGGCAGTGAACGTTACGACCCGACTCGTTACCGCAGAAGAAAGCGTTACCCCACCCGCCGAAATCTACATTAAGCGCGGCACGCCGCAGTTTATGCGCGTGACGCTGGCACTGTTTTCTGCGGGTTTAGCCACCTTTGCGCTGCTGTATTGCGTACAGCCCATTTTGCCCATTCTGTCGCAGGCATTCGGCGTTTCGCCTGCCGCCAGCAGCCTTTCTTTGTCTATCTCTACCGGTCTGCTGGCGCTGGGCCTGCTGGTAACCGGCCCGCTTTCCGATGCGGTCGGCCGTAAAAACGTTATGGTGACGGCGCTGATGCTGGCAGCGCTGTTTACGCTGCTGTCGGCAGGCATGTCCAGCTGGCACGGCATTCTGCTGATGCGGGCACTGACCGGCCTGGCGCTGAGCGGCGTGGCGGCGGTGGGAATGACTTATCTGAGCGAAGAGATCCACCCCAGCGCCATCGCCTTTTCGATGGGCCTGTATATTAGCGGCAACTCCATCGGCGGCATGAGCGGCCGTCTGTTAAGCGGCGTGATCGCCGATTTTACCAGCTGGCGAGTCGCGGTCGCGGTTATTGGCTGCTTTGCGCTGGCGGGGGCGCTGATGTTCTGGAAAATTCTGCCGCCCTCGCGCCATTTCCGCCCCGCCTCGCTAAGGCCGCGCAGCCTGCTGATCAATTTTCGGCTGCACTGGCGCGACAGCGGCCTGCCGCTGCTGTTTGCAGAAGGTTTTTTGCTGATGGGCGCGTTCGTCACGCTGTTTAACTATATTGGCTACCGGCTGCTGTCACCGCCGTGGTCGCTGAGCCAGGCGGTGGTAGGATTGCTTTCCGTGGTCTATCTCACCGGCTCCTGGAGCTCGCCGAAAGCGGGCGCGATGACCGCTAAATACGGCCGGGCGGCGGTGCTGCTGGCGTCGGTAACCCTGATGCTGGCTGGCGTGCTGATCACGCTGGCGAATACGTTATGGCTGATTTTTCCGGGCATGATGCTGTTTACGGCCGGCTTTTTTGCGGCGCATTCCGTTGCCAGCGGCTGGATAGGCCCGCGCGCCAGACGTGCCAAAGGACAGGCCTCTTCGCTTTATCTTTTTAGCTACTATCTGGGATCGAGCCTGGCGGGTACGCTTGGCGGCGTGTTCTGGCATCATTTCGGCTGGCCGGGCATTGCCGGTTTTATTACGCTGCTGCTGCTGCTGGCGCTGATGACCGGCTTCCGCCTGCGCAGTAAAAAGCTGTAAAAAAAGCGGGCTGGCTGCCCGCTTTCAGAAGTAACGCCTTATTTATTCTGGCTGGCGTAGTGCTTGCGCAGCTTCTGCAGTTTTGGCGGGATCACGGCCAGGCAATAACGGTTTTCCTGCCCTTCGCCTTCCCAATAGTTCTGATGATAATCTTCCGCCGGATACCATTCGCTGGCGCTCTCGATAGTCGTTACCACCGGCTCCGCCAGCTCCGCCTGCGCGCGCGCGATAGCCGCTTTGGCTTCCACCGCCTGCGTTTCATTCAGCGGGAAAATCGCCGAACGGTATTGGGTACCGATATCGTTACCCTGACGGTTTAGCTGGGTTGGATCATGGGTAGCGAAGCTGATATCCAGCAGCTCGCCGTAGCTGATTTTTTCCGGATCGAAGCCCAGGCGGATAGCTTCCGCATGGCCGGTTTCGCCCGTGCAGACCTGCTTGTAAGTCGGGTTGGCAACGTGGCCGCCAATGTAGCCACTCTCTACCGATTCCACGCCGTTAATCTGTTTAAACACGGCTTCGGTACACCAGAAACAGCCACCCGCGATAATTGCATATTCAGTCATCATAATTCCTTATTTGCTTTTGCAAGCCTCGTTAATCATTGCAGCATAAGTTTTTAATTATTGCTACGCCCTTCCATGCGGTGCTGGTTATTAGAGTAAAAGCCAAAACCAATAACGCACAGAAACTATAAGGTCTGATGCGATGAATTTATCGCTTTGTTATTTTTAATTGAATGCTCAATCAATAAAAACTATCATGTGGAGCTTATTTTTAACAATTGAAGGAAGGAGACAGAGCAAACAGCTAAATAATCGACAAAGATCAACCTCATAAACTACCTGCCCGAGCGGTTCCCCAGTGTAGTTAGCGGATATGCGGCGGATGTTTCCCAGTATGCGCTAAGGCACGCTTTGTGAAAACCGGGTTTATTCTTGAGCATTTTTTCGGAGAATCTATGCCGACGACTGAAATACCCAGGAAAGATCAGCAAGACCGCATTAATCCCGTGGTCTTTTATACCTCAGCAGCGTTAATTCTGCTGTTCTCGCTTGCCACTATCTTTTTTACCGATTTATCCGATCGCTGGATAAATAATACCCTGCAATGGGTCTCCAATACGTTCGGCTGGTATTACCTGCTGGCGGCCACCGTTTATATCGTCTTTGTGGTGCTGATTGCCGCTTCCCGTTTTGGTTCTATCAAGCTCGGCCCGGAGCAGTCCAAGCCGGAGTTCAGCCTGATGAGCTGGGCGGCGATGCTGTTTGCCGCCGGCATCGGCATCGATCTGATGTTTTTCTCCGTAGCGGAACCCGTCACGCAATATATGATGCCGCCGGAAGGCCAGGGGCAGACGCTGGAGGCAGCGCGACAGGCGATGGTCTGGACGCTGTTCCACTACGGTTTAACCGGCTGGGCGATGTACGCACTGATGGGCATCGCGCTGGGCTACTTCAGCTATCGTTACGGCCTGCCGCTGACTATCCGCTCTGCGCTCTACCCTATCTTCGGCAAGCGGATCAACGGCCCTATCGGCCATTCAGTGGATATCGCGGCGGTTATCGGGACTATTTTCGGTATCGCCACCACGCTGGGGATTGGCGTGGTGCAGCTGAACTACGGTCTGAAGGTGCTGTTTGACGTGCCGGAAGGGCTGACGGCCCAGGCAGCGCTGATTGCGCTGTCGGTAATTATGGCGACTATTTCGGTGACTTCCGGCGTGAATAAAGGGATCCGTCTGCTGTCGGAACTTAACGTGCTGCTGGCGCTGGGTCTGATCCTGTTCGTGCTGTGCATGGGTAACACCAGCTTCCTGCTTAATGCGCTGGTGCTGAACGTTGGCGACTATATCAACCGCTTTATGGGCATGACGCTGAACAGTTTTGCCTTCGACCGCCCTACCGAATGGATGAACAACTGGACGCTGTTCTTCTGGGCGTGGTGGGTTGCCTGGTCGCCGTTTGTCGGCCTGTTCCTGGCGCGAATTTCACGCGGCCGCACCATCCGCCAGTTTGTGGTGGGCACGCTGACCATTCCGTTTATCTTTACCCTGCTGTGGCTGTCGATTTTCGGCAACAGCGCGCTGTATGAAATTATTCACGGCAACACCGCGCTGGCGCAGGAAACGCTGGCTCACCCGGAACGCGGCTTCTACAGCCTGCTGGCGCAGTATCCTGCCTTTACCTTCAGCGCCTCTGTAGCCACTATCACCGGCCTGCTCTTTTACGTCACCTCGGCGGACTCCGGCTCGCTGGTGCTGGGCAACTTTACCTCGAAGCTGAGCGACATCAATAACGATGCGCCTAACTGGCTGCGTATTTTCTGGTCGCTGGCGATTGGCCTGTTGACGCTGGGTATGCTGATGGTTAACGGCGTGACCGCGCTACAGAAAACCACGGTGATTATGGGTCTGCCCTTCAGCTTTGTGATTTTCTTTGTGATGGCCGGTCTCTATAAGTCGCTGCGCGTGGAAGATCACCGCCGCGCCAGTACCATCGTCAGCACGCCGCCAGCGCCGGTTTCCCGCGAGGATCGCCTGAACTGGAAACAGCGTATCTCCCGCGTGATGAACTATCCCGGCAGCACGCATACGAAAAAGATGCTGGATAACGTTTGTCGACCAGCGATGGAAGAAGTCGCGCTGGAGCTGGAGCGACGCGGTGCTAAGGTGCAGGTCAGCGAGCTGCCGCCGCTGGAGGATGAACGCCTCAACCATCTGGAAATGGTGGTCAACCTGGGCGACGAGCAGAGCTTCCTGTATCAGATCTGGCCGCAGCGCTACTCCGTACCGGCGTTTACCTATCGCGCCCGCAGCGGCAAGTCGGACTATTTCCGTCTGGAAACCTTCCTGCTTGAGGGTACGCAGGGCAACGATCTGATGGACTATACCAAAGAGCAGATCATCAATGACATTCTCGATCAGTACGAGCGTCATCTGACCTTCCTGCATATTCATCGGGAAGCGCCGGGCAGCACCATGCCTTTCCCGGAAGCCTGATAAAAAAACAAGGGCCGGACTTTTAGTCCGGCTTTTTATTGCCTGTCAGCTGCCGCGCGCCTGCCCGCTTCGCTAACCATTTAGCTAAAAGCGGCCCGGTAAGCAGCACCACCATAAAACGCCCGGTTTGCATGGCCATAACAAAGGAAAGATCGACATGGCTGGACGCGGCAATAATGGCTACGGAGTCGGCGCCGCCGGGGCTGGTTGCCAGGTAAGCGGTTAAAGGATCGATACCGGCGAAACGTACCAGTAAAAAAGCCAGCCCGCAGCAAACGGCCACCAGGCTAAATATCGCCAGCAGCAAACGCGGCAGCGCCTTTGCCGCATAGATAAGGATAGCGCGATTGAAGCGCAGCCCAATGCTCCAGCCAATCAAAGCATAGGCCGTCATCAGTAAAACAGGCGGTAATTCCAGTTTTACCCAGTGGGTATTTTGCACCAGTAGTCCGCCAGCCAGCGAAATTAATAAAGCGCCCGCAGGCAGCCTTAACAGGCGGCTAATTCCCACGCAGGCCACAATCACTAATAAAGTGGCGCCGAACGCGGGCCATGCCACCGGCTGAATAATGGCAAACGCCGAAGCTGACGAGGCTGTTGGCGAAGGCGCCCAGATACGTGCGATGAAGGTAGCCAGCACCGCGACAATAACCACACGCAGATATTGCATAAAGGCGACCAGCCGCACGTCGGCATCATAATTTTCCGCCATCAGCGTCATTGCTGCAGCGGCACCGGGCGACGATCCCCATATTGCCGTTGAGCCTGGCAACACCTGCCAGCGGGTTAACAACCATCCCGACAGCGCGCTGGCGATAATAACGGAGAAAATAGCCGCGCCGAACAGCGGCCAGTTTGCGGCTATTTCTGTAAATATCGAGGGCGGCATGGCGCGGGCGATCATGCACCCCACCACGCCCTGCGCTAAATAAAAGAGCGGTCTGGCAATGATCACCGGCTTATCGCGAGCGGCAAAGACAATCGCCACCAGCATGGGGCCAAGCAGCAGCGCGGCGGGCAACCGTAGCTGTTCAAGAAGGCTTACTACAAGCGCAGACAACAGAATGAGAACGGGCCAGCGTAAAAAAGAGGCGTGCATTAATTTATCCTGCTGAAACAGATAAGTTTATCCTGGCACATCAAAACAAACCGTACCAGTATCGCTGGTTATTACCTGCCCGAGCTATAAAGCTTTAGTTCTCTGTTTTAAAGCCACAGAGGAGCTGCGTGTAATAGCGGACTTAACGCCTCCTTTAAAAACCTGACTAAAAGTATGTTGTAACTACAAAGATAAGCCGAACGGATGAATTTGACGATAATTAGTGAAACGGGCAAGGCGAAGCAGGGCAACTTTGTATCCTGATATTTTTATCTTTGCCGCTTTCATTATAAGCGGCGGCTTTACTGATTTTACCTGGCGGCAGAGTTTAAAGCCGTGCAGCATAACAGGCCGATAAACAATCCTGCTGGCAGCTTGCAAAAATTTCTTACGATGCCGTTACAGCAGATTAAATCAGCTCTCTTTACCCGTGCGCTTCGGCGCTGTAATTGTAGAGGTGTTTGATAAGCCTGGCGTGCCTTTTTATTGTCACACTTCAGTATGGCGTTAAGAATTTTCCCATTCATAAAAAAATATAGCGTCATTCTGCCGGCGCTATTTTGCAAAAAATATGAAAAAGTCGCGTAATTAAGGATTTTTTTTGAGATTTAGTGTTTTTAACTGCGGCAATTCTATGTACACTGTCCTACGATACATACACTGATTATGTTTTTTAACTAACTTAACGCTACGGATTCCTTTATGAGCGAAACTCTGAAAGTACTAAATAACATTCGAACTCTTCGTGCACAGGCTCGTGAAGTTTCTTTATCTGAACTGGAAGAGATGCTGGAAAAACTCGAAGCAGTCGTTAACGAACGTCGCGATGCAGAAGCGGCTATCGCTTCTGAAATCAAAGAAAAAGAAGAGAAGCTGGCGAAATATCGTCAGATGCTTCTGGACGACGGTATCGATTTAAGCGAGCTGACCGCAGCTGAAACTAATTCAGGTAAATCTCGTGCCAAGCGCGCGCCGCGTCCTGCTAAATATCAATACACCGATGAAAATGGCGAAACCAAATCATGGACCGGCCAGGGCCGTACGCCAGCGGTGATTAAGCAGGCGCTGGATCAGGGTAAAAAGCTGGAAGATTTCCTGATTTAAATCTTCAGCCACGCTGGTCATTCAGCGTGGCAGCTTTTATTCCCTTTCTGACCGGTTCCTTTATTCCCTCGCTTGCGTAGTTAATCTTTACTCTCTACCCTCTTATAAGTATGTTGTAACTAAGGACATATGATGAGTCGATACGACGCCGTTGAAAATCTGCACCGCTGCGCCACGGATTTGCAGGCCGCTTTAGGCGAGCTTACGCAACGGCTTTCCGGGCAGCGCCTGCTGGCCGCCCGCGTGTTTGAACTGCCGCCTGTTCAAAAAGGTCAGGAACACGATCCCGTCACGGAAATCGCCGTCGTGCAGCATCTGGCGCAGCCCGCCTTCGCCATGGCCCTCGCCCACTACGGCCGCCTTTATATGCAGCACCAGTCGGAAACGGTCAGCACCAAGGCCGCCGTTCGCCTGCCCGGCGCCATTTGCCTTGAGGCTTCACCGGAACAGGCCGATGCTTTACGGCAGCAGGTAGAGACCGTTAATAAACTAAAAAAACGGCTGGAGGAAATTATTACGGTAGAGTCGGGCGTGCCCAGCGAAGATCGTTTTGAATTTGTGCACAGCCATTTGCGGGGGCTAATAACGCTTAACGCTTATCGCTCTATCTCTTTACTCGACGCGCCCGATTCCGTGCGTTTCGGCTGGGCAAATAAACATATAATTAAAAACGTTAGCCGCGAAGAGATAGTGGAAAAACTGAAAAAAAGCCTGCGCTCCGGTCGCGCTATGGCGCCCTGGACGCGCGAACAGTGGGGGGAAAAATTACAGGATGAGATCGCCATGCTTAATTCGCTGCCCGCTACGGCAAAGCTGAAGATAAAAAGGCCGGTCAAGGTGCAGCCGATTGCCCGCGTATGGAATAAGGAACAGCAAAAACAAACGCAGCTCGCCTGCCCTTCTCCCTTGCTGGTGCTCTGCCCCGATGCCTTATCCGTCCCTAAGCTGGGCGAATTATTAAATTACGATGCCGGTAAGATCGTGCATCGATTTAAACCGGAAGCAAAAAAGCTCTTTTCGCTGATCCCTCGTTTACACCTTTACAGTGACCGCCTTGCATAAAAAAAGAGCGGAAACATTTCCGCTCTTATTCAGCTATTACGCTTTCATGCTGCCGACCATCTCTTCCGGCCTGACCCAAAGGTCAAACTCTTCTTCCGTCAGGTAGCCCAGCTTCAGCGCGGACGCTTTCAGCGTCAGGCCTTCTTTGTGCGCTTTTTTGGCAATTTCCGCCGCTTTGTCGTAACCGATATGGGTATTCAACGCCGTTACCAGCATCAGCGATTCATTCAGCAGTTGTGAAATACGATCGCGGTTCGGCTCAATGCCTACGGCGCAATGGTGATTAAAGCTGTCCATACCGTCCGCCAGCATCCGCACCGATTGCAGGAAATTATGAATAATCATTGGACGATAAACGTTAAGCTCAAAATTACCGGACGCGCCGCCCATATTGACCGCAACGTCGTTGCCCATCACCTGACAGCAAAGCATGGTCATCGCTTCACACTGCGTCGGATTCACTTTACCTGGCATGATAGAGCTGCCCGGTTCGTTTTCCGGGATGGCGATCTCGCCGATACCGCAGCGAGGGCCGGAAGAGAGCCAGCGCACGTCGTTAGCGATCTTCATTAACGAGGCCGCCAGTCCTTTCAGCGAACCGTGCGCGTGCACCAGCGCGTCGCAGGTTGCCAGCGCTTCAAATTTGTTTGGCGCGGTGACGAAAGGCTGCTTAGTCAGCTCCGCCAGCTCTTTGGCTACGCGTACCGCATATTCCGGGTGCGTGTTCAGCCCGGTACCAACCGCCGTGCCGCCCAGCGCCAGCTCCGCCACGTGCGGAATGCTCTGCTCAATATGCGTCAGATTGTGCTTCAGCATGGCCACCCAGCCGGAAATCTCCTGGCCCAGCGTCAGCGGCGTGGCGTCCTGAAGATGGGTACGGCCAATCTTCACGATGTCCTTATAGGCCTGTGCTTTTTCATCCAGCGTTTTTTGCAGCACTTTCAGCTGAGGGATCAGGTGCTCTTTCAGCGCGATAACGGCAGCAACGTGCATGGCGGTAGGAAAAACGTCGTTAGAGCTTTGGCTCTTGTTAACGTCGTCGTTAGGGTGCACCAGACGCGACATGCCGCGCTCGCCGCCCAGGATCTCGCTGGCGCGGTTGGCCAGGACTTCGTTCATATTCATATTGGTCTGGGTACCGGAACCGGTCTGCCAGATAGCCAGCGGAAACTCGGTTGCGTGCTGGTTGGCCAGAACCTCGTCGGCAGCCTGCACTATCGCCTGCGAGCGTTCTGCGGGCAGCAGGCCCAGATCGCTGTTCACCTTCGCCGCTGCGCGTTTGGTTAACGCCAGCGCGTGCACCAGTTCAACAGGCATCTTTTCGCTGGAGATGCGAAAATGCTCCAGAGAACGCTGCGTTTGCGCGCCCCAAAGTTTATCTGCCGGCACTTCGATGGAACCCATTGAATCTTTTTCAATGCGGTTGGCGGCCATGTCTCTCTCCTTTACTGGTTATGATGAAACCCAACTTGCCCGTCCGGGCGTTTTGCGCGGGCCATAGTATGACATACAATAATTTAACATTTTGCGAGCCGGTCGTCCTTATCGCATTTCGCCGCCGCCGAAAATTTCTTTCATATAACACAGAGTTAATACTTTTTTTTCTTTCTGCCTGGCCCGCATTTATTCTGGCGACCTGCCGCATTCTTTTTACATTACGCACGGAAGCCAGATTGCGGCTGACGCCGCGAGCCACAGTTGCTATCATAATTAACCTGTTATACAGAAACGTTTTTCTTGCCGGATTGCGCCGGATGCGATTGTCGGCATCGGTGACTTAAAAAAGGACGATTTTACAGATGAAAAAAACAAAAGTAGCGGTGGGCGTGATTGTCGCTCTTGGCGTGATTTGGACCGGTACGGCGTGGTTTACCGGTAAACAGCTGGAAAAGAACAGGGATGAACTGGTGCAGGAGGCCAACGCTCGCCTGAATGTGCTGGCACCGAACAGCCGCCTGAAGGTAAGCTATCAGGACTGGCAGCGCGGCGTTTTCAGCAGCTCGCTGCGCCTGGTGGTCCAGTCTGACTCACAGACCGAAGATACTTCGCCGCTGAAGCCGGGCCAGAGCGTGGTGTTTGACGAAAAAATCGATCACGGCCCTTTCCCTTTCGCCCAGCTGAAAAAATTCAATCTGATCCCCAGCATGGCTTCGGTACATACCCAGCTCGAAAATACCGACGCGGTGAAAAAGCTGTTTGAGATGGCTAAAGGCAAGTCGGCGTTGCAGGCGGAAACCCGCGTAGGCTACGGCGGCGCGACCGCTTCCGTTATTAAGCTGCTGCCGCTGGACTATACCAATGCCCAAACCGGTGAGCGCTTTGCCTCTAACGGCGGCACCATCAACCTCAGCGCCGATAAAAAAGGCGATAAGGTCGATTACGACGGCAAGCTGGAAAGCCTGGTGCTGACCATGCGCAATCAGCTTAATATGCCGGTTATGTTTACCCTGAACGGCCTGACCCTGGACGGCAAAACGCACCTTAACGCCCAGGGCCTGCGCATTGGCGATCAGAAAAGCAGCCTGGATAAGCTCAGCTCGACCGTAAACGGCCAGCCCTCTTTCGAACTGCACGGCATTAAGCTGAACTCCGCTTACGATAGCGTGAACAATCAGGTTTCCGGCACCACCGACCTTGCGCTGGACGCGATGAAAATCCGCGATAGGGACTTCGGTCAGGTCAAACTGTCGCTCAAGCTTTCCCAGTTTGACGCCGACGGTCTTAAAGCCTTCAGCGATAACTATCAAAGCCAGGTGCAGGCGCTGATGAACGAACCGGGCGTGAGCGATAACTTTGCGCTTTATCAGCAGCGTATCGGCGAAATCCTCAACGCCAACCTGCCGCTGCTGCTGAAAGGTAACCCGGTCATCACTATTGCGCCGCTGAGCTGGAAAAACGACAAAGGCGAAAGCAACTTTAACCTTTCCGTGCACTTTAAAGATCGCGTTGCCGGTGCGCCGCAGCCGCAAACCCTGAGCCAGGCGCTGGATAACGTGCTGAAAACGCTGGACGGCAAGCTGACTATCTCTATGGATATGGCCACGGAGATGATGACGCAGGTTGCTATGGCGGAAGGCTATAAGCAGGAAGAAGCCGCTAAGCTGGCCGATCAGCAGGTGAAAGGCGTGGCCGCAATGGGCCAGATGTTCCGTCTGACCAAACAGCAGGACAACAATATCGTCACCAGCCTGCAGTATGCGAGCGGCCAGGTTACGATGAACGGCGAGAAAATGACGCTCGACCAGTTCTTTGCCCGCTATATGCTGGGCGGCGAACCGGCGGCAATGCCGCAGCAGTAACCCCATCGTTAAGCTACCAACCGTACCGTGCGCAAGGCCGGTACGGTTTTTTATTGCGCCAGCGGGCAATTAATCGGCAGTTGGCCCGACAATCGCGCAATTCGCTGGTACAGCAGCGCGGAATGTTTTTATACTGTTATGCACTTTTATCACTACAGAGTGCACCGCCATGATTGATTCCCGTATTCCCCTTACCGATATCCATCGCCATCTTGACGGCAATATCCGTGCACAAACCATTCTTGATTTAGGCCGTGAATTTAACCTTACGCTGCCCGCCACCACGCTGGAAACGCTGCGCCCGCACGTGCAGGTAATGAAAAACGAGCCGGATCTGGTCAGCTTTCTGCAAAAGCTGGACTGGGGCGTCAAGGTGCTTGGCTCGCTGGAAGCCTGCCGCCGTATCGCGATGGAGAACGTTGAAGACGCTGCCCGCGCCGGTATCCACTATGCGGAACTGCGTTTTTCTCCCGGCTATATGGCGATGACCCACAACCTGCCGATCGCGGGCGTGGTGGAAGCCGTTATTGACGGCGTACGCGCGGGCTGCGAAAAGCACAACATTACCGTACGCCTGATCGGCATTATGAGCCGCACCTTTGGCGAAGAAGCCTGTCTGCTGGAGCTGGAGGCGCTGCTGGCGCACCGTGACGCCATCACCGCGCTGGATCTGGCTGGCGACGAGCTGGGCTTCCCCGGCAGCCAGTTTTTAAGCCACTTTACCCGCGCGCGCGACGCTGGCCTGCGTATTACCGTTCATGCCGGTGAAGCAGCAGGGCCGGAAAGCATCTGGCAGGCGATCCACGAGCTGGGCGCCGAGCGTATTGGTCACGGCGTGAAAGCGGTAGAAGATGCAAAACTGATGGATTACCTGGCGGAAAAAGGGATCGGCATTGAGTCCTGTCTGACCTCCAATATCCAGACCAGCACCGTCTCTTCGCTGCTGCACCATCCGCTGGCGACGTTCCTGGATCACGGCATTCTGGCGACCATCAATACTGACGATCCTGCCGTGCAGGGTATTGAGATTGGGCACGAATACAAAATCGCCGCGCCGCAGGCAGGCCTGAGCCAGCAGCAGATCCGTACCGCCCAGGAAAACGGCCTGAAAATCGCTTTCTTAAGCGAAGCGGAAAAAGAGGCGATTCGCGCCAGCGTAGCGGCCTGATCGCTAAAACTGCCCGGCAGCGCGCCGGGGCAGTTTTCGCTAAGCCTGCTGCAGTGCCATAAGACTACTTCAGCGACAGGGTCTGACGCTTCTCGGCGGATTGCAGGCCCAGTTCGATCAGCTCCATCACCTGAATCGCTTCCTGCGCCGTTACCGGATTCGCGCCGTCGCCGTTGATGGCGTCGCGAATGCCGGCGTAATAGGCCGGATAGTTGCCCGGCGTGGTCAGCAGCGTCTCTTCCGCCATCATTTCGCCGTTAGCCAGCGTGACCACGCCGTCGCGCATATCGTAGCCCCACTCTTCCTGCGGCGGACGCGCGCCCGCTCTCAGGCTGTCTTCCTGCGGATCCAGACCATATTTTACATAGCTGCCGCGCGTGCCGTGTACCTGATAGCGTGGCGATTCCGCCGCCGCCAGCATGCTGGCATGCAGCACCACCCGACGCTTTGGATAGGTCAGTACGGCGTGGAAATAGTCGGTAGTCTGCGCGCCCGTGCGTAGCTCCGCCAGATCCACATTAATCGCCACCGGCGAACCGAACAGCTGGAGCGCCTGGTCGATCAGGTGCGGCCCTAAATCGTACCAGATGCCGCTGCCCGCGCCCTTCTGCTCGCGCCAGCGGTTACGCACTTCCGGCCGGAAACGGTCAAAATGGGATTCAAAGTAGCGCACTTCGCCCAGCGTGCCTTCTGCCAGCAGCGTTTTCAGGGTCAGGAAATCGCTGTCCCAGCGGCGGTTATGAAAGACCGACAGCAGCAGGCCTTTGGCAGCCGCCAGCGCTTCCAGCTCGCGCGCCTGTGACAGTGTCACGGTAAAGGGCTTGTCCACCACCACGTGCTTGCCTGCGTTAAGCGCGGCTTTGGCCAGCGGGAAATGGGTGTCGTTAGGGGTGGGAATAACAATCAGCTTAATGGATGGGTCATCGAACAGCGCCTGCGGTTCGGCCACGACCGTGGCGGTGGGCCAGTCGGCGTGTACTTTAGCAGCGTCGCTGCTGGATACGGCGGCCAGTTCCATGCCGGAAGTGCCGCTGATTAGGGGCGCGTGAAACGTCTTGCTGGCAAAGCCGTAGCCCACCAGGCCAACGCGAATAGTGTCGTTCATGTCAATTCCTCTTGTCGCTTACCCGAATGATTTAAGACTATCGTTCGGGCAAGGACAAGACGGATTAGGCTGAATGTTATAAGAAAGTTACTGACTGGCGCTCAGCAGATCCCAGCTTTCGCGCGTCACCAGCGTGTCGGCGTCCAGCGAGCGACGACGGAAATCGCTGGGGCTGACGCCTACGCGCTTGCGAAACACGCGGGAAAAATA
Source organism: Erwinia sp. PsM31 (assembly GCF_030433775.1). Taxonomy (NCBI): domain Bacteria; kingdom Pseudomonadati; phylum Pseudomonadota; class Gammaproteobacteria; order Enterobacterales; family Erwiniaceae; genus Erwinia; species Erwinia sp. PsM31. Next base: position 295,717 of record NZ_JARUWZ010000002.1, read on the forward strand.
GAGCTGATCGTCATAGCCCACAATGCGCCCCACGGTGGCGATAGGCTCCTGAGTGGTCTGCAACAGCAGCCTGGCGCGAATGATGCGCTGATCCTCTCGCCAGCGCAGCAGATTGATGCCCATCTGCTCGCGGAACAGGTGCGCCAGCCGCGACGGCGACAGGCACACGTGGTTGGCGACCTCGTCAATCTTCAGCTCGCCCGCCAGGTTGTTGGTCACGTACTGGCAGGCTTCGATGATACGCGGATCGCGGATCTGCTGATGGCTGCGCGGATCTTCTTCCACCGCGCGCAGCAGCAGCCTTTCCAGCAGGTTCATCGCCAGCTCTTCCGCAAAGCGTTTGCCGGAGGTGTGCGTCTGCTCAATGGTGGTAAACAGCCGTTCGAACTCGCCCCACAGCCGTTCGGGCAGCCGCAGCCTGCCGACGCCGCGCTTCTCATCCTGCCACACCAGCCAGCTGCTCCAGTAGGCGCGCGGGCGGAAGTAGATCCAGCGATGGTGCCAGCAGTCGCTCTCCGGCGAGCGGCCGTAGTAGTGCGAGGTTTTAGGCTGAAACAGCAGCAGATCGCCCGGCTCGCACTCAAACGCCTCTTCGCCGCTGAAGACCTGGCCACGGCCCTTGATGGTCAGGTTGATAATATAGCCTTTCATCCCGGAGGGCCGATCGATAAAGAAGTCGAGCGGATCGCCCGCGCCGATTGGCGTCAGGCCCGCCACCAGCCAGGCGTTAAAGGGATAGCCGGGCAGCAGCGGATTGGATTGCGCCACCGGCGCCAGACGATGATACATAACGCCTCCTCAGGCCGTTTTGGCTTTTTGTTTGTAGCGGTCGAAAATCACCGCCGCCAGCAGGATCAGGCCGCGCACCACATACTGCGAGAACGGCGAGATATTCAGCAGGTTCATCGCGTTTTCCACCGTGCCCAGGATCAGCACGCCCGCCACCACGTAGGAGATTTTGCCGATGCCGCCCTTCAGCGAGACGCCGCCCAGCACGCAGGCGGAGATAACGATCAGCTCATAGCCCAGCGAGGTCATCGGCTGGCCGCTGGTCATGCGCGAAGCGAGGATAATGCCCGCCGCGGCGGAAACCAGCCCGGAAAGAATGAAAATGATGATACGCGTGCGCACTACCGGTACGCCAGCCAGGCGAGCCGCTTCTTCGTTGCCGCCGATAGCCAGCGTGTTGCGGCCAAAGGTGGTTTTGTTCAGCAGAAAGCCAAAGACAATCAGCGTGCCGATGGTCAGCCAGACCGGTGCCGGAACGCCCAGCCAGCTGGCGTAGCCCAGCGCGAAGAAACGTTCGTCTTCAATGCCCACGGCCTTGCCGTCAGAGAAAATATAGGCCAGGCCGCGCACGATTTGCATCGTCGCCAGCGTGGTGATCAGCGCGTTGATTTTGAGTTTGGCGATCACGAAGCCGTTAACGAACCCGCAGAGCACGCCCAACAGCAGGCCCGCCGCAATGCCGATCCACAGGCTTTCCGTCATATTGATCACTACGGCGGCGGTGACGCCGGCGCAGGCAATCACCGAGGCGACCGAGAGATCGAAGTCGCCGGAGGCAAGGCAGAATAACATGCCGCAGGCCACCATGCCGGACATCGACATCGCCAGGCCCAGCCCTTTCATATTGATCAACGTGCCGAAGTTGGGCACAAAGATCGTGCAGCCGATAAACAGCACGGCAAACACCACCAGCATCCCGAAATTATCCCAGATGCGGCTCAGGTTGACGCGCTGCGTTGGCGGCGTGGCGGAAGAGGTAGTTAAAGACATGATTGACTCCTTAAGTCAGGCTACGCGCTGCGTGGTTTTCGGCATGGCAAGCGCCAGCGTCAGGGCTTCGGTGGCTTCCTGATGGCTCAGCTCGCCCGCGATGGCGCCCTCGCGCATCACGAGAATGCGATCGGCCAGCCCCATCACTTCCGGTAAATCGCTGGAGGCGAAGAGCACGGCGATGCCCTCTTCCGCCAGCGCGTAAATCAAACGGTAAATTTCATTCTTGGCGCCGACGTCAATGCCTCGCGTTGGCTCGTCCAGCAGGATCACTTTCATCTCTTCCGACAGCCAGCGTCCCAGGATCGCCTTCTGCTGATTACCGCCGGAAAGATTCATGATTAGCTGGTCGGCGCCGGGCGTTTTAATATTCAGCGAGCGAATATGGCTGGCGGCGTTTTTACTTTCCCACTGGTTGTCGATCAGGCAGCCTGCGGTGAGGTTATTGCGCCGCGCGCTGATATTGATGTTGTCGCGCACGGAATGCACCGCGATGATGCCGTCCGCCTTGCGATCCTCCGGACAGAGCAGGATCCCGGCGCGGATAGCGTCGGACGGCTCACGAATGGTTAACGCTTTGCCGTCAAGCTGCACTTCGCCGCCGCTGATGCGCGTGCCGCCGAACAGCCCTTTCAGCAGTTCGCTGCGGCCCGCGCCCACCAGGCCAAACAGGCCGACGATTTCTCCCGCGCGCACCTCCAGCGAGATCGGCGTCCGCACGCCTTTGGCCTGCACGTTATCCAGCTTCAGGCGCACCTCGCCGGTTTTACGCGGCGCGTAGCCGTAAATATCGCCAATTTCGCGGCCAACCATTGCCTGCACCAGTTCATCATGGCTGGTGGCGCCGACATCCTGAAAGGTCCGCACGTAGCGGCCGTCTTTAAAGACGGTAATGGCGTCGCTGAGCGCGAAGATTTCTTCCATGCGGTGCGAAACATACAGCACCACTTTGCCCTCGTCGCGCAGCTGGCGGATCACGCGGAACAGCTGCTCGATTTCACGGGCGGAGAGCGAGCTGGTCGGCTCGTCAAAAGCGATGACTTTGGCATTCCTCGCCAGCGCCTTGGCGATTTCCACCATCTGCCACTGGCCAAGCGACAGCGACTTCAGCGGCGTATCGGGATCGATATCCATCCCTAAGTTTTTTAGCTGTAATCCCGCCTCGTAGCGCAGCAGCGAGCGGTTAACAAAGCCCGCGCGCTGCGGCAGCTGGCCCAGATAGATGTTCTCCGCTACCGACATTTCCGGCACCAGGTGCAGTTCCTGATAGATAATCGCCACGCCCGCGTTCAGCGCGTCGAGCGTGTTGGCAAAATTAACCGGCTGGCCTTTCAGGCGGATTTCGCCGCTGGACGGCTGATAGCTGCCGCTCAGGATCTTCAGCAGCGTCGATTTGCCCGCGCCGTTTTCGCCCATCAGGGCGTGCACCTGGCCCGCCGCACAGTCGAAGCTGATATCCGTCAGCGCCTTAACGCCGGGAAAGGTTTTGCCGATATTGTGAAAGCTCAGATACGGGGATGCCATGGTCATTCCTCGCTATAAGGTGCGCCGGGAGCCGCAGTGCGGCCCCCGTCCGATTACATCAGGCCTTTTTTAGCCAGCTCGGTTTTAAAGTTGTCGCGGGTGATCAGCACCACGTCGGTGACTTCGGTAAACTTCGGCGGCTCGGCGTCTTTGGTCACCCAGTCGTGGAGCATCTGAATGCTTTTATAACCGTGTACGTCCGGGCTTGGCAGCAGCGAACCGAAGAAACCGGTCGCCTTGCCTTTGGAGAGTTCGCTGATGGCGTCCACGCCGTTAATGCCGATGCCGATCACGTCCGGCGCCTTAAAGCCCTGGCCTTCGGTTGCGCGCACGCCGCCGAGGACGGTGTTGTCGTTCATGCCGACAATCAGCCAGTGTTTCACTTCCGGATGCTGCACCAGCAGCGAGTTGCCCGCGTCGAAAGCGCCGGGGATATCGTTGGATTTGGTCGGTACTTTATAAATCTGAGCTTCCGGGAAGCCTTCCGCCTTCAGCGCGTCCACTGACCCACTGGTGCGGCGACGCGCCGTATCCAGCTCGTCCGCCGTAATCGCCATGACGCCCGTTTCTTTCGCGTCCCAGCCGCGCTTTTTCATCTCCTTATAGAGTTCCTGCCCCTGACGCTCGCCAATTTTGGTTGCCGCCATCATCACCAGCGGCACCGTATCCATCGGCTTGCCTTTGGCCGTAACAAACTGATCGTCCACGGCAATCACTTTCAGATCGTAACTGCGGGCCTTCGCCACGATGGCGGAACCGAGTTTAGGATCGGGCGTGCAGATCACAAAGCCCTTCGCGCCGCTTGCGGCCAGGCTGTCGATAGCGTTCAGCGTTTTTTCACCATCGGGCACGGCGATTTTAATTACCTCAAAGCCTAAATCTTTGTCCGCCTTATCGGCGAACTTCCATTCGGTCTGAAACCAGGGTTCTTCCGGCTGCTTGACTAAAAAACCCAGCTTCATGGTGTCAGCGATAGCTGAATGTGACATAACGGCGGCGAGGCCAGCGATGGCTAACGCCTGAGTAAATTTGTGCATGAGGCTCTCCGGCTCAGTGCCCGCTTTTGGCGGTTTAATGTAAACGGTATCATTCGGTCCTGGCACGCTGTAACGCCAGCATATTCGGCATTAGCGCAGACGCCGATAAGCGCTAGTTGTAATGGTAAAGATGCGTAGAAAGGGAGAGCGCTATCACACCCTGAGCTTTTAGCTGTTTAATCCATATATTTAGCAAAATTAACACAAATCAAACATTTGAAGTCGGTCACAAAACACTGCGCGACGACAGAAAAGTGCATATTTGCAGCGCCCTTTAGACTAACCGCCTGGCGCGCGATTTCTTAGGGTAGTCATATCGTATTCATTGACCGCCCGGAGAGAAAAATGCAGTTGGACGCCATCACAATCGGTCTGGACTTTGGCAGTGATTCCGTACGCGCGCTGGCAGTAGAGTGTGCAAGCGGTAAAGAGCTGCAAACCGGAGTCGTCGCCTATCCGCGCTGGCAGGCGGGTCTGTACAGCCAGAGCCGCATCAATCAGTTCCGTCATCATCCGCAGGACTATATCGACGCCTTTGAGCAGGCCATACGTGACGTTGTCACTAAATTAACGCCCGCTCAGCGCCAAAACATCGTGGGGATCGGCGTTGATTCCACCGGATCCACGCCAGCGCCCATCGATCGCGACGGCAACGTGCTGGCGCTGCGCCCGGAATTCGCCGAAAACCCCAACGCCATGTTTGTGCTGTGGAAAGATCACACGGCCATTAAAGAAGCGGAAGAAATTACCGCGCTGTGCCACAGCGGGCGTTTCGAGGACTACGCTCGCTTTATTGGCGGCACCTACTCCTCGGAGTGGTTCTGGGCAAAAATCCTGCACGTCAGCCGCGAGGATAAAGCGGTGCGCGAGGCGGCGGTCGCCTGGGTGGAGCTGTGCGACTGGGTGCCCGCCCTGCTCAGCGGCACTACCGCGCCGGAAGCGATCCGCCGTGGACGCTGCGCCGCCGGGCATAAATCGCTGTGGCATCCTGCCTGGGGCGGCCTGCCGGGCGCGGATTTCTTTAACGCGCTGGATCCGCTGCTGACGGAGCATCTGGATACGCCGATGTTCAGCGAAACCTGGACGGCCGAACAGCCCGTTGGGCAGATTACGGCGGAATGGGCGACGCGGCTTGGCGTGCCGTCTGGCGTGATGATTTCCGGCGGCGAGTTCGACTGCCATATGGGCGCCGTTGGCGCGGGCGCCACGCCTTACACGCTGGTAAAAGTGATTGGCACCTCAACCTGCGACATCCTGATCGCCGATGTGGACCGCGTCGGCGAGCGCGCCATTGACGGCATCTGCGGCCAGGTTAACGGCAGCGTGGTGCCGAATATGATCGGGCTGGAAGCGGGCCAGTCGGCGTTTGGCGATATGTACGCCTGGTTCAGCCGCCTGCTCAGCTGGCCGTTAATTCAGGCCGCTGAAAAACACCCGCATCTTCAGGCGGAGCTGGCGGAGATACAGAAAAATCTGCTTAACGAATTAACTCAGGCCTGGGCTGCCGATCCACAGCTGGATCATCTGCCGGTGGTGCTGGACTGGTTTAACGGCCGCCGCACGCCTTTTGCCAATCAGCGCCTGAAAGGCGTCATTACCGATCTTAACCTGGGCACCGACGCGGCCACGCTGTTCGGCGGTTTTATCGCCGCCACCGCCTTTGGCGCACGCGCCATTATGGAATGTTTCGAGCGTCAGGATATTCCGGTAGAAAACATCCTGACCCTGGGCGGTATCGCCCGTAAATCCCCGGCCATTATGCAGGTCTGCTGCGATGTGATGAACCGACCGCTGGATATCGTCGCGTCGGACGAATGCTGTGCGCTGGGCGCGGCGATTTTTGCCGCCGTGGCCGCCGGCGTCTATCCCGACGTGCCTGCCGCCCAGCAGAAAATGGCCAGCCCAATTGCTACCACGCTGCAGCCCGACGCCAGCCGCGTCGATCGCTATCAGCAGCTTTATCAGCGTTACCTTCAATGGTGCGACGTGGCCGAACCCCTGTTCGCCCCGCGCCAGCTCAACAGTTAAGGAGAAAGTATGGCTCAGCTCAATGCGCTCAGCGTCTGGTTTGTTATCGGTACACAGCACCTTTACGGAAGTGAGACGCTGCGTCAGGTGGAGCATCATGCTCAGCAGGTGGTGGACGGGCTTAACCGCGACGGCAATCTGCCGTTTCGTCTTCAGCTCAAGCCGCTGGTGAAAAGCCCTGACGAGGCGCTGGCGCTCTGCCGCGAGGCGAACTATGCCGACGAGTGTTTAGGCATCATCACCTGGCTGCATACCTTTTCGCCCGCCAAAATGTGGATTGGCGGCCTGTCGGTGCTGAACAAGCCGCTGTTGCAGTTCCATACCCAGTTCAACGCGGAGATCCCGTGGGACAGCATGGATATGGACTTTATGAACCTGAACCAGACCGCGCACGGCGGCCGCGAGTTCGGCTTTATCGGCGCGCGGATGCGGCTACCGCACAGCGTGATCACCGGCCACTGGCAGGATAAAACTGCCCAGGAGCGCATCGGCAAGTGGATGCGCGCCGCTGCCGCTAAGCAGGCCAGCTCGCAGCTTAAGGTCGCTCGCTTTGGCGACAATATGCGCGAAGTAGCGGTAACGGAAGGCGATAAGGTGGCGGCGCAGATCCAGTTCGGCTACTCGGTTAACGGCTGGGGCGTGGGCGACCTGGTGGAGGTGATTAACGGCGTCAGCGATGGCGACGTCAACGCGCTGATTGACGAATACGAGAGCCTGTATGACTTTACGCCAGCGGCGGCAGCCAACGGCGAGAAGCGACAGAACGTGCTGGATGCGGCCCGCATCGAGCTGGGGATCAAAAGCTTTTTGCAGGCCGAAGGCTGCATGGCGTTCACCACCAACTTCCAGACCCTGCACGGCATGACCCAGCTGCCGGGCCTGGCGGTACAGCGACTGATGGGCCAGGGCTACGGTTTTGCCGGCGAAGGCGACTGGAAAACCGCCGCGCTGCTGCACATCTTTAAAGTGATGGCGACCGGTCTGCCGGGCGGCACCTCCTTTATGGAGGATTACACCTATCACTTCTCGCCGGGCAACGAGCTGGTGCTGGGTTCGCATATGCTGGAAGTCTGCCCTTCCATCGCCAAAGAAAGCCGTCCGCTGATTGACGTGCAGTATCTGGGCATTGGCGGCAAGGCCGATCCGGCGCGCATGATTTTCTCCACGCCAGCCGGACGCGCGGTAAACGCCAGCGTGATCGATATGGGCGACCGCTTCCGCCTGCTGGTTAACGTCGTCGACGCCGTGGAGCAGCCAAAACCGCTGCCGAAGCTGCCGGTAGCCCGCGCTCTGTGGCGCGCACAGCCTTCGCTGGCAACGGCCTCCGAAACCTGGATCCTCGGCGGCGGCGCGCACCATACCGTGTTCAGCCAGGCGCTGACGGTGGAGGATATGCGTCAGTACGGCGAAATGCACGGTATTGAGGTGCTGGTGATTGACGAAGAAACCACGCTGCACGGCTTTAAGGACGCGCTGCGCTGGAACGAGGCGTACTATCGGCTGAACCAGCGTTAAGCCTGCCGATCTGGCAAGCCTATAAAGCCCCAACGGAGACGTCGGGGCTTTTATTTTATCTGTCGCCGGACGGGCTCCCCGCCGCTATCGGGCTGGCTGCTGGAGCATTTGGTGGATCAGCGCCTCCGTTTTTTCAAAAGAGGCGAACACCTGCTCGTCTGCTTTCTCTTTCTGATACTGGTCCGGCAGCACGCCGTCGTATTTGTCCCGGGGATTGTCACCACGCAGCCACTCCGCCGGAAAATCGGCCATTTTCTTTCCGCCTTCCCGATAACGGAACACCACGCCCTGACTGGTGCGCTCGTTGTAGGGAATAATACTGGTTTCGCTCTGTACGCAGATGCCGGGCTGGCCGACCAGCTTCGCCAGCGTCTGTTCAAAGTTCATCACAAAAATTGCGCCGATATCGTGCTGCGCCCAGTGGTCGAAAATCGCGTTAAGAAAGCGGCCGTAAGCCAGCGCGGGTACGGACCAGGGCGCGACCCGGCAGTCGCCTTTGAAATCCGGCGTGACCAGCGTCAGGCCGCTGGCGTCCGGCTCGGACGCTCGCCGCTCCACCAGCGGAATAAACTGCATATAGCGGCTGCCTGCGCGGCGCAAAAAATGGTAAATCTCCTTTGGCCTGTCGACGTTATCGGCGTTGACTACCGTTAGCGTGTTAAAGTCGACATGGTGACGTTTCAGGCAGGCCAGCCCGGCCATTACCTCGTTAAAGGTGCCTTTGCCCGCACGCGAACGCCGGTAACGGTCGTGCGTGATGCTGTCGCCATCCAGCGAAAGCCCCACCAGAAAGCGGTGCCGTTTGAAAAAGCGCGCCCAGTCGTCGTTAAGATTGACGCCGTTGGTCTGGAAAAAATTATTGATGTGCCTGCCCCGGGCATAACGCTGCTGAAATTCGGTTGTGCATACCCCCTCCTGGTGCGTTATCACGCGTGCTGCTGCGATGCCTTCCCTGACTAACAGGCGAAAAAAAACCTGAAAAAAAAGCGGAATATTTCACGCTCTTTTTTCAGGTTTCGCCCGCCCTGCGGTTACGCCCTGCCGTGGATGACACTAAGCCCGCGACGGTCGTTCCCACAACTGCCGACGGGGCATACTGTGATTACAATCACGATAAATCAGTGCGGTTTACCTCTTCGGCAAAAAATAGTCGAGTCAGCTCAGACGCTTCACCGGCGCATTCTGCTGGCGATCCCAGACTGCCGTCAGCAGCCTTTGCAGCGCGATAAAAGCAAACAGCAGGATGCCAATGGCGATTTTGGTCCACCATGAGCTGAGCGTACCGTCAAAGTTAATCCAGGTCTGGATTAACCCCTGGATCAGCACGCCAAAGAGCGTGCCGAGCACCGTGCCGACGCCGCCGGAGAGCAGCGTGCCGCCGATCACCACCGACGCGATGGCGTCCAGTTCTACGCCCATGCCCGCCAGCGCGTAACCGGCCGAGGTATAGATCGAAAACACGATGCCCGCCAGCGTCGCCAGCGCGGAAGAGAGCATATAGATACGTACGGTAGCGCTGCGCGTGCCGATGCCCATCAGGCGCGCGGAGGTGATATTACCGCCAATAGCATAGACTTCGTTGCCAAAGCGCGTACGGTGCGCCAGCAGGATCCCCGCCGCGACCACCACCAGCATAATCAGCGCCAGCAGGCTGAGCCGCCCGCCGCCGGGAATTTTCCAGGCCAGCGAAGAGAGCGTGCCGTACAGCGGATGATCGATGGGGATAGAGCTTTCCGACACCAGATAGCTGCTGCCGCGCAGAAAAAACATGCCAGCCAGCGTGATAATAAAAGCAGGCATTTTCAGCGCGTCGATCAGCCAGCCCATCAGCGCGCCGAATGCCGAGCCAAGCACCATCACCAGCGCAAACGCCAGCCAGGGATCGAGATGAAAATCGCCAATGGCCCGCGCCAGAAAAACGCCGGTAAAAGCGATCACCGCGCCCGGCGACAGATCGATGCCGCCGGAGAGGATCACAAAGGTCATGCCAACGGCGATAATCCCTAAAAAGGCGTTATCGGTCAGGATATTGGCGATCACGCGGGTGGAGGCGAAGCCGGGATACTGCGCCAGGCAGAACAGGTAGCCCGCCACAAACACCAGCAGCGTAATCATTAACGGCAAATAGCGTTTAATCACGGCGACCTCGCTTAAACAGTTGCAGAAAGGCGGGCGATTGCAGCAGCAGCACTGCCATCACCACCACGGCCTTGACCACCTGGTTCAGCTCCGGCGGAAAGCCGGAAAGCAGAATGCCGGTATTCATGGCCTGAATAGTCAGCGCGCCCAGCAGCGACAGCAGCAGGTTAAACCGGCCGCCCAGCAGCGAAGCGCCGCCGATAACCACGGCGAGGATAGCGTCCAGCTCCAGCCACAGCCCGGCATTGTTGGCGTCCGCGCCGCGAATATCCGCCGCGACAATCAGCCCCGCCACGGCGGCACACAGTCCGCTGATGATATAGGTTGTCATCACCACCGCCCAGCCGTTGACCCCGGCGTTGCGCGCGGCGCGCAGGTTAATCCCCACCGCTTCGATAAACATGCCCAGCGCGGTTTTTCTTGCCAGCAGCCAGACCAGCAGGGCCACGACCAGGGTTATCCATACCGGCACCGGCAGCAGCAACAGCGTGCCGCTGCCCAACTGCGCCAGCGAGTCGCTGTTAAAGGTGACGATTTGCCCCTGGGTAATCAGCTGGGCAACGCCGCGCCCGGCCACCATTAAAATCAGCGTCGCCACAAAAGGCTGGATTTTTAACAGCGCCACCAGCACGCCGTTCCACAAGCCGCACAGCAGCCCGCTGCCCAGCGAGGCGAGCACGATGACCGGCAGGCTGTGTCCGGAAACGGTCAGCGTGGCCGCCGTGGCACCGGCAATCGCCATCACCGCGCCTACCGACAGGTCGATGCCGCCGGTGGCAATCACCAGCGTCATGCCGATTGAAAGCAGCGCTACCGGCGCGGCCCGATTAAGAATATCAATCGGGCTGCCGAACAGCCGCCCGTCCTGAAGATGCACGGCAAAGAAGTTGTTTGCCACCAGGCTGTCCGCCAGCAGCACCAGGATCAGCGCGGCGAGCTGCGGCATCCCCGGCGGAAGTTTCCGTCCCGAAGCGGTTTTTTTCATCAGCCTTGTCTCAAGCATGGGTTCCTCCGGCGGCTATCGCCTTAACCACAGCGGTGACGGAGAGATCCTCCAGCGGGATCTCCGCAACCTGTCGGCGATCCCGCAGGATAATCACCCTGTCCGCATAGCCGACCAGTTCCTCCAGTTCAGAAGAGATAACCAGCAGCGCCAGGCCATCCGCGCAAAGCGTTTCGATTAGCCGGATAATCTCCGCGTGCGCGCCAACGTCAATGCCGCGCGTCGGCTCGTCCAGGATCAGAAACTGCGGTTTGGTCACCAGCCAGCGGGAGAGCAGCACCTTTTGCTGATTGCCGCCGGACAGCAGCTCCACCGGCTGTTCGGCATGCGGCGTCCGAATGCCTAAGCTTTTGATATAGCGTTCGGCTATCTGCTGCTGCTCGCGCCTGGCGATAGGTCTGAGCCAGCCGCGTTGGGCCTGTAGCGCCAGAATGATATTTTCCCGCACGGAGGCCGCGCCGATAATGCCGTCGGTTTTGCGATCTTCGGGACAGAAGCCGATCCCCGCGCGCGAGGCCTGCGCGGGCGTGCGGATAGAGCGAGGTTTTCCTCTGATGAAGGCGCTGCCGCTGTCGGCGCTTTTAATGCCGAACAGCAGCTCTGCGGTTTCCGTGCGTCCGGAGCCCAGCAGACCGGCAAGGCCAACGGCCTCGCCGGGACGAACGCTAAGGCTGAAGGGCTCTATCGTCCCTTTCCTGCCGTAATCTTTGAACTCCACCACCGGCTGATGGCTTTTTAAGGTGCTGCCCGCGCGTTGAAGGGCGGTTTCCAGCAGTTCGCGCCCCAGCATCAGCTTAATCAGCTCGATTTGCGGCAGCGCGTGCGTTTCTCGCGTAGCAACAAACTGGCCGTTGCGCAGCACGGTGATGCGATCGCAAATTTTGTATACCTGGTCCAGAAAATGGGTAACGAAAATCAGCCCCATGCCGCGCGCGCGCAGCTGGTTCATCAGCGTAAACAGCATCGTCACTTCGCTGGCGTCCAGGCTGGCCGTTGGCTCATCCAGGATCAGCACCTGTGCGGAGAGATCGACCGCGCGGCAGATAGCGATAATCTGCTGCATCGCAACCGAATAGTGGCCAAGCGGGCGCGTCACGTCCAGCTCAAAGCCGTAATTGTGCAGCAGCGTTCGCGCCTCTTTATTCATGCGGCGGCGATCGATCATCCCCAGCCGACGCGGTTCGCGCCCGATAAACAGGTTGTCCGCGACCGACATGTTGGGCAACAGATTGACCTCCTGATAGACGGTACCTATCCCCGCCTGCTGGGCCTCCGCCGTGCTGCGCGGATCGATAGCCTGGCCCGCCAGCGTAACGGTGCCCGCATCGCGCCGGTAAACGCCGGTCAACACTTTAATCAGGGTGGATTTACCCGCGCCGTTCTCGCCCAGCAGCGCCATGATTTCACCGCCCTGTAGATCGAAAGAAACGCCTGCCAGCGCTTTGACGCCGGGAAAACTTTTACTCAGTCCGCTGATGCTGAGCAGCGGCAATGTTTGCGATGAGCTGGTCATGGCTGGCCTCGAAAGCAGCGCCGTCCGACGAGCGGACGGCAAAGGTGTCAGTAACCCATTCCTTTTTTCTTATCCAGCTGGGCCTGGGCGTCGGCTGGCAAAAAGAGCCTCGATTCGGTTTTGATAATTTTTGGCGGCTGGGCGCCGTTCTTGCGGAATTTCTCCAGCGCGTCGAATGCCGGGCCGGCCATATCAGGCGTCAGCTCGACGTTAGCGTTAGCCTCGCCTGCCAGCATCGCCTTGTAAATATCCGGCACGCCATCAATCGAGCCGGTCAGAATATCTTTGCCCGGCTTAAGGCCGGCTTCTTTAATGGCCTGAATGGCACCAATCGCCATATCGTCATTGTGGGCGTAAACCATGCAGATGTTCTTGCCGTTGTTTTCCGCTTTAATAAAGCTCTCCATGACTTCTTTACCTTTGCTGCGGGTAAAGTCTCCGGACTGCGAGCGCACAATTTTAATGCCGGGCGCGTTAGCAATGGCTTCGGCAAAGCCTTTTTTGCGATCTATCGCCACGCTGGCGCCGACGGTGCCCTGTAGCTCCACAACATTACAGGGTTTACCGGCCAGCTCTTTGACCAGCCAGTCGCCAATCAGCTTGCCTTCCAGCACGTTATCCGCCGTGACGACGGACATATAGAGCGATTTATCTTTTACCACGATAGCGCGATCCAGCAGGAACACGGGGATTTTGGCGTCTTTAGCTTCCTCAAGCACCGGTTCCCACCCTGTTTGTACCACGGGCGCGATAAAGATGGCGTCCACGCCCTGCGCGATAAACGAGCGCACCGCCTTGATTTGGTTCTCCTGCTTTTGCTGTCCGTCGGCAATTTTCAGCGTGATGCCGCGTTTTTGCGCTTCGCTTTTGGCCATGCTGGTTTCCGCCGCTCGCCAGCCCGATTCGGAGCCAACCTGAGAAAAGCCAACCGTTAGGTTTTCTGCCAGCGCGTTACCGCTCAGCGCCGCGCCAATCAGCGTGGTTAAAAGTAAACGTTTCCACATAGGTTTGTTCCTCTGACGGGGGTCATTATCCGGGTGTGATTGCCGCTTAAGGGTGGCTCAGCCAGAAAAAAACATTTACGACAATGCTCACAAAATTCAGCAATTAAGGCGGGGCAAAACGGCAGGGATTTTCAGTGAAGAAAGGAATATGGATAAAATATACGTCAAGGCGGAAAAGTCATTGTTAAATAAGTGTAATAAAGATAAGCGCTTATCCGTCTGCTTCATGAAAGCGATTACAAAGAGAAGCACCGTATCTGCCGACTTACGTTAATAGCCTGTAGCAAGAGCAAAACGTTATTTTGTGAGCAATACCACATCCCGTTGGATCCAGTTATTAACACTGATAACATTTATTAACAAGAGTCGGGCAAATGCTAATTAAAGTCGACAATCACGGCGGCAGGATGCGGAAATGCCTTACTCTTTATTCTGAATTTACTGTGAATATGCATTTTCTACTATAGACAGCGCCTTGCCTGGTCATATACTTAAAACTCCTCATTTCTTATCATAACGGCAACCATGACAGTTCAAGACTATCTGTTAAAATTTCGTAAAGTAAGCTCTCCGGATACCCTGGAGAAGCTGTTTGATCATCTCAACTATTCTCTGACCGATAATAAAGAGATTATGGATATGTATCGCGCCGCCGATCATCGTCGTGCTGAACTGGCTTCGGGTGGACGTCTGTTCGATCTCGGCTGCGTACCCAAATCCGTCTGGCATTATGTCGTTTAGGTTTTCCGTTCTGATCCTGTTACCTGCTCCAGTCTGCAGCTCTTCCCCCCGCGGGCGCGCTGTACCATCCTCAGCGTTTTTATAACCTGAACCTGTATCAAGGCGGGCTGCCGTTGCCGCTCGCCTGAGCAACGCCCGGTTTTTTTTATCTCTGACAGGCTACGTTGACGGTCGGCCTGCCACCTTCCGCTATACTGCACGCTTTAATCACGCTTTCTGGCGCATTCGGTGTCGAAAAAACGGGCAATAATTTAATCCTCCGTGCGGTCGTTGCTGCTCTACGGCGCGCTGATGTTGTTGTCCGGCCGCGAATGACCGATAATAAGCCGCTTTTATTTTTTCTCAGGCGTAAAAATGACCGACTACCTGCTTCTTTTTATTGGCACAGTGCTGGTGAATAACTTCGTCCTGGTGAAGTTTCTCGGCCTCTGTCCCTTTATGGGCGTTTCCAAAAAACTGGAAACGGCGATTGGCATGGGACTCGCCACGACTTTTGTGATCACCCTGGCCTCGATCTGCGCATGGCTGGTGAATCATCTGATCCTGCTGCCGCTGGATCTGGTTTATCTGCGCACCATGGCCTATATCCTGGTGATCGCGGTAGTGGTGCAGTTCACCGAAATGGTGGTGCGTAAAACCAGCCCGGATCTCTACAGGCTGCTGGGCATTTTTCTGCCGCTGATTACCACTAACTGCGCGGTGCTTGGCGTGCCGCTGCTGAGCGTCAACCTGAACCATACCTTTTTACAGGCCGCGCTGTACGGCTTCAGCGCCTCGATCGGCTTTTCGCTGGTGATGGTGCTGTTTGCCGGTATCCGCGAGCGGCTGGTGCTGGCCGACGTGCCTGCGCCTTTTAAAGGCTCCTCTATCGCGCTGGTGACCGCAGGTCTGATGGCGCTGGCATTTATGGGCTTTAGCGGTCTGGTGAAATTCTGATGAGTGCAGTATGGATTGCGGTGGCGGTATTAAGCGTGCTGGGCCTGATTTTCGGCGGCCTGCTGGGCTATGCCTCGCGCCGATTTAAAGTTGAAGAAGATCCTATCGTCGAGCAGATCGACGCTATTTTGCCGCAAAGCCAGTGCGGACAGTGCGGCTATCCCGGCTGTCGCCCCTATGCGGATGCGGTAGGCAACAACGGCGAGCAGATCAACAAGTGCGCGCCCGGCGGCGAACAGACCATGCTCAAGCTGGCCGCGCTGCTGAACGTCGAGCCACAGCCGCTGGGCGACGAAGCGGCGCGGGAACCCGAGCGCAAAGTCGCGTGGATTGACGAAGCAAACTGTATCGGCTGCACCAAATGCATCCAGGCCTGCCCTGTCGATGCCATAGTCGGCGCCACGCGCGCCATGCATACCGTGCTGAGCGATGTCTGCACGGGCTGCGATCTCTGCGTCGCGCCCTGCCCGACTGACTGCATCGAGATGCGTCCGGTCGCCACCACAACGGCAAACTGGAAGTGGGATCTGCAAACTATCCCGGTCAAAGTCATTTCTGTGGAAAGCCATGCGTAACCTGTTCAAGCTGTTTAAAAAAGAGAAGCTGTGGGATTTTCAGGGCGGTATTCATCCGCCGGAAATGAAAACCCAGTCCAGCCGCACGCCGCTGCGCCAGCTGCCGCTGCCTTCCCACTTTATTATTCCTCTTAAGCAGCATATCGGCCACGAGGGCGAAATGCTGGTGAAGCCGGGTGATAAAGTGCTGCGCGGTCAGCCGTTGACGTTTGGCCGTGGTCGGATGCTGCCGGTACACGCGCCGACTTCGGGCACCGTGGACGATATTGCGCCTCATATGACGGCGCACCCTTCCGCGCTGGCGGAAATGTGCATTTTTATCACGCCGGACGGCGAAGATCGCTGGATTGAAAAAAATCCGCTGGCCGACTATCGCCAGCATGAGCGCGCGGCGATAGTCGAGCGTATTCATCAGGCCGGCGTGGCCGGGCTTGGCGGCGCGGGCTTTCCTACCGCTGCCAAGCTGAGAGGCGGGCTGCGCGGCGTAAAAACGTTGATTATCAATGCGGCCGAGTGCGAACCCTATATCACCGCCGATGACCGTCTGATGCAGGACTGCGCGGACGAGGTCATCGAAGGCAGCCGCATCCTGGGCTGGGTCTTGCAGGCCGAGCGCGTGCTGATCGGCATCGAAGACAACAAGCCGGAAGCGATCGCCGCGCTGAAAAAAGCGCTGGGCGGCGCGACGGATATGCAGATCCGGGTTATCCCGACCAAATATCCTTCCGGTGGCGCTAAGCAGCTCACTAAAATTCTGACCGGGCTGGAGGTGCCGCACGGCGGCCGCTCCACCGATATCGGCGTGCTGATGCAGAACGTCGGCACCGCCTGGGCGGTTAAACGCGCCATTATCGACGGCGAACCGCTAACCGAGCGCGTGGTGACCCTGACCGGTGAAGCCGTTAAGCGCCCAGGCAACGTCTGGGGACGCATCGGCACGCCCATCAGCCATCTGTTACAGCAGGCCGACTTTACGCCGGGCCCCGGCCAGATGGTGGTGATGGGCGGCCCGCTGATGGGCTTTACGCTGCCGACGCTGGACGTGCCGGTGGTGAAAATCACCAACTGCATCCTGGCCCCTTCCGCCAGCGAGATGGGCGATAGCGAAGAGGAAAAATCCTGCATTCGCTGTAGCGCCTGTGCGGACGCCTGCCCGGCGGCCCTGCTGCCGCAGCAGCTTTACTGGTACAGCCGGGGCGGCGACCACGATAAGGCGCGCGAGCACAATATTGACGACTGCATTGAGTGCGGCGCCTGCGCCTATGTCTGCCCCAGCAATATTCCGCTGGTGCAGTATTACCGCCAGGAAAAAGCGGAGATCCGCGCTATCGATCTGGAAGCGGAGCGCACCGCGCAGGCAAAAGCGCGCTTTGAAGCACGCCAGGCCCGTCTGGAACGTGAAAAGCTGGCGCGTGAAAACCGTCATCAGCAGGCAAAACGCACCGTTAGCCAGCGGGATCGCGGCGAGGTCGAAGCGGCGCTGGAGCGGGTGAAAGCGAAGCAGACGACAACCAGCGAAGACGCATTGGCTGCGGAAACTGCGGCGGCCGTAGCGCAGCGTGAAGCGCGGAAAGCGCAGGCGCGCGCGCAGCAGGCTGAAAAGCAGTCCGAGACCGAGCCGGCAACGCGTCAGGCAGGCGATCCGCGTAAGGCAGCGGTCGAAGCGGCTATCGCGCGTGCCAAAGCGAAAAAAGCGACGACGGAAGGCGAAGCGGCAGCCCAGGCGCAACCCGTGCAGGCAGCCGCCGCGTCGGTCGATCCGCGCAAGGCAGCGGTTGAGGCGGCAGTTGCTCGTGCCAAAGCGAAGAAAGCGGCAGCCGCGAAAGCCTCTGCTGACGACGCCGTGCAGGTAACCGAAAGCCAGCCCGTGCAGGCAGCTGAACAGCAATCCGTACAGGTAAACGAACAGCCGGAAGCCGCGTCGGTCGATCCGCGTAAGGCAGCCGTTGAGGCCGCAATTGCCCGCGCCAAAGCGAAGAAAGCAGCGGCCGCGAAAGCCTCTGCTGACGACGCCGTGCAGACGACCGAAAGCCAGCCCGTGCAGGCAGCTGAACAGCAATCCGTACAGGTAAGCGAACAGCCGGAAGCCGCACCGGTCGATCCGCGTAAGGCAGCCGTTGAGGCCGCTATCGCCCGCGCCAAAGCGAAGAAAGCGGCGGCCGCGAAAGCGTCTGCTGACGACGCCGTGCAGATAACCGAAAGCCAGCCCGTGCAGGCAGCTGAACAGCAATCCGTACAGGTAAGCGAAC